>NZ_JBWKWP010000019.1:0-116611 GCF_059422285.1 Curvibacter sp. GW821-FHT01G03
CACGGGGCTGGGGCTGGCGATCAGCAAGCGGCTGGCGGCGCTGATGGGAGGCGAGGTGGGGGTGGAGAGCGAGCTGGGCCAGGGCGCCACGTTCTGGTTCACCGCCCGCCTGGGCAAGAGCAGCGAGCAACGCAGCCTGCCTCAGCCAGAGCCCGATCTGCGCGGCAAGAAGATGCTGGTGGTGGACGACAACGCCCGTGCCCGCGAAATCCTGTGCCAGATGCTGCGCCAGCAGACCTTCGTGGTGCACGAGGCCGCCTCGGGCGAAGTGGCGCTGCAGCTCATTCAGGAGCACGACGACAACACGACTCCCTTCGAACTGGTCTTTCTCGACTGGAAGATGCCCGGTCTCAATGGCCTGGCAGTCGCCGACCAGTTGCGCCGTCAGGCGCTGCGCAAGGTACCGCCTTGCGTGCTGGTGGCAGCCGACAACAGCGATGACATCCGCATGGAGGCCTTCGGTGCAGGTGTGAACGCCGTGATGCTCAAGCCCGTCAACCCTTCGGTGCTGTTTGATACGGTCATGCAGGTGCTGGGCAGCCGCACACTTCGCAAGGTCGCCTCCGCCGTGGCCGCCTCGCGCGAGATGGGGCAGAGCCCGCAGCCGCAAGCCCTGGAGCGCCTGCGCGGTGCCCGGGTGCTGCTGGTCGAAGACAACGACATCAACCAGGAGGTGGCGGCAGGCATGTTGCGCCTGTCGGGTCTGCTGGTGGACATTGCCGAGAATGGCCAGGAGGCCATCGACCAGATCCGCCGCAGCGAGTACGACATCGTGCTGATGGACATGCAGATGCCGGTCATGGACGGCGTGACCGCCACCCAGGAGATCCGCAAGCTCGACGAGTACCAGCACGTGCCCATCGTTGCCATGACGGCCAACGCCCGGCAGACCGACCGCGAGCTGTGCCTGACCGCCGGCATGGTCGACTTCATCACCAAGCCCATCGAGCCTGATGAGCTTTGGCGAGCCCTGCTGCGCTGGATTCCGAGCCGAGGCGAGGCCGAGGGCACGCGCCCCGCCGAGGTCACTGAAAGCCGCGGCGGCCTGGTGGGCAGTGCCGTGTTGCAGATCCCGGGCCTCGATGTGGCGCAAGGCCTGCGACGTGCCATCGGCAACATCCCTCTGTACCTGTCCCTGTTGCGTCGTTTCGTGGCCGGCCAGCGCAGCGTGGGCAGCGAGATCCAGGCCCTGGTGCAGGTCCAGGACTGGAGTGCCGCCGAAATGGTGGCCCACACCCTCAAGGGTGTGGCCGGCAACATTGGCGCGCATGGGCTGCAGGCGCAGGCCGGCCGGCTCGAAGAGGCCTTGCGTGAGCCGGCCCGACGTCCGGATGCGCATGCTCAGGCAGCGCTGCTGGCTCGCCAGCTGGCCGAGTTGATTGCCGGCATCGAGGCCCAACTGAACCCGCAGCCGCTGGTGGCAGCGGCGGGCTCAGCCGCCCAGGTGGCACCGGCGCCAAGGACCCTGCTGTCTGCCTCAGAGACCGCTGCCGGTGCATTGCTCGCCAGCCCCGACACGAATCAAGAGCGCCCCGTGGTGCTGGTAGTGGACGACACGCCCGAGAACCTGTCGTTGATGAGCGCCGTGCTCAAGGACCACTACAAGGTGCGTGTGGCCAGCAAGGGCGAGCGCGCCTTGCAGATCGCCCAGGCCACGCCAGCCCCCGACATCATCCTGCTGGATGTGATGATGCCCGAGATGGATGGCTACGAGGTCTGTCGCCGCCTCAAGCAAGACCCGCGCAGTGCCCACATCCCGGTGCTGTTCCTCACGGCCAAGACCGACATCGAATCGGAGTCTGCGGGCTTCAAGGTCGGCGGTGTGGACTACATCGCCAAGCCCATCAGCCCTCCGGTGGTGCTGGCGCGGGTGCAGGCGCAGTTGCAGCTCAAGCGCATGGCGGATTTCCTGCGTGACAAGAACGGCTTTCTCGAAGAAGAAGTGGGCAAGCGAACCCGCGAACTGTCGGCCATGCAGGACGTCACCATCCTGGCCATGTCCTCGATGGCCGAGACCCGTGACAACGAGACCGGCAACCACATCCTGCGCACCCAGCGTTATGTGCGCTGCCTGGCCCAGAAGCTGCAGTCTCTGCCCAAGTACGCCACCGTCCTGACCGACGCCTACATCCACCTGCTGTACAAGTCGGCGCCCTTGCATGACATTGGCAAGGTTGGTATTCCAGACCGAATCCTGCTCAAGCCTGGCAAGCTGACCCCGGAAGAGTTCGAGGTCATGAAAACCCACACCACGCTGGGTTATCAGGCCATCGAACGCGCCGAGAAATCCATGGACATGCACCTGCCTTTCCTGCAGCCAGCCAAGGAAATCGCCCTCTACCACCAGGAGAAGTGGGACGGTTCGGGCTACCCCGAGGGCCTGGTGGGCGAGGCGATCCCGCTGTCGGCGCGACTGATGGCGATTGCCGATGTGTATGACGCGTTGATCAGCCGGCGCGTCTACAAGGGGGCCATGAGCCACGAAGAGGCCATGATCATCCTGCGCCAGGGGCGAGGCACGCACTTCGATCCCGAGGTCTTCGATGTCTTTCTGGACGTCGAGTCTGACTTCCGTCGCATTGCCATCAGCCTGTCGGACGAGGATCACTGACCGCAGCGAGGCAGGGCAGGGCGGGGCGGGTGCGTTTTCTGAGGATGCAAATTCGGAAAGCTTTGTTGGCCTGAGTGCGGGCCTCCGGTGCAATCAGGACTTCGGCCGCTGGCCGCCACCTGCATCGGAACCCACCATGAGCGCACCTGCCGCCCCACCGCCCCGTCAACTGCACCTCAACCTCAATGCCCTGCACTCGGGCTTTCTGCCCTCGGCCTGGCGCGTGGCCGAGGCCGACCCCAAGGCCTTCATCGATGTGCAGCATTACATCCGTGCCGCGCAACTGGCGGAACTGGGCACCTTTGACGCCATCTTCCTGGCCGACAACGCGGCCATCGTCGACCAGATCGATTTCCGCCCCATCACCGCACTCGAGCCCACCGTGCTGCTGGCCAGCGTGGCGGCGGCCACGCGCCGCATCGGCGTGATCGGCACCGCCTCCACCAGTTACAACGAACCCTACAACATCGCCCGCCGCTTTGCCACGCTGGACCACGTGAGCGCTGGCCGCGCCGGCTGGAACATCGTCACCACGGCCGACCTGCCGTCGGCCCGCAATTTCGGGCGCGATGCAGTGCCCGAGCACGCCCAGCGCTACCGCAGGGCTGCTGAATTCACCGAGGTGGTCAAGGCCTTGTGGGACAGCTGGGACGACGACGCCTTCGTGGGTGACAAGGCTTCGGGCCGCTTTGTCGACACTGACAAGGTGCACCCGATCCACCACCAGGGCGAGTTCTACTCGGTGCAAGGTGCGCTGAACCTGCCGCGCAGCCCGCAAGGTCGCCCGGTGCTGGTGCAGGCCGGCGGATCGGCCGACGGGCGCGAACTGGCGGCCCGGCATGCCGAGGCGGTGTTTTCGGCCTCGCAATCGTTTGAAGAATCCCTGGCCTACGGTCGCGAGCTCAAAAGCCGTGCCGAGGCCCTGGGTCGTGGCCCAGACGCTGTGAAAGTATTGGCCGGCCTGACCACCATCATCGGCAGCACCGAGGCCGAAGCCCTGCGCCGCCGCGATGAGCTGGTCGACCTGATCCCCTGGCGCTACAGCCTGAACCGCCTGGCAGGCACACTGGGCATCAGCGTCGACCGCCTCAAGCTCGACGAGCGCCTGCCTGAGAACCTGCCGCTGCCCGGTGGCGGCAACGGCAACCACACCTTCTTCAACTTCGTGCGCGCCCTGGCCACCCGCCACAACTACACCGTGCGCGAGCTGATCCGCGCCCTGGCCGGTGGTGGCGGGCACCGCGTGATCGTGGGCACGCCCGAGCAGGTGGCCGATGACATCGAGCACTGGTTCCGCGCCGGGGCCGCCGACGGCTTCAACCTGATGCCCGACGTGCTGCCCGGTGGTCTGCAGGATTTTGTCGATGGCGTGGTGCCGCTGCTGCGCCAGCGCGGCATCTTCCGCCACGCCTACGAAGGCAGCACCCTGCGCGAGCACCTGGGCCTGGCCCGGCCGGCTGTGGCGCGCCACCCGCGCCTGCAAGCCGCCTGAGATCTCGCTCGGCAGGGGGTTACCCCTGCAATTTTTTGACCGCAGCGGAGCCTTGGGCTCCGCTGTTGGCTTGGCCACGCTTTTTCAACCCACCCCACCTATCCCACATGAAGCGCAGAACCCTTCTTGCCCGCGGCGCCTTGAGCCGCCTCGCCGTTCCATTGGCATCCTCTTTGGCCTTGATGGGCATCCTTCAGGGCCCGGTGCAGGCCCAGACCCCCAAAGCCGCGAACGCGGCCAAGCCCGCCGAACTGACCCCCGTCAGCGGCGGTGTGCTCAACGTGGCCGTGTCGCCCGAGCCCACGCTGTTGACTTCGGCCTTCATCACCACCATGAACATCGGACAGGTCTCCAGCAAGGTGCTTGAAGGCCTGGTCAGCTTTGACCTGAATCTGCAACCCGTGCCGGCGCTGGCCACCTCGTGGCAATTGTCGGAAGACGGCCTGACCCTGCGCTTCAAGCTGCGTGAGAACGTGAAATGGCACGACGGCAAGGATTTCACCTCGGCCGACGTCGAATACACCCTGCTCAATGTCTGGAAGAAGCTGCACTCCTTCGGACGGGCCGCCTTTGCCAATGTCGAGAAGGTCGATACGCCTGACAGGCACACCGTGGTGATCCACCTGTCCTCACCTGCCCCCTACCTGCTGAACTACATCAACAGCTACGGCGCCCAGATCCTGCCCAAGCACCTGTATGCCGGCACCGACGTGCTGAACAACCCGGCCAACCTGGCCCCCGTCGGTACAGGCCCCTTTGTGTTCAAGGAATGGGTCAAGGGCAGCCATGTGCGGCTGGAACGCAACCCCAACTACTGGCAAAAGGGCCAGCCCTACCTGCAGGGCATCGTGTTCAAGTTCATCCCCGACGCCGCGGCCCGCGCCGTGGCTCTGGAAGCGGGTGAGATCGACGTGGCCCTGGGCTCCAGCATCCCGCTGTCCAACCTGGAGCGCTTCAGCGACACGGCCAAATGGACCATCAACCTGGACGATGGCCGCTACCTGTCGACCATCTTCCTGACCCAGTTCAATGTGCGCCGGCCCTACCTGAGCGACAAACGCGTGCGTCAGGCCTTCGCCCATGCCATCGACAAGAACGCGCTGCTCAAGGTGGTGTTCTGGGGCTATGGCAAGCCCGCCACCGGACCCGTGCCCTCGTCGGTGGTCAACTACTACTCGCCCGACACCCGCCAGTACCCCTATGACCTCAAAAAGGCCGAGGCCTTGCTGGACGAGGCAGGCTTTCGCAAGGCGGCCGATGGCAAGCGGCTCAAGGTCACGCTCGATTACGACGGCGGTGGCGGTGCCCGTGAGGCCGAATTCATCCGCCAGTCGCTGGCCCGCATCGGCGTCGAGGTGGTGCTGCGCGGCGGCGACACGGTCAGCTACCTGCGCCGCATCTTCACCGACCAGGACTACGACCTGATGATCTCCAGCCTGCACCGCCTGCCCGACCCCACCCTGGGCGTGCAGCGCCTGTTCTGGACCCGCAACATCATCAAGGGCGCCCCCTGGACCAATGGCTCGGGTTACTCCAACCCCGCCCTGGACAAGATCATGGAAGCCGCCGCCGACGAAGCCAACCCGGCCCGCCGCAAGGCCCTGATCACCCAGTGGCAACAGATCGTGCAAGAAGACCTGCCCGTGCTCGACCTGATCGAGCAGACCTGGGTCACCGTCTCCACCGCGCGCTTCCACAAGACCGTGGCGCAAGGGGATGGCCTGTTTGCCTCGTATGCCGATGCCTGGTTGCAGCCGGTGGCGGGCAAGTAGGGCGACTGCATTGCCAGTGCCATCCAGGGGCATTTCCGGATAAGCCCCTGGCCATCGGCTTCAGCGCTCAGCATTTAGGAGCGGCCGCCCATCTTTGATGGGCTCGAATCGCTTTTGTTGAATTTTAGAATTTGAAATCACGCATCAATCAAAACGCACGCCTATTTAGAGGCCTGTTGTGTTTTTTGGACATGCTTGGTTTATCGGTTTCTAAATTGCGGAGGCGATCAATGCTTTATTTCTATGCTTGTTCCCGTCTCGACGGCGAACGTATAGCCAACCGGTCAATCGTGACTGCAATCAAAGGAATAGCATGTTAGTCACGCAGAAATATTCAGACACTCTGATGTCTCTTGCAAGCAATAGAGCGAGGGAGCCAGCGCAGAGTTGCTGAATGCTCGTTAACATGAGAAAAATAATATTTTTCATATTGATTTCAATCTCTGGCTGTGCGGCCTCTCTTGAATCCATCCTGCTGGAGCGCGTTCAAGCTTTGCCGCTTAATTACAGAATCATAAAAACCTGTGGAGACTGGAAGGTAAAAAACACGCATGGCTATTACCGCCTTGTCGTTGCTGATGTTGATGATGGGGCAGGCAGTGAGGCCTATGTGCAATGGATCGCAAATCCGACGTTGGAACAAAAATCAAAGTTGATCAAGACGTTGGCGTTTTCTGAGTTGAATGACGATCACTCGCAATACCTGATTCAGACTGCTGATTGTGAAAAGAAAGGGGTTGGTGTGTATGTCACTGTAAAGGCTTTGTATGAGCACGATGAGAAAAACCTGCTCCACCACTTTTCAATCAAACTCATTGATATTGGCAAATACGAGTTACGTGAAAAATAAAGTGCTAGAAATATTTTTTGGCGCTGGTATATTCAAGGACGAAGTGCAACAAAGATGAGCAGCGTCTTGGTCAAAGGATCTTGCTCGATATTAAAATTTATCCTGCTCCTGGGATGTCGCTAGTGTCAAAAAATGACCAATTTGTGCAGTGGTGTTGGCTGTAATTAAAAACTTATTTGATATCTATTTGCTCATGCATTCAGGGGGTTTAAATGCCGGTGGTTGTTCATAAGAAAGGTATTTGCAATGCGGATTTTCAATATTTTTTTGAGACTTTCATTCCTTTGATAAGACCTCTTTCAAATCGACTTGATGTGGATGAGAATTTTCTATTGGCACTTGTTGCATTTGAGAATGCATGGGGTCGAGATGAGCATAACAAGCGCTTGCATAATATATTTGGATTGACTCATGCTGGCAAGGCAAATATGAGCTTTGTCAGCTATGAAGCTTGTGTTTTATATTTTGAAAGCACATACCGATCTTTTTTGTTTGGTTGTAGAACAATGTCTCAATTTATCGAGGCCATGAAGAAGATAGGCTACAACACAGTCAATCCAAAATATTATGAAAATTTTCAGGCAATATATAGATCGGTTTTGGCGCGCAAGGCGCAATGTGTGGCGATAAAATGAGGTGTTTAATAAAATGGATGGCGCTGGCGCTCATCGGTGTTCAGCTATCCCTTTCCGCATCAGCGTCATCAGCTGATGCTGGTTGGTTGCAAAAACAAATCTCTACTTCGGAGGTGGTGGCTGGCAACTACCACAATGAAAGTTTTGGTTTTAGTGTTCAAAATTTACCAGGACTGGTTGCGTATGGAGCAAGATCTCCTAACCCGGATCATGGTATTTTTTATCTATTGGGGAATCGTCGACGGGTTTCGATATGGGCTGATCATGATGCCCTCCTGCTGGGGGGGTTGGCGGGGCAGAAAAAGTCATTCATTGATGAGTGGGGTGTCAAAGGGGCCTTCTTCCAAAAATACCTGTTAGCTAATTCTGTAGCCAGCCTACTCAAGGGTAGGGTTGCGGATGAGCCTGTTTATGCGATTCTCCAATACAGAAATGAAAGTGGTGGCATACTCTATTATCTGGTGTTGCAAACCGATAGAATTCATCAAGAAGATGATTTGGCTATCTTTAGAAAAATAGCAAGCAAATTTTCATTGCAAGGTGTCCCGCAATGAATGAGAGTGGGTTAGTTTTTTGCACTGCGTGGAGAATTTCTGTAGCACGAAAAAGAAAGCCTGACTTCTTGGTGTATGAACTCTCACGGAGGCTTGGCCCCCTGTGGGGAGCGTCAATCAAATTAATTAGTTGCCTGAGAATTTGGTCCACTCGTGGATCACTTCATAGTTGAGCCACAGATTATTCAAAAATCTGATCCACTGTTATTCAGGTGAGGCAATGAAGCAAGCCAAGGGGATGCCACCAGTGTGGTGATTCATATGAAAAGAAAAGTGTATTTGTACCCGATCGATGAAAAAGGCAAGAGACTGCCCACCGTTCGTGTTCCGGGCTTGATGATTCGACGCCAACAAGAGGATGCGGCATTTGAAAAATGAAGAAATACTTGTTTTGGATCCTGATGGGTGCCACAGGCCTGGCGATAGGGGCTAGCCATCAGGCCCCGCCAGAGAGCCAAATGATCAGGGAGCTCTCGCGTCGCAGTCACTTGTCTGAGGCCGATTTGAAACAGCGTCTAGAGGATTGTGATGCCAGCCAGGTCAACACAAATTTTTGTGCTGACCGTGACCGCATTGCTGCAGAAATCACTCTTAAGCATGTGATTTCGGACTGGGAAAAGAGACGAGATTCAGCGTGCGAGAAATCTGAAAAAAGAGAGTTTGGCCATGGATCGATGAAGTTGACAGCTTTTTCGATTTGCGTGACTGCAGAAATAAATCGACTGATTCAACGGCCTGAAGCCGGGAAATAGAGGTGTGCTCAGAATCACTGCGTGATTGGCTTCCTACACCGATCGCCAAAGCACAGTGACGCAGGTGCAGGCCAAGCCCGTGAGCTTGGTGCTGCCCTTTTCAAGGCTGCCTCAAAACAACCCGGTCGTCGGCGGCGCCGTCCCGCTCAGATGCCAGGCCCCACTGGCGGCGGCCTTCCATTGGCGCGGGTTGTGGTTGGCCACGGTGCGGGCATTGCGCCAGTGGCGATCCAGGTTGACGTTGCGGTCGGTGGCCGAGGCGCCGCCCACGTCAAAGGCCAACTCGGAGGCTTTCAGGGCCGCGTCGGCCGCAAAGTACTGGGCCTGGGCAACTTCGATCGAGGCCTGGGTCAGGGCGCTGTTGCTGAGCTGGTCGGCCCAGGCGGCGTCAATCGCGTCGGCGGCGCGCAGCACGGTGGCTTCGGCGGCATAGGCCTGAGCGGCCATCTGGCCCACGGTCTCTTGCACATAGGGGTCGTCCACCGAACGGGTGGCGGTGCTGTGGCGAATGGGGCGGGCCTTGTGGCGGGCAAAGGCCACCGCGTCGTTGAGGGCGTTGCGCGCGATGCCGGCCTGCACGGCGGCCAAGAACAGTTGGAACAGCGGTGCAATCGGGCTGCGCCGGTCGCGGGGGAACGAGTTCACCCGCAGCTCTTCAGCCCGCACCAGCACCTCGTGAAAATGCGTGCTGCCGCTGGCCGTCAGGCGCTGGCCGGTGGTGTCGAAGTCGTCCACCATCTCCAGCCCAGGGCGGTGCCGCGGCACCGTGAAGGCCACCTCGCGGCCTTCCTCGTTGAGGGCCAGCGAGCCGATCCAGTCGGCGTACAGGGCGCCGGTGCTGTAGTACTTGCTGCCGCTGATGCGGTAATGCTCACCCTCGCGGCGCAACTGGGCGGTGTTGGCGCCATGGGCGCCCCCGCGCTCCAGCCCGGCATTGCCGAAAATCTCGCCAGCCAGCAGGCGCGGAAACCACCGCCGTTGCTCGGCCTCGGTGCCGCCAAAGAGCAGGCTGTCAACGGTGCCGAAATTGGGTCGCAAGGCCTGGGCCACGTTCGAATCCGCCGCCGCCAGGTCGATCACGAAGCGGATCACATCGTGCACCGAGGCGCCTGGCCCGCCCTGGGCCTTGGGGATGCGCCAGGTCAGCAGGCCGGCCTCGGCGATGCGGCGCACCAGGCCATAGGGCAGTTCGCGTTGGCGCTCGCGCTCGGCGGCGCCGGCGGCGATCTCGGGCAGCAGGGCCTGGGCGCGGGCGTGCAGGATGGCGGCATCGGCCGCCGGGGGCAGGGCGCGGCCCAGTGGGGCCGGGTGGGGGTTGACCTGGGTGTCGTTGTGCTCAGCGGTGGCGGTGCTCATGGGACATCCTTCAGAAGGCCGGCACCAGGGCGCCGTTGAACTTGCTTTCAATGAACTGCTTCACCTCGGGCGACTGGTAGGCCGCCACCAGGCGCTTCACCCAGGGCTGGTTTTGATCAGCGCGGCGCACGGCGATCAGGTTGGCGTAGGGGCCCTGGGGGGCTTCCTTGATCACGGCGTCGCGCTGCAGCGAGAGCCCGGCCTGTGAGGCGTAGTCGTTGTTGATCGAGGCGATCACCAGGTCATCCAGCGAGCGCGGCAGCTGGGCGGCGTCCAGCGCCACCAGCTTGAGTTTGCGCGGATTGCTCACCACGTCCAGCGGGGAGGCCGTGTTGTTCTTCACGGCTTCGGGCTTCAGGGTGATCAGGCCGGCCGACTGCAGCAGCAGCAACGCGCGGTTGCCGTTGCTGGGGTCGTTCTGGATGCCCACTGAGGCGCCCTCGGGCAGGTCGGCGATGGACTTGATCTTGCGCGAGTAGAAGCCCAGCGGCGCGGTGATGGTCAGGCCCACCGGTACCAGGTCAAAGCCGCGGGCCTTGATCTGGTTGTCGAGAAAGGGCTTGTGCTGGAAGGCGTTGGCGTCCAGGTCGCCAGCGGCCAGGGCCGCATTGGGCAACTGGTAGTCGTTGAAGGGGATCACCTCGATGTTCAGGCCGTCGCGGGCCGCCACCTTCTTGACCACGGCAAAGATCTCTTCGGCGTGGCCGACCGAGATGCCCACTTTGAGGGTTTTTTTGTCCTGGGCCTGGGCGGGGCTCAGCGCGGCCAGCGACAGGGCCAGGGCGCTGAGGCCCAGGGCGAGGTGGCGACGGGTGGGGCGTGCAGAAAACAGGGACATGGCAAGTTTGGGCGGCGCGGGCCGCCGGTTCAGTTCAGACAGGCGGCCCACTGTGCAAGCCCTGGCGCGCGCTGCCAAGGAAGCAATTCGCATGTGCTTATCGGGTGGGGGGTGAGGCGATGGCCGCTGGGCCGGCCTTATGCGCAAACCGGATAAGCGTCGGCTGTTTCATTCGTTCCGCTTCGGCGGGGGCTTGCGGATACTGCGACCTTTCTTCATCACCCTCCAACCCATGACTGGTACAACTTCTCCGGCCGCCGAGGCGGCCCCCGTGATCCGGCTGGAGGCGGTGCGCAAATCATTTGCCCTGCCCGGCGGCGCCGCCTTCGATGCGGTGCGCGAGGTGTCGCTGAGCATCCAGGCCGGTGACGTGTTCGGCCTGATCGGCAAGAGCGGCGCCGGCAAATCGACCCTGCTGCGCCTGATCAACCTGCTTGAAAAGCCCGATGGCGGCCGCGTGCTGGTGGCCGGACGTGACCTGACCGCGCTGACGCGCCGGGAACTGCGCGACACCCGGCAGAACATCGGCATGATCTTCCAGCAGTTCAACCTGCTGCAGAACGCCACCGTGTTCGACAACGTGGCCTTTGCACTGAAGATCCACGGCCGCCACAGCCGCGCCGAGATCGCCGAGCGCGTGCATGAGTGCCTGGCCCTGGTGGGCCTGCCCGAAAAGGCCCAAAGCTACCCGGCCCAACTGTCGGGCGGCCAGAAGCAGCGTGTGGCGATTGCCCGCGCGCTGGCGCCGCGCCCCCAGGTGCTGCTGTGCGACGAACCCACCTCGGCGCTCGACAGCGAGACCACCCGCTCGCTGCTCGAAACCCTGCGCGACATCAACCAGAAGGTGGGCGTGACCCTCGTCATCGTCACCCATGAACTCTCGGTGGTCGAGCTGCTGTGCCGCCACGTCGCCATCCTGGAGCAAGGCCGCCTGGTCGAGCAGTTTGCGGTCGACGAATTGGGCGTGGCGCGCCAGACCGTGCTGGGCCGCGAACTGGCCGAGCTGGTGCGCAGCCGCCCGGCCCGCGATGCGGCCCGGGGTACTTCTCGTGACACCTCTCGTGACACCGCCCGTCCCGCCCTGACCTCTGTCCCCGCCAAGGAGTTGGCCTATGCCTGAGAACATCGCCGCCATCTTGCCCGAGCTGTGGTTGGCCACCGCCCAGACCTTTCTGATGCTGGCCATCGGCCTGTCGGCCGCCGTGCTGATCGGCGGGCCGCTTGGCGTCCTGCTGTTCCTGTTGGGCCCGGGGCAGTCGCTCGACAACAAGCCGGCCTTTCTGGTGTTGAACTGGCTGGTCAACACCGTGCGCTCCTTCCCCTTCATCATCCTGCTGGTGGCCCTGGTGCCGTTCACACGCTCGATTGTCGGCACCTCGATTGGGCCGCTGGCGGCCGCCGTGCCCCTGTCGTTTGCCGCCATCCCCTACCTGGCCCGCCTGGTGGACCAGTGCCTGCGCGATGTGCCACGGGGCGTGATCGAAGCCGCCCATGCGATGGGCGCGAGCGAGCTGCAGATCGTCTGGCGCGTGCTGCTGGTCGAGGCCCGCTCGGGCCTGGTGCTGGCCCTGACCGTGCTGGCCGTGAGCTTTCTGTCGTACTCGGCGATTGCCGGGGTGGTGGGTGGTGGCGGCATCGGCGACCTGGCCATCCGCTACGGCTACTACCGTTTCCAGACCGATGTGATGGTGCTCACCGTGGCCCTGCTGGTGCTGCTGGTGCAGGCCGTGCAGTTCACCGGCAACACCGTGGCGCGTCGCCTCGACAAGCGCTGAACCCTTCACCCCTCCCACCCCTCGTTTTTGAAAGCCTCCCCATGACCGCATTCCAACGCCTTCTTCCCCGCCGTGCCTGGCTGTCGGCCCTGGCCGCCACCACGGCCCTGGCCTTGCTGGGCCCGGGCGCTGCACTGGCCCAGAGCGCCGGCAAGAAAGAACTGGTGATCGGCGGCACCGCCGGCTCCAACATCGACCAGCTCAAGGCCGGCATCGTGCCGCTGCTCGAAAAAAAGGGCTACCAGGTCAAGCTGGTCGAATTCAACGACTACGTGCAGCCCAACCTGGCCCTGGCCCAGGGCTCGCTCGATGCCAACTTCTTCCAGCATCGCGTGTACCTGCGCAAGTTCGCGGCCGACCAGAAGCTCGATCTGGTCGAGCTGGTGCAAGGCCCCATCGCGCCCCTGGGCGTGTACTCCACCCGCCGCAAGACCCTGGCTGAAGCCCGTGAGGGTGACCGCGTGACCCTGCCCAATGACCCCAGCAACCTGGCCCGCGCCCTGGTGCTGCTGGAGCAGAACCACCTGGTCAAGCTCAAGCCCGGCATCGACCCGCTGCGCGCCAGCGAAAAAGACCTGGAGGCCAACCCCTTGAAGCTCAAGCTGATCCCACTGGAGGCGGCTCAGTTGCCGCGCTCGCTGGGCGATGCCGAGTACGCCATCGTCAACGGCAACTTTGCCATCTCCTCGGGCCTCAAGCTGACCGAAGCCGTGGCCCTGGAAAAGACCCCCGACCACTACCTGAACGTGGTGGCCGTCAAGCGCGCCGATCAAGACACACCCTGGGCGCGCGACATCGCCGAGGCCTACCGTTCGAAAGAGTTCAAGGCCGTGGTGGACAGCCGCTTTGCCGGTTACGCCAGACCGGCCTTCCTGCAGTAAACGGACGGGGCAGGGCATGGCCGCGTTGGCACTCTTTGATGCTGCCGGGCATTGGCAGGACACCCTGGTGTGTGAACACCGCATCGCCCCCTGGCTGCAAAGCCTGGGGGTGGGCTGGGGCGTGCTGCACCTGGGCGCGGCGCCCGAGCCTGATGAACCCGGCGCCGAGGCCTGGTTGCAGGCCCAGCAGGGCCGGCTGGCCACGCTGGGCCAGGGCTTGGACCTGCACCGCATCGACCGGGTGCGGGTGACCCCCGGCCAGTCTGGCTGGCCCGCGCTGCGCCAGCAGTTCACCCAGGAGCATCGCCACAGCGAGGCCGAGTTGCGGGTGTTCCTGGCCGGTGCCGGCCTGTTCACCGTGCGCCATCCCGGGGGCTTTGTGGGCCTGCTGTGCGAGGCGGGCGACTGGGTGGCCTTGCCATCCGGCCTCGCCCACAGCTTTGATGCTGGGGCCGAGCCCCATTTCGATGCCTTGCGTCTATTGGGACAGGCCGAAGGCTGGGTGGCCCAGCCCAGCGGTTTGCAGCGCCCCGAGCTGCCTGACTTTGACGCCTTTGTCAGCCAGCTGCTGGAGCAGACCGGCTACGCCAGCCCCGACGATCTGGTCTGCTGAAACAAGTTCTTTACCCGGGGGCTGCGCTTCGGGTTGACCTGGGTCAAGTGTTCCTGAGGTCCACTGGGCTTCAATGAGCTGACCGATCAAGCCTTATCAATCGCCGTTTGTCATCGCCGCGCCATGCGGTTGGGCGACGATGGGGGCATCGGGCTTGCCTCGTTCCAGTCACCCATGCCCATCGTTGTGTCTTCAGCCTCTCCCGTCCAGGCCCGTGGTCGTGTGCTTGCCGTGCAGGGCGGGGTGGTGGATGTTCGTTTTGAAGACGGGCAGTTGCCGGCCCCGGCCACCGCCTTGCTGGTGTTGTGGGATCAGCCCCAGACCCTGACCCTGGAGGTCGAGGCGCAACTCGATGCCGACACCGTTCGCACGGTGGCCCTGCAAGACACCCAAGGGCTGGCCCGTGATACCGCGGTGCTCGACACGGGGGCGCCCGTCATGGTGCCGGTGGGCGAGGCCCTGCTGGGGCGCCTGATCAATGTGCTGGGCGAGCCTGGCGACGGCGGCCCGGCCCTGGGGCCGCAGGTGCCACGCCGCCCCATCCATGCCGAGCCGCTACCGCTGTCGCGCCGCCGGGCCGTGGCCGAGGTCTTCGAGACCGGCATCAAGGTCATCGACTTGCTGGCCCCGCTGGCCCTGGGCAGCAAGGCGGCCATGTTCGGGGGGGCCGGCGTGGGCAAGACCGTGCTGGTGATGGAGCTGATCCACGCCATGGCCGACACCTACCAGGGCCTGTCGGTGTTTGCCGGCGTGGGCGAGCGCAGCCGCGAGGGGCATGAGTTGCTGACGGACATGCGCGACTCGGGCATGCTGGCCAAAAGTGTGCTGGTGTTTGGGCAGATGAACGAGCCCTCGGGCGCGCGCTGGCGCACTCCCTTGGCTGCGCTCACCCTGGCCGAGTATTTTCGTGACGAGCAGCAGCGCAATGTGCTGCTGTTGATGGACAACGTGTTCCGTTTTGTGCAGGCGGGTGCCGAGGTGTCGGGGCTGCTGGGGCGGCTGCCCTCACGCGTGGGCTACCAACCCACCCTGGCCACCGAGGTGGCCGCAGTGCAAGAGCGCATCGCCTGTGGCGAGCACGCGGCCATCACCGCCATCGAGGCCGTGTACGTGCCGGCCGACGATTTCACCGACCCGGCCGTGGCCGCCATCGCCACCCACCTGGACAGCCGCATCGTGTTGTCGCGCAGCCTGGCCGCCGAGGGCATGTACCCGGCGGTGGACCCGCTGGCCTCGCAGTCGCGCCTGCTCGACCCGGCCGTGGTCGGGGCCGAGCACTGCGCCCTGGCCCGCGAAGTGCGCGAGACCCTGGCCCGCTACCGAGAGCTGCAGGACATCATTGCCTTGCTGGGGGTGGCCGAACTCAGCCCCGAAGACCAGCAACGTGTGGCGCGGGCCCGGCGCCTGCAGCGCTTTCTGACCCAGCCCTTTGCCGTCACCCAGGCGTTCACCGGCAAGCCGGGCCGCCAGGTGCGCCTGGCCGATACGCTCAAGGGCTGTCGCGCCATCCTGGACGGCGCCGGCGATGCCTTGCCCGAAAGTGCCTTCTACATGGTGGGCAGTTTCGAAGAAGCCCGGCAGAAAGGGGCCGCATGAGCGAGCCCGGCACCGTTGACGGCCGCTTGCCGGCCTGGCCCCAGGTGGACGGCCTGCATTTGGTGTTGAGCAGCCTCGGCTCGGTGCTGGTGGACGAGGCCGGTGTGCGCTCGGTGCGGGCCCAGGACGCCAGCGGCGGCTTTGGTCTCTGGCCCGGCCATGCGGATCTGCTGTCGCTGCTCGGCGTGGGGGTGCTGAGCTGGCGCGACGCGCAACAGCACTGGCATTACTGCGCCGTGAGCGGCGGGGTGTTGACACTGCAGCGGGGGTGCGAATTGCAGGTGGCCACCCGCGAAGCCGTGCTGGGCGAGGACCTGGACCACCTGGAGCACCAGGTGCTGGCCCGGCTGCGTGAGCGCGAACAGGTCGAACAGGCGGCGCGCCGCCAAAGCCGGCACCTGGAGGTGCAAGTGCTGCGCGAGTTGATCCGTCCGCTGCAGCGCCGGCCCCAGGTGCCCTGGAGCACGCCATGAGTGAACCCCGTCCCGGCGAAGGCCTCGGCACCGGCAGGCCCGCCCTGCTCGAAGAAGTCCAGCGCCAGGCCGGTCGGCGCCAGCGCAGCCTGCGCGAGGGCGAGCCCACGGTGCTGCGTCAGCTCTCCACGCTGGGGGTGTTGGGTTGGGTGATCGTGCTGCCCATGTTGCTGGGCTTGGCGGGCGGCCGCTGGCTGGACCACCGACTGGGCACGGGCATCACCTTCAGTGCCGCCCTGTTGCTGCTGGGTGTGGTTGTGGGGGCCTGGGGTGCGTGGCGCTGGATGCACCAACGATGAGGACACACGCTGTATGAGCCTGTTGATGGTCTTGTTTTTTGCATTGGGGTTGGCCCTGGGGGGTTGGCATTTCGGTTCACTGCGCTGGCTCAGCCGGCAACTGGTCGAACCCGGGGCCCAGCCCCGCTGGGGCCTTCTGCTGGGTCTGCACCTGCTGCGCCTGGGGGTGCTGGGGGGTGTTTGCTGGGCCACGGCGCGTCAGGGTGCACCGGCCTTGCTGGCCCTGGGCCTGGGCGTGCTGCTGGCCCGCCAGTGGTGGGTCCGCAGGGTCCGGCGCGGCCTGGCCGGCTCGGCGGAGGCGGCACCATGAAGGCCCAGCCTTTTCTGCACGAGGTGGTCTGGCAACTGGGGCCGGTCGGCATCACCGGCCCGGTGATCACCACCTGGGCCTTGATCGCGGTGCTGGCCGTGCTGGCCGCCTGGCTGCGCCGGCGCCTGTCGGTGCACAGCCCCGGGCGCCTGCAGTTGCTGGCAGAGATGGCCTTGGACACCCTGCAGGCCGAGATGCGATCCACCATGAACGCCGACCCGGCGCCTTTTCTGCCGCTGATCGCCACGCTGTTCATCTTCATCCTGGGCGCCAATCTGTGCTCCCTGGTGCCGGGCGTTGAGCCACCCACCGGCGCGCTGGAGACCGATCTGGCCCTGGCGCTGGCCGTGTTTGCCGCAGTGCTGGGCTGGGGCGTGCGGCGCCACGGCCTGTGGGGCTACCTCAAGACCTACACCGAGCCCAACCTGCTGATGCTGCCCCTGAACCTGATCGAGGCCCTGACCCGGGTGGTGTCCATGACCGTGCGCCTGTTCGGCAACATCATGAGCGGCATGTTCATCTCGGCCGTGGTGCTGGGGCTGGCCGGGCTGCTGGTGCCCGTGCCCTTCATGGCGCTGGAACTGCTCACCGGGGTGATCCAGGCCTACATCTTCACCGTGCTCGCCATGGTCTTCATCGCTGCGGCGGCGGGCGACCACGGCGGCTGACGTCTTTCTACTGGAGTATTCCCATGGACACTGGCTGGATTCAAATTGTGAGCATCGTCTGCGCCGCCCTGGCGGTGGCCTTTGGGGCCATTGGGCCCGCGCTGGCCGAGGGCCGGGCGGTGGCTGCGGCCATGGACGCGCTGGCCCGCCAGCCCGAGGCCGCGAGCACCATCTCGCGCACCTTGTTCGTGGGCCTGGCCATGATCGAGACCATGGCCATCTACTGCCTGGTGATCGCCTTGCTGCTGCTGTTTGCCAACCCCTTTGTGCACTGAAGCCCGCCCATGCACATCGACCTCTGGACGCTGTTGCTGCAGGCCTGCAACCTGGTGGTGTTGCTGCTGTTGCTGCGCTGGCTGTTTTACCGCCCCTTGTTGGCCGTGATCGAGGCCCGGCGCCAGGCCGTGCAGCAGACCCTGTCTGAGGCCCAGGCCGCTCGCGATCAGGCCCGTGCCCAACTGAGCGCGCTCGATCAGCAGCGCCAGACCGCCGACCTGGCGGCCCAGGCGGTGCTGCAGACGGCCCGTGAGCAAGCCGAGAAAGACAGCGCGGCCCGCCTGGAGGCGGCCCGGGTCGCCGTGCGCCAATGCCTGCAAGAGGCCCAGGCCCAGATCGGGCGCGAGCGCGTGCAGGCCGGCACGGCCCTGTACCAGGCCTCGGCCACCTTGGCCACCGAACTGGCGCAGCGCCTGCTGAGCCTCACCCCCGTGCCCGACGAGGCCTTCTGGCCGGCCCTGCTGGCCCGCCTGCAGGCCACCCCGGCCGCGCAACGGGCGCAGTGGCTGGCCACGGGCCACAGTGCCCCGGTGCTGGAGGTGGCCAGTGCCCATCCCTTGCCACAGCCGGTGCAGGCGCGGCTGACCCTGGACCTGCAGGGCGTCTTGAGCCCCGACGGCGACCCCGGGGAGGGCGCTGAGCTGGGCTGCGTGTTCGAGCCCGATGCCACCTTGCTGTGCGGCCTGGAGTTGCGCTTCGCCCATGGTGTGCTGGGCCTGAACTGGGCGGCCGAGTTGCAGGCGGCCCGGGCCGAGTTGCAACAACTGGCGGACCAGCCTGCACCGGAGCAGGGGGCATGACGGCCGCAGAACTGAGCTCGGAACCGAACACCGACCTGACCCTGGGCCTGGCCGCTTGGCGTGAGCGCGCCAGCGCACAACTGGGCCGTCTGCAGCCGCAGGCGCGCTTTGAGGAGCGGGGCCGGGTGCTCAGTGCGGCCGACGGCATTGCCCGGGTCACGGGCCTGCGCGGTGCACGGCTCAATGAGTTGCTGCATTTTGACGATGGGCGCCTGGGCTATGTGGCCGGCCTGCAGGCCGACAGCCTGGCCTGCGTGCTGCTGGACGACAGCCGCCGCCTGCGGGCCGGCGAAGCCGTGTTGCGCAGCGGCGACGTGGTGCGCGTGCCGGTGGGGCCGGCCCTGCTGGGCCGGGTGGTGGACCCGCTGGGCCGCCCGTTGGACGGCGCTGGCCCCATCGAGGCCAGTGACTGGTTGCCGGCCGAGCGCCCGGCCCCGGGCATCGTTGACCGCGACCTGGTGCATGAGCCGGTGCACACCGGCACCCTGGCCGTGGATGCGCTGTTCCCGCTGGGCCGCGGCCAGCGCGAGCTGATCATTGGCGACCGAGGCACCGGCAAGACCGCCTTGGCGCTGGACGCCTTGCTGGCCCAGCGCGACACCGACCTGGTCTGCGTCTACATCTCGGTGGGCCAGAAAAGCGAGTCGGCCGCTGCCGTGATCGAGGCTTTGAGGCGCCAGGGCAGCCTGGCGCGCAGCATCGTGGTGGTGGCCAGCGGCACCGACGCACCGGGCCTGCAGTGGCTGGCGCCGTTTGCCGGCTTTTCGATGGCCGAGTATTTTCGCGACCGCGGCGGCCATGCCCTGGTGGTGGTCGACGACCTCAGCCAGCACGCCGCCACCCACCGCGAATTGGCCCTGCTGATGCAACAGCCCCCGGGCCGCGAGGCCTACCCGGGCGACATCTTCTATGTGCATGCCCGTTTGCTGGAGCGCGCGGCCAAACTTTCGGCCGCACGGGGCGGGGGCTCGCTGACCGCCTTGCCCATTGCCCAGACCGAGGCCGGCAACCTGTCGGCCTACATTCCCACCAACCTGATCTCCATCACCGACGGTCAGATCGTGCTGGACAGCCGCCTGTTCGACCTGGGCCAGTTGCCGGCGGTGGACACCGGCCTCAGCGTGAGCCGTGTGGGCGGCAAGACCCAGGCGCCTCTGATGCGCGAGGCGGTGAACTCGCTGCGCCTGGACTACGCGGTGTTCCAGGAGTTGGAGATGTTCACCCGCTTCGGCACCGAGCTGGACACCCGGGTGCAGCAGCAGATGGCGCGGGGCCGATGCATCCGTGCGGTGCTGGCCCAGCCCCGGCTGGCGCCCCAGCCCGCGGCGCTGCAGCTGGCCTTGCTGATGGCGCTGCAGTCCGGTTGGTTGGATGGCCAGAACCTGGCCGGTCTACCGGCCTTGCTGGAGCGCTTGCGCGGGGCCTTGCCCGGCGTGCCTGAGTTGGCCGCACGGCTGGCTTCTCGCGAGGCCCTCGATGCCCTGGCCTTGAAGGGCTTGCAGCAAGACCTGGGCCACTGGTTCAGCCAGGTGGCAGGCGTGCCCGCCCGAGGCCCGGCATGAGTCAGACCGGCCCGGCCGAGGTGCAGGCCCGCCTGGCCACCGTGACGGGCTTTGGCGGGCTGGTCAATGCCATGCGGGGCATGGCGGCGGCCCGGGCGCAACAGGCTCGCAGCTTGATCGTCGGGGTCAACACCTATGCCGACACCGTGGCCCAGGCCATGGGCCAGGTGCTGAGCCTGCTGCCGACCGACCAGGCCCCCGACGCCCGGGCCGGCCTGCCGGGCAGCGCCACCGCTCGGGCGCAGGGCCTGTGCCTGGTGTTTGGGGCCGAGCAAGGCTTCAACGGCGGGTTTTCCGAACAGGTGCTGGCCGCCATCCCCCGAGCGGCCCCAGGGGCGCCCGGTCTCCGTTGTCTGGTGCTGGGTTCGCAGACCCAGCGGCTGGCAGCCGCCCGCGGCCTGGCGGTTGAGGGCGGTGCGCCTTTGGTGGCCCACGCCGAATCAGCCTTGGCGGCCGGCGAACGCCTCCATGCCTTGTTGCTGGAGTCCTTGCACCGCCAGCCGGCGAACGCGGTCGAGATGGTCTATGCCGAACTGGGGCCGGGCCAGCACTTTCAGGTGGTGTGCCGCCGCCTGCTGCCGCTGGACTGGCAGGCCCTGCCCGAGGCAGCGCGCGTGGCCCCGGTGGTGCATGAAAGCCCCGAGCGCCTGCTGCAGGGCCTGGCTGGCGAGTACGTGGCCGCCCGCCTGGCCCAGGCCGTGCTGCACAGCCACGCCAGCGAGAACCTGTCGCGTCTGCAGGCCATGGCGGCCGCGCAAGAGAACATCGGGCACCTGAAAGAGAGCCTGCAGGCCGACGAACGCCGCCTGCGCCAGGAAGCCATCACGGCCGAGGTGGTCGAACTGGCCGCCGGCCTGCGCAGCCTGCCCCACCCAGGCTGAGCGGCCAGACCGCCAGACCGCCGTGTTGGTCGGCGTGCCTGGGGTCTCTGGTGGCCGCCTGCGCGGGTGCTGTGCCAGCCAGCCGATCGGTTCGGTTCGGTTCGGTTCTTCGCCCGACGGCGGCCTTGGGGGCCGGATGGGCGGGCCATTTTGCAGCGCCCCGATGGCTAGACTGACCGATCCACCGGAGGCACCCCATGCGCTTGTTCAAACCCTTGTCGATCCTGTTGATGGCTTGCGCCGGTCTGGCCCAGGCACCCGCCGAGGCCCAGGGCCAGGGCCTGCAGGCCCCACTGCAGCAAAGCTTGGCCGAGCTGGTCAGCCGCATCAACCAGCCCCAGCCCGAGCTGATGGCCATTTTTGCCCCCGTGTTCCGCGAGCAGGTCAGTGCCTCGTCCCTGGAGGCCCTGCTGGCCGACCTGCGCAGCCGCCTGGGCCCTTGTCGGCCTCTGGCCCAGGCCCCGGGGCCGACACCCAGCTCGGCCAGCGTGCTGCTGCGCTGCGAGCGCGGCATCCAGGCCCTCGACCTCAGCATCGAGGCCGAGGCGCCGCACCGGATCAATGGCTTTTTCGTGCGGCAGCGTTATGCGGTGGAGAATGCGCCATGAGGACCACTCAACAAATGAGGATCACCCGGCCAAGGACATGGCTGACGTGGTCAAAGCCAAGGTCAGTGCGGGCGAGTACGCCAGCGAAAGCGAAGTGGTCCGCGACGGCTTGCCAGCGTTGACGGCCTGGGATCGAGCGGTGGACGACTGGTTGCATCAGCAGGTGGGCCCAGGCCATGACGAGCTGAAGGCCAACCCATCACAGCTTGTCACCGCCGAGCAGGTGCGTGTGTACCTGGCTGCAATGCATGCCAAGCTCCTGTCTCCCTAGACCCATCTCTCAGTTTCCTTGTCGGCGTGATACCGAAGGGAAGCTGGTTGACCAAGCGCCACTTGGCGTTGCGTGACTTGATGGGCAGCGCGGGGCGATCTGACAATGGCGGGGGAGGGCTTGAATTGGTCAATAAAATGACCAAAAATATAGCTTTTGCTAAAAATAACGACCAAATGAACACTTCTACTCTGAGTGCAGTCATCGAGCGTCAGTTGCTTTTGCAATTAGGGGAGCGCTTGTCGCGCCTGCGTCAAGACAAGCGATTGGGCACTGTGGAGATGGCGGCGCTTGCCGGCATTTCTCGCAATACCTTGAGAGCCATTGAGGCAGGTGATCCCGGCCCGGCGATGGGCAATTACTTGCGGGTCATGTCGGTTCTAGGTGTCGCAGCGGATCTGGCTTTGTTGTGTGGCGATACGCTGCATCCCGCTTCAGCCAGGTCGGCTGCCGGAAGATCAAGTCGAATTGCGCCCGCCGTCCAGGTGCGGATTTCTGTTGATCCGACAAAGCACCAACTCCAGGATCTGCAAAGTCTGGCCCTGCATGAAGAAGCGGTCCGGCAAGGCAAGACCAACCCCGACTTGTTGGCCCAGGCTCGCCAGACGGCAGAGTGTTGGCTGGATCGGGGCGAGTCACGATCCAGAGGCTTGTGGTGTGAGTGGATCGAAATTCTGGATGCGGGAGCTTGGCGCAAGGTCTTGGGTCGCAGTCGCCGCGCTCAGCAATTGAGGCAGGCATCGCCGCTGGTGACGGTTCTCACAGAACCCTGTCGCCAGCAGGTTCTTCAGCAGGTGAGAGCCCTCAGAGAGGGCATGGAGATCAGCAGTGATTTGGCAAGCCCTGCTGAGCCAGCAAAACCGGTCACCCTCCATGAATCGTGAAGACCTTGAGCACATCATTCGGGCCAGCGCCCAGATCACGGATCAATACGAGTTCGTGATCATCGGCAGCCAGTCCATATTGGGGTCCATCAGCGAGCCTGATGCTGCTTTGACCGTTTCGATGGAAGCCGACATCTATCCCCTTACGGCGCCAGAGTTGGCCGATCTGATTGAAGGGGCCATCGGCGAAGGGTCGATGTTTCACGATCAGTTTGGTTACTACGCCCAGGCTGTGGGGGCCAGAAACCGCCGTGCTGCCGCATGACTGGATGAACCGTGTGCACCGTGTACAAAACCTGAACACCGGCGGGCGGGTGGGGTACTGCCTCGATGTTTTGGACCTGTTTCTTGCCAAAGCCACGGCTGGGCGCGAGAAGGACAGGGTGTTTTGCACCGCGTTGCTGGTTCACCAGCATGTCAGCTTGTCTGCCGCCATGGCCTTGGTGAGCACCATGCCCTTGGACGTCTCACAGCAGCGCACGCTGCGCTCGCGTATCAGACGCTGGGCCTCAATCTGAGGAGACGGTTGGGTGCGCTGTTCAAGCTCTGTGTCACGACGCCGCCACCGCCCGCCCATCAAAGGCCCTGCCCGTCAGCACCTGATCGCGCAGGGTGCCCGGTTTCTTGCCGGCCAGCAGCGGGAAGACCCGTCAATAAGGCAGATGGTCATGTTGAGGTTGCCGCGTACGGCTTGATGGGCGCCTGGGCAGTTTTGCGGCTGAAGTGCCATGGCCGGATGCTGGTGCGCTGGTCGCTTGTATGCCGCAGGACTCCACCGATACCGAGATCTTTTGGATTGCCCCCATCTTCTGAATGGCTTGCCGCAGCATAGGCACCCGATTGTGCTCCTCACTTGAAAGGAGATGTATGACCGTGCAGGCACCTGTGAAGACGGGCCTCCAGCTTTGGCAGGACGGCATCAGCAAGGCCCTTGGCGATGCCCGTTGGAACGAATGGGATTGCGAAGTTCAGACGGCAGTCAATGAGTACAACCGCCACCTTTCCCGTACCCCAGGTTTTCTTCCGTTGGACTGGCAACTCATCAAAGCCATCCTGTGGGTTGAAACTGGCGCGCATGCTTCAGAATGGAAAATCAAACCCATGCAAATTGGTGTCGTTGGCGATCCAGGGATGACTGCGCTTCTCTCTGACAGAGAAGGGGGGCATTTGATCATTCCACCGGCTTTGAAAGGCAGGTTGACCCCGGTAGGCATCCGTGCTGTTCCGGCTCTCAATATCCGGGCTGGGATCGGGTACTTGCTCATGCGCATGGCCAATTTTGAATACCAAAGTCAGCCGAGCGCAGACACCAGAACCTATCAGGTTGTGATCATGCCGGGTGACAGTTTTGAAAAAGTGGCGAAGGCGCATGGAACAACCGTCGATATGCTCAAAAAATTAAATCCCTCATCCGGCATTCTTCGGCCGGGGCAGGTGTTGAATTACAAAAAAGCATCGATTCAAAAGGTCATTACTGGTTGGAAGAATTTTTCGACCTTGTCGGTGGCCCTGAATTACAACTCCATGCGACGAGATATCAATTACGCCAAAAAGTTGGATCATGCTTTGTTGTTGATGCGTCAAGGGGAGTCCGGTCGATGCACACCCTGAATCGCATGGTTTTCTGTCTGGCTGTACCTTTCGCTCTTTCGGTATCTGCTGCCCCAGCAGATCCGATTCGCAGTGAACGAGGGCTGCTGGAGGAGTGTGGCGCATTTTCTCAAGCAGGAATGCGGGACTGCCTTGCCGCGAAGGCCGAAGCCAGTCAGAGCGCATTGCGGCAAGCTGAAGAGATGGGTGCTCGAATGCTATTGCGGTGGGATGAGGACGTTCAATATGTCAAGGGCGCCAAAGCCAAGCTGGTGGCCGCCAACGCGGCCTTCGCCAAGTACCGCGAAACCCAATGTCAATTTTCGGCTTCGATCAGCGGTGGCGGGGCGGGCAATGGCCATGAGATGGGCCGCTTGGCTTGCCTTGCAACGTTGAACAACAGACGCGCCGAACAACTGCGTGAGGCGCTGTCTGATTTGCCTGTGAAATAGCGCCTCGCGAGCGTTGGGCCATCCCATGAACGTTCTGCTCGATGAGGGCAGTCCGCCTGCGTGACAACCCGAAGCTCTGTCACGATGCCGCCACCGCCCGCCCATCAAAGGCCCCGCCCGTCAGCACCTGATCGCGCAGGGTGACCGGTTTCTTGCCGGGCAGCAGCGGGAAGACCAGCTCCGCGAAGCGGATGGCTTCTTCGAGGTGGGGGTAGCCTGACAGCACAAAGCTGTCCACGCCCAGGTCGGCGTATTCCTTCAGGCGCTTGGCGACGGTTTCGGGGTCGCCCACCAGGGCGGTGCCGGCGCCACCGCGCACCAGGCCCACGCCGGCCCACAGATCGGGGCTGATCTCGAGCTTGTCGCGCTGGCCGCCATGCAGTTCGGCCATGCGGCGCTGGCCGACCGAATCCATGCGCTTGAAGTTCTGCTGGGCCGCGGCGATGTCGGCATCGCTCAGTCGGCTGATCAGGCGCTCGGCTTCGGCCCAGGCCTCGGCCCGGGTTTCGCGCACGATCACCTGAAGGCGCACGCCAAAGCGCACGGTGCGGCCATGCTGGGCGGCCCGGGCGCGCACATCGGCGATCTTTTCGGCCACTTGAGCGGGCGGTTCGCCCCAGCTCAGGTAGGCGTCGACATGCTTGGCCGCCAGCTCGTGCGCGGCCGGTGACGAGCCGCCAAAGTACAGCGGCGGGTAGGGCTGGCTGACCGGCGGGAAGTGGTTCCTGGCCCCTTGCACCTGCAGGTGCTGGCCCTTGAAGTCCACGGTTTCGCCCTGCAGCAGGCGCTTCCACACGGTCAGAAATTCGTCCGCTGCATCGTAGCGGGCGTCGTGGTCCAGAAACACGCCGTCGGCGGCCAGTTCGGTGGCATCCCCACCGGGCACCACGTTGAGCAGCAGGCGGCCGCCCAGGGCCTGGTCCAGCGTGGCGGCCTGGCGGGCCGAGGCGGTCGGGCCCGACAGCGAGGTGCGCAGCGCCACCAGCAGCTTGATGCGTTGTGTGGCACCGACCAGGCTGGAGGCCGTCACCCAAGGGTCCAGGCAGGAACTGCCGGTGGGGATCAGCAAGCCGTCATAGCCCAGTTGCTCGGCGGTCACCGCGATCTGGCGCATGTAGGCGTTGGTGGCGGGGCGGCCGAAGTCGGACTTGCCCAGGTAGCGCGTGTCGCCCGAGGTGGGCAGGAACCAGAAGATGTCGAGGCTCATGGTGTTCTCTTTTTCCTTGTGTTTGAAAAATGAGGGAAAGGGGTGAAGCTACTGCGTGGTGTGGATGTTTGTTTGGAACGCGGGCAAGGGTGGACAAGGGCGGCCCAGGGCCGCCTTGGCATCAGGGCGCCAGGTACAGCTCGGAGAAGCTGCCGCGGATGCCCTCGCCGGTGGGCGCGTATTGGTGAACGCGCTTGCTGCTCACGGTCACGTTCGGGTTGGCACCCACCTCGATCGACGGGATGTCCTTGTGCACCTGCTGCTGGAAGGCCACGAACAGGTCGCGCCGCTTGGCCTCGTCCACCTCGACAGCGGCGGCCTCCAGCAGGCGGTCCACCTCGGGGTTGACGTAGTGCGGTGCGTTCGAGAACGGCAGGCCGACCTTGAAGTTCTTGGACCAGAAGATGCGCTGCACGCCCACCGAGGGGTCGAAGATGTTGGTCAGCGATTCGAAGGTGACGTCAAAAGCGCGGTCGGTGTAGGCTTTGGTCACGTAGGTGGCAAAGTCGTAGGCCTCGATGTTGGCGTCCACGCCGATGCGGCCCAGTGACTGGCGCACAAAGTCAACCGCCCGGCGGTCGACAAAGGGGTTGAACAGCAGGCGCAGCTTCAGGCGCGTGCCTTGGGCGTCGCGCTTGTAGCCGACGGTGTCCAGATCAGCCTCGGCCTGCTTGGGGTTGAAGGGGTAGGGCTGGATGCTCTTGTCGTGGTAGCGGCTTTGCAAGGTGCCGATGGGCGAGGCCGACAACTTGCCCAGGCCCAGCCAGACGGTGCGGTTGAAGGCATTCAGGTCGAGGGCCTGGGCCAGGGCGCGGCGCACCTCGATCTTCTGCAGCGCCGGGGTGTCCAGGTTGAAGTAGATCTGCTGGTGGTCGCCCACATAGGCCCAGTTGCGCGATTCCACATTCACGTTGGGCAGCTTCTTGAAGCGCTCCACGTCGGTGATCGGAATGCCGCCCCCGCCGGCGCCCAGGTCCAGGCTGCCGGACTCCAGCGCGGCGGCGCGTGCGGCCGAATCGGTGACAAAGCGCACCACCACGCGGTCCAGGTAAGGCTTGGGCTTGTCCCAGTAGTGGGGGTTGCGCTCCAGGATGATGTGGCTGCCTTGCACCCACTCCTTGAACACAAAAGGCCCGGTGCCCACGGGGGCGCTGTTGTATTTGCTGGTGGCCACGTCGCCGCCTTCGTACAGGTGCTTGGGCACGATGGGCGATTCGGCCGCGGCCAGGGCGGTCAGCAGAAAGGGCGAGGGCTTGCTGAGCACGATCACCGCGGTGTGGGCATCCGGCGTGCGCACCTCGGTCACGTTGGCAAAGGTGGCGCGGCCGCGTGGGTGTACCTGTTTCAAGGTGTTGATCGAGAAGGCCACGTCGGCGGCGGTGAAATCCTTGCCGTCGTGCCATTTCACGCCTCGGCGCAGCTCGAACCTGTACTGCAGGCCATCCTTGCTGACGGTCCAGGCCGTGGCCAGCAGGGGTTTGGGGCGCAGCTCTTCGTCGTAGGTGAGCAGGCCTTCCACGATCTTGGGGCCGATCTCGGTGTTGCCGCCGGCCGTGGTGGTCAGGGGCACGATGGACGCGGGCACCGGGCTGATCGCCCAGTTGAGGGTGCCACCCGGCTTGGCCTGGGCCAGGGCGGCCGGGCCGCTCAGGGCCAGCAGGCCGGCCGTGGACAGGGCCAGGACCCGGCGGCGGTTCAAGGCGGTTGGGAAGAAGGGCAGGGTGCTTGCGGACATGCGCGTGTTCTCGGGTTGCAAAAGTCTTGGACCTGCGCATGGTCCGGCCCGGCCGCCCCCCTGACAACGAATCTTTGGTCGCTTGCTAACTACTTTTCTGCTGCCTGGGTGTGGGGTGGCGTTGGGGGGCGGGCCTTGGGGCGCGCATTCATGAAACGTGCATGCATAGAACGATTTGTTCGTTGGCCACGGGGGAGGGGCTGGCTAGCATCGCCCACTTTCAGACCTTCCAAGGCCCCTCTCATGTTGTTTCATGCCTTTCAGGCCACCCACCGGAGCGTGCCATGAGCCTGAGCGCTGAGCGTTGGCGCGCCATCGGGCGGACCCTGCGCCGCACGGCCTGGCAGGCCCTGCCGACCGTGCTGGGCGTGGTGGTGCTCAACTTCTTTTTGATGCAACTGGTGCCGGGCGATGCCGCCGACGTGGTGGCCGCTGAATCGGGCTCGGCCACGGCCGAGACCATGGCGCAGCTGCGCCACCATTTCGGGCTGGACCTGCCGGTGCTGCACCAACTGGCCAACTACCTCAGCCACCTGGCGCACTTCAGCCTGGGCACCTCACCGCGCTACAACCTGCCGGTGACCGAGCTGATCGGCGCGCGCCTGGGCAACACCTTGTTGTTGATGGTGGCGGCCCTCAGCCTGGCCCTGGCCCTGGGCATTGCGCTGGGCACCGTGATGGCCAGCCAGGTCGGGCGCTGGCCCGACCGGGTGCTGTCGGTGCTGGCCCTGCTTCTGTATTCCACCCCGGGCTTCTGGCTGGGGCTGATGGCCATCGTGCTGTTCTCGGTCAAGCTGGGCTGGTTGCCCACCGGCGGCAGCGGCAGCATCGGCGCCGGCTTGAGCGGGCTGGACCGGGTGCTCGACACCCTGCGCCATCTGGTGCTGCCGGCCCTGGCCATGGCGGGCTTCTATGTGGCGATCTTCTCGCGCCTGACCCGGGCCGCCATGCTCGAGGTCAGCCAGCAGGACTTTGTGCGCACGGCCATCGCCAAGGGCCTGCACCCCTGGGCGGTCACGCTGCGCCATGTGCTGCGCAACGCGCTGATCCCCGTCACCACCGTGGCCGGCATGCACTTCGGCACCTTGCTGGGCGGTGCCGTGGTGGTCGAGACCGTGTTCAGCTGGCCCGGGCTGGGACGGCTGGCCTTCGAGTCGGTGATGGCGCGTGACTACACCGTGCTGCTGGGCATTTTGCTGATGTCTTCGCTGCTGGTGATCCTGGCCAATCTGCTGGTCGATCTGCTGCATGCCGCGCTGGACCCGCGCATCGGTTTGCGCTGAGGCGCGCCCGCGGAACCTCACCTCTTGAATCTGTCACTCGGAGAACGCCAACGTGTCGTCTGTTCCTCTTTCTGCCAGCACCGGCGTGGCCGCCCACGTGCCTGGCGTGGCCCTGCAGCCTGCGCCCGCTCTGCTCGTACCAGAACCCGGCCCCCGTCGCTTCGTGGCCCTGAAGACCTTGCTGCGCAACCCGGCGGCCGTGCTGGGGGCGGTGATCCTGCTGGGCATGACCGCCCTGGCGCTGCTGGCGCCCTGGCTGTTCCCGGGCGACCCGCTCGACATGGTGGCCCAGCCCCTGCTGTGGCCGGGGCTGGACGCGGCCTACCCGCTGGGCAGCGACTCACTGGGCCGCGATGTGCTGGCCGGGATGGCCCATGGCGCCCGCGTGTCGCTGGCGGTGGGCGTGGTGGCGGCCGTGCTCAGCCTGGCCATCGGCATCGCGGTGGGCGCTACGGCGGGTTACCTGGGCGGTGTGGTGGATGACGTGCTGGTGCGCCTGACCGAGCTGGTGCAGACCGTGCCCACCTTTTTGCTGGTGATCGTGGTGGTGGCCATCGGTCGCCCCTCGGTGGGTGTGATCGTGCTGGCCATCGGCCTGGCTTCATGGCCCGTGATTGCGCGTCTGGTGCGGGCCGAGTTCCGCACCCTGCGCGAGGCCGAGTTTGTGCTGGCGGCGCGCAGCCAGGGTTTCAGCCACCTGCGCATCATGGCGCAAGAGATGCTGCCCAACGCCTTGCCGCCGGTGATCGTCACCACCTCGGTGCTGGTGGCCAGTGCCATCCTGATCGAGTCGGCCTTGTCCTTTCTCGGCATGGGCGACCCGAATGCCGTCTCGTGGGGCAGCATGATCGGCGAGGGGCGCGAGCTGCTGCGCACCGCCTGGTTTCTGACCGCCTTGCCCGGCGCGGCCATTGTGTTGACCGTGCTGGCCCTGAACCTGCTGGGCGACGGCCTGAACGACGCCTTCAACCCGCGCCTGCGTGGCCGTTGACACTGAACCTCACCGCGTGCTCACCATGACCCTCTCCATTGCATCCCAGCAGGCCGCCCAGGCCCAGGCTCCCCTGCTCGACATCCAGGACCTGAGCATCGCGTTTCGCGGCTCCCAGGGTTGGGTCCATGCCGTCAGCCATCTGAACCTCAGCCTGCAGCGCGGCGAAACCCTGGCCCTGGTGGGCGAGTCGGGTTGCGGAAAATCGACCACGGCCCTGTCGCTGCTGCGCCTGCTGGCCCCCGGGGCCGAGGTGACAGGCCGGCTGCTGTTCGAGGGGCGCGACATCCTGCAACTGCGCCCGCCCGAGCTGCGGGCCCTGCGCGGGCGCGAGATCTCGATGATCTTCCAGGAGCCCATGACCTCGCTCAACCCCGTGCACACCATCGGGGCCCAGATCGCCGAGACCCTGCGCCTGCATGAAGGCCTGTCGGCCCTGGCGGCCCGGCGCCGTGCCATCGAACTGCTGGACCTGGTGCGCATCCCCGAGCCGCAGCGACGCATCGATGACCACCCGCACAAGCTGTCGGGCGGGCAGCGCCAGCGCGTGATGATCGCCATGGCCGTGGCCTGCCGCCCGCGCCTGCTGGTGGCCGATGAGCCGACCACCGCGCTCGATGTCACCATCCAGGCCCAGATCCTGGAGCTGCTGGACGGCCTGCGCCGTGAACTCGACATGGCCTTGCTGCTGATCACCCACGACCTGGGCGTGGTCTCGCAATGGGCCGATCGCGTGGCCGTGATGTTCGGTGGCGAAAAAGTCGAAGAGGCTGACACGGCCACCCTGTTTGCCCAGCCCCGCCACGCCTACACCCGCGGCCTGCTGGGGGCCTCGCTGCACGCCGGCCAGGTGCCGCACAGCAGCGAACGCCGCCTGCCCGAGATCAACACCGCCATCGACCCGGCCACGGGCCAGCGCCGCTTCGAGCTGGTGCAGCCGGCGCGCCGGGCCCCGCAGCCCGCCGTGCTGCCCACCGGCCAGCCCCTGCTGCAGGTGCAGGACCTGCGCACCGCCTACCGGGGGCGCGACGGGGCCCTGGTGCATGCGGTGGATGGGGTGTCGTTCGAACTGCGGGCCGGCGAGACGCTGGGCCTGGTGGGCGAGTCGGGCTGCGGCAAGTCCACCCTGTCCAAGACCCTGCTGCGCCTGCTCGACCCGGCCGAGGGCCGCATCGTGCTCGACGGCACCGACATCGCCGGGCTGCCTGAGCGTGCGCTCAAACCCTGGCGGCGCCGCATCCAGATGGTGTTCCAGGACCCCTATGCCTCGCTCAACCCCCGGCGCAGCGTGCAGGACATCCTGGACACGGTGCTCAAGGTGCATGACGTGGCCTCACGCGATGAGCGCCGCCGCCGCATCGGTGAGATCCTGGAGCGTGTGGGCCTGCCCGCCTCGGCCGCCAGCCGCTACCCCAATGAATTCTCGGGCGGCCAGCGCCAGCGCATCGGCATAGCCCGGGCGCTGGTGGTGCGGCCCGCCCTGGTGGTGCTCGACGAGCCGGTGTCGGCGCTCGACGTGTCCATCCAGGCGCAGATCCTGAACCTGCTGGTCGATCTCAAGCAGGATTTCGGCCTGTCCTACCTGTTCATCTCGCACGACCTGTCGGTGGTGCGCCACATCGCCGACCGGGTGATGGTGATGAACCAGGGCCGCATCGTCGAGGCCGGCCACCACCGCGAGATCTGGGAGCGACCGCAACACCCGTACACCCGCAGCCTGATCCAGGCGGCACCGCACGCGGACCGACGCCGCGCGGCCTGACCTGGATCCGGCAAGACGGGCGCGGTGAGCGCCCTGCAGGCTGGCGAATGGGGTGCTAAAGTGCCCCTCACCCCGCAGGGCGCCGCCCTCAGAACGGGGCCAGGAGACCTGTACCCCATGAGTGACGATTCCTCTGCGGCCAAGCCGCCCCGCTACCGTTCGGCCACCCTGGTCGAAGGCACCATCCGCGCCACCACGCGCAGCTTTCTGTACGCCCTGGGGCAGGACGATGAGGACATCGCCCGGCCCCACATCGGTGTGTTTCACACCGGCGGTGAAATGAGCCCCTGCAACCTCAACCTGCGCGAGCAGGCCCAACACGCCAAGACCGGCATCTACGCCGCGGGCGGCACACCGCACGAATGCCCGGTGGTGTCGGTGAGCGACGGCCTGACCATGGCCCACTCGGGCATGCGCTTTTCGCTGGTCTCGCGCGAGCTGATTGCCGACAGCGTCGAGGCCTCGGTGCGCGGCCACCAATGGGACGGCATCTTTGCCATCGGGGCCTGCGACAAGAACCTGCCGGGTCTGATGATGGGCATCGTGCGCTGCAACGTGCCCGGCGTGTTCGTGCATGGCGGCTCGGCGTTGCCGGGGCAGATGCCCGGGCCCGACGGGCGCGACCTCAATGTGGTCGATACCTACGAGACCATCGGCCAGGTGTTGGCCGGCCAGGCCAGCACCGAGGAACTGGCCCAGGTCAGCCACGCCTGCCTGCCCACGGCCGGGGCTTGTGCCGGCCAGTTCACGGCCAACACCATGGGCATGGTCAGCGAGGCCCTGGGCCTGGCGCCCATCGGCTCCAGCATGGTGCCCGCCGTGTTCAGCGAGCGCGCGCCCTTGATGCGGCGCACGGCACGCCAGTTGATGGCCGCGGTGCAGGCCTCTTTGACCGGCGGCGGGCCCCTGCCGCGCGAGGTGATCACGCGTGAGGCGCTGGAGAACGCCTGCGCCGTGGTGTCGGCCACGGGGGGCTCGACGAATGCGGCCCTGCACATCCCGGCCATCGCACACGAGGCCGGCATCCGCTTTCACCTCGACGACGTGGCCGAGGTCTTCGCCCGCACCCCGCTGATCGCCGACCTGCGCCCCGGTGGCCGTTACCTGGCGCGCGATGTGCACTACATCGGAGGGGCCGGGGTGATCCTGCGCGAGTTGCTGGCGGGCGGCTACCTGCATGGCCAGGCCCTGACCTACACCGGGCGCACCCTGGCCGAAGAACTGGCCACGGCGGGCGCCCCCGATGGGCGCGTGGTGCGGCCCATCGACCAGGCCCTGAGCCGCGACGGTGGCGTGGCCGTGCTCAAGGGCAATCTGTGCCCCGATGGGGCCCTGCTCAAGACGGCCGGCCTCAAAACCCTGGTGCACACCGGCCCCGCTCGGGTGTTCGAGAGCGAGGAAGAGGCCCAGGCCGCCGTGCAGGGCCTGCGCTACCAGGTGGGCGATGTGATCGTGATCCGCAACGAAGGCCCCCGGGGCAGCCCTGGCATGCGCGAGATGCTGGGCATCACCGCCTTGCTGTACGGGCAGGGGGTGGGCGACAAGGTGGCCTTGTTGACCGACGGTCGCTTTTCAGGCGCCACCCGCGGCCTGTGCATCGGCTATGCCGGGCCCGAGGCCGTGGCCGGGGGCCCGATCGGGTTGCTGCAGGACGGCGACATCGTGCGCATCGACGCCCGGCCCGAGGCGCGCAGCATCAGCGTGGACTTGAGCGAGGCCGAACTGGCCCGGCGTGCCGCTGCTGCAGCCCGCCACCAGCGCCCGCCGCTGGGCGGCGTGCTGGAGAAGTACGCCGCCACCGTGCGCCCAGCGCACCAGGGCGCGGTCACCCATTCTGGGGGCGTGGTGTGGCTGCGTGACGACAGCTGATGCCGGCGCTTTCCGTATGATCCGGCGGCCCGGCACACGCCGGGGCCACTGCTGGAACCTGACATGAGCAAACTGGGTCTGACCCGCGAAAAAATCTACAAAACTGTGGCCCGCCAGCTGCACGGCCAGGTGCCGTGCTGGGTGTGCGGCCAGCATGTGCCCCATGCCGAGGCCACGCTGGAGCACATCCAGCCCTTGAGCGAGGGGGGCAACAGCCACCTGGAGAACCTCGCCATCAGCCACGGCCATTGCAACAGCCAGCGCCATGCCAAAGGGGCGGCAGGCTGAGTCATGAATTCTTGATCTTCATCAGTTTGATGGCGCCCGAGACCAGGATCTTGGGTCAAGTGGTTACATTTAGAAACTAACATGGCCCCCCTGGGGCCTTCGGTCCTGGCCGCGCCATTGTTCGCACCCTGTCCTGTACCCCTGTCATGAACCACACTGCCTCCGCCTCCTCGGGCCACAAGCTCGCCCACACCCTGTCTGGCCTCATGGGGGCGCTGGTTCTGGGATGCATGACCGTCGGGGGCCTGGCCCTGACGGCCGTGACCTGGATCGACGGCGAGGCCTTGCAGGCCCAGCAGGCGCTGGCCGAGCGCCATCAACTGGTACTGCGCTGGCAGGCCGAGATCCGCATCACCAACGATGCCGCACTGTCGTCCGTGATGAACACCAACCCGGTGTCCCAGGGCGTGCTGGACCAGCGGGTTCAGGCCGGCTCGACCGCCATTGCCGAGCTCAGCGCCCAGCTGGGCCGGGCCCAGGCCAGCGAGGCCGAAAAGCAAGCCATGGCCCAGGTGCAGCAGCAGGGCACCCAGGTCGCGGCGGCCATTGCCAAGCTGCAGCAGACCAAGGCGGCGGGCGAACTCGCCCGGGCCGTGCTGGGCGTGAACCGCGAACTCAAACCCTTGGTCGAAGCGCAGCTGAAATCGCTGCAGGCCTACAGCGCCCAGGTGGCCCAGGCCACGGCCGATCAGGCCAAGGCCTATGAAACCCAACGTCGCGACGTGCTGTGGTTGGCTCTGGCCGGTGCTGCCGTGGCCGTGGCGCTGGGCCTGGGCTTGAGCCTGCGCATCAGCCGCCGGATCGCGCGCGACATCGAAGCGGGCCTGCGCACCGCCGAGGCGATCGCCGCGGGCGATCTGGGGCAGTCGGTGCAGTCGCAACGCCGGGATGAACTCGGTGACCTGGTGCGCGCCCTGGAGCGCATGCGTCAGCGCCTGGGGGGCACCTTGCGCGACATCCAGCATTCGGTGGGCCAGATGGCCACCGCCACCCGTGAGATCGCCAGCGGCAACCAGGACCTGCACCAGCGCAGCGAACAGGCCGCCGATGAGCTCAAGACCACGGCCGATGCGATGGGCGAGATCCATCAGGGCATGCAGCAGGCGGCCAATGCCGCGGTCACGGCCCGGCACCTGGCCGAACAGACCTCTGAGGTGGCCGGTCGGGGCGGTGCGGTGGTGGGCGAGGTGGTCAGCACCATGGATCAGATCTCGCAGGCCAGCCGCCGCATCGCCGACATTGTGGGCGTGATCGACGGCATTGCCTTCCAGACCAACATCCTGGCCTTGAACGCCGCCGTCGAGGCAGCCCGTGCCGGTGAGGACGGGCGCGGATTTGCGGTGGTGGCTGGCGAGGTGCGCACCCTGGCCCAGCGCTCGGCCGCCGCCGCGCGCGAGATCAAGACCCTGATCGGCGGCAGTGTGGAGCGGGTCGAGGCTGGCTCCCGGCTGGTCACCGATGCCGGCCAGACCATGCGCGAGATCGTGGCTGGCGTGGCCCAGGTGTCCGAGGCCATCCGCCAGATCAGCGACTCGACGGCCTCGCAAAGCCAGGGCATTGAGAGCGTCAATGGTGCCATCGGTCAGCTCGACGCGGTGACCCGCGAAAACACCCGCCGGGTGCAGGACAGCACAGCCGCGGCCCAGGCCTTGCAACATGAGGCCAGTCACCTGGCCGAGGCGGTGGACCGCTTCCGTCTGGCGGCTGCCTGAACCTCGCTGCTGACCTGCCCGGACCCTGCTCGACAGGGTAGGGCGCAGTCTGTAAGACAATCTCACCCTTTGGCACCCCGGTCCGGGGCTGTGTTCGGGGGGCATGCGGGCTGTGCTGCGGGGCGGCTTGCCGCGCGCGGGCTTTTATCAGAAGACGAGATTTTTTCAGTTGCAAACGAATTTCACCAGCTCTGCGCTGGTCCGCCTGCTGGCCGAGCGCGCCGGTGTGCCAGGGCCTGTTTCCGGGGGGGCAGAGCGCGATTTCGCCGAGCGTCTGAGCCAGTGGCTCAGTGCGTTCGACGCCATCACCCTGCGCGGTGTGCAGCAGCAGCTCCAGGCCCTGGCCGACGGGGCGGCGCCGGCGACACCGCCCACCGAGGCCCAGTTGGCCGCCCTGAAAAAGCTGCTGGAGCGCGTGCGCGGCAGCCTGCTGCGTGGCCTGGCCGATGTGAATGCGGCCGCCGTGGCCTCGGCTGCGGCCGGGCAGGGGCCGGCCTCGCTGCCCGGCATGCGCCTGCCTGCGGGCATGAGCAAGTACGTCGACCAGACCGAATTGCCGGGCGGGGAGGGGACTTATGCCGCATTTCAGCAGCGTTACCTCGATCAGCAGCGCCAGATGGAGACGAAAATCGCGTCCCTGCGTGGCCATGTGCGCCAGGTGCTGGGGGCGGCTACGCCGCGCCTGCAGCAGTTGGCCGCCCTGGACGCTGCGATGGACAAGATGATTGACGCCCGGCGGCAGCAACTGCTGGGTCGGGTCAGTCCGCTGTTGGAGCGGCGCTTCGAGCAGCTGCGCCAGGCCCACGAGGCCGCCCGGGCGGCCCAAGCGCCAGAGGCAGCGGCTGCACCGGGCGCTGACTGGCGGCCAGGCGGCTGGCTGCATGGCTTCAGCCGCGAGTGGCAGGAGGCCCTGGTGGCCGAGTTGGAGGTCCGGCTGCAGCCGGTGGTGGGGTTGATGGAAGCTTTCGGCAACGAGATCGAGAAAAGAATTCAATGAACAGGTTTGTTTTTGCGTTGGCCTTTGCCACGGGGCTGCTGAGCGTGGGCTGGGTGGCCTGGGGTTTTGTCGGGTCGAGCTGGGTGGCCTTGTTGATGACCGGCGTGATTGCCGGGGTGTACCTGTTGGGCGCCTTCGAGGTCCGCCGTTTCAGGGCGGCGACGCAGGCTTTGCAAGAGGCGCTGGAGGGCTTGAGCCAGCCACCGGCCGAGTTGGCCACCTGGCTGCAACAGCTGCCATCGGCGCTGCGCCACCCCGTGCGCCTGCGGGTCGAGGGCGAGCGGGCCGCCTTGCCGGGCCTGGCGCTCACCCCCTACCTGGTGGGTTTGCTGGTGATGCTGGGCATGCTGGGCACCTTTCTGGGCATGGTGATCACCTTCAAGGGCGCCGTGTTTGCCCTGGAGGGGTCGACCGATCTGCAGGCCATCCGCAGCGCGCTGGCTGCGCCCATCAAGGGCCTGGGCCTGTCGTTTGGCACCTCGGTGGCCGGCGTGGCCGCATCGGCCGTGCTGGGGTTGCTGTCGGCCCTGAGCCGGCGCGAACGGCTGCAGGTCTCGCGCCTGCTGGACAGCCGCGTGGCCGGTGTGCTGCGGCCCTTCTCGCTCAGCCACCAGCGCGAACAGACCTACAAGGCCTTGCAAGGTCAGTCACAAGCCTTGCCGGTGGTGGCCGAACGCCTGCAGACCTTGATGGAACAGCTGGAGCAGCGCAGCGAACGCCTGAACGAACAATTGCTGGCCCGCCAGGACCAGTTCCATCAACAGGCCGGCGTGGCCTACACCGACCTGGCCACGGCCGTGGGCCGTTCGTTGCAGGACAGCCTGAGCGCCGGGGCCCGGGCCGCGGGCGAAAGCATCCAGCCGGTGGTGCAGGCCGCCATGGCTGACATCGCACAGCAGGCTGGGCAACTGCACCAGCGTCTGGGTGAGGTGGCGCAAAGCCAGGCCGAGGGCCTGTCGGCTCAATTCAGTGCCACCGTGGGCCAGGTGGCCGCCCACTGGCAGCAGGCCTTGCAAGAGCAGGCGCAGACCGGGGCCCAGTTGATGCAGGGCCTGGACCAGAGCCTGAGCGCCTTCACGACTGGCTTCGAGCAGCGCTCCTTGCACCTGGTGGAGGGCGTGCACGACGCGCTGCGCCAGTCACGCACCGAACAGGCCCAGGCCGACCAGCAGCGCCTGCAGGCCTGGACGCAGGGGTTGGGGGGCATGACCCAGGCCTTGCAGGCCGAATGGCGGCAACTGGGGGCCCAGCAACTGGCTCAGCAGCAGGCGGTCTGCACCGCACTGGAGACCACGGCCGCCACCCTGGATGAGCGCAACGCCCAACAGGCCAGCCGCGTCCGAAGTGACCTGGACCAGGTGGTGGCCCGCTTCGAACAACTGGCCCAGGCGCGGCTCGATGCCGAGGCCCAGGCCCAGGCCGAGCAAGTGGCGGCTGACCGCCAGCGCCTGGAAGCCTGGGGCCAGGCCCTGGGCTCGGTGGCGCAAAGCCTGCAGGGCGAGTGGCAGCGTGTGGGCGAGCAGGCCCTGGCGCAGCAGCAAACCCTGAGCCGCACGCTGGAGCAGACGGCCGCCGCCATCGGCGAGCGCAGCGCCGAGCAAGCGGCCCGCACCCGGGCCGACCTGGACCAACTGGTGACCCGCTTCGAGCAACTGGCCCAGGCCCGGCTCGATGCCGAGGCCCAGGCCCAGGCCGAGCAAGTGGCGGCCGACCGCCAGCGCCTGGAAGCCTGGGGCCAGGCCCTGGGCTCGGTGGCGCAAAGCCTGCAGGGCGAGTGGCAGCGTGTGGGCGAGCAGGCCCTGGCGCAGCAGCAAACCCTGAGCCGAACACTGGAGCAGACGGCCGTCGCCATCGGCGAGCGCAGCGCCGAGCAGGCGGCCCGCACCCGGGCCGACCTGGACCAACTGGTGGCCCGCTTCGAACAACTGGCCCAGGCGCGGCTCGATGCCGAGGCCCAGGCCCAGGCCGAGCAAGTCGCCGCCGACCGCCAGCGCCTGGAAGCCTGGGGCCAGGCCCTGGGTTCGGTAGCCCAAAGCCTGCAGGGCGAATGGCAGCGTGTGGGCGAGCAGGCCCTGGCCCAGCAGCAGGCCCTGAGTCAGACCCTGGAGCAGACGGCGGCCACCATCAGCGAGCACAGCGCCGAGCAGGCGCGGCAGACCCTGGCCGAGACCCGCCAGCTGCTCAGCCGCCTGGATGCCTTGGCCCAGGCCCGTTCCGAGGCCGAGATCCGCTCACAGGCCGCACAGGAGGCGGCAGACCGACAGCGCCTGGCCGATTGGTCACAGGCCCTGGGCAGCATGGCCGGCACCTTGCAGGTCGAGTGGCAGCGCGTGGGCCAGCAGGCCCTGGCCGGTCAGCAGCAGCTGTGCCAGACCTTGGAGAAGACGGCGGGCGAGTTGGGCGAGCGCAGTGCCGAGCAGGCGCGTCGCACCCTGGCCGACATGGCCGCCCTGGTGGCCCGCCAGGACGAATTGACCCAGGCCCGCAGCACCGCCGAGGAGCGCTGGTTGCAGCAACAGGGCGAACGCATGGACCAGCTGGCCGCTTTGTGGCGCCAGGAGCTGGGCGCCTTGCGCGACGATGAAGCGCGCCGCGGCGACGCTGCCGTGCAGCGCCTGGGCGATCTGCAGGCGGCACTGGCCAGCCAGTTGGCCACCCTGGGCCAGACCCTGGAGGCGCCGATGGCGCGCCTGATGCAAAGTGCCGCCGAGGTGCCGCAGGCCGCCACCGCGCTGCTGGCCCAGGTGCGCGAACAAATGGGCGCGCTGGACCTGCGTGACCAGGCCGCCTTGCAAGAACGCAGCGGCCTGATGGAGCGCCTGAACCAACTGCTGCTGAGCCTGGAGCAGGCCTCGGCCGAGCAGCGCGACAGCGTGCAGGCCCTGCTGGGCCAGGCGCTGGGCACCTTGGGCCAGGCTGGCACCCAGTTCACCGAGACCCTGAGCAGCCATGCCGTGCGTGCCGAGGACCTGGCCGTGCACCTGCGCGGCGGCGCCATCGAGCTGTCCAGCCTGGGCGAGGCCTTCCATCAAGGGGTGCAGTTGTTCAGCAGCAGCAATGAAAAGCTGGCCGAGGGCCTGCAACGGGTCGAGACCGCCATCACCCAGTCGATGGCGCGCAGCGACGAGCAACTGGCCTACTACGTGGCCCAGGCCCGCGAGGTGATCGACCTGAGCATCAGCGCGCAGCGCGGCATCGTGGATGACCTGCGCCGCCTGCAGGCCCAGGCCACGGCGGCCGGGAGCGCCTGATGAGCCAGCTGGAGGAGATGGACGAGGGCCTGGAGCAGACCGCTCCGGTGTGGGCCGTGTTCGGCGACCTGATGACCGGCCTGCTGGGGGCCTTTGTGCTGGTGCTGCTGGGCGTGCTGGTGGTGCAGATGGACCTGGTGGACCACCTTCAGGTCGAGGTGCAGAAACGCCAGGTCGAGGAACGGCGTCGCATCAGCCTGGAAAAGGCGCTGGCGGGCCCGCTGGCGGCAGGGCGGGTGACGCTGAACAACGGGCGCATCGGCATCAGCGGCAGCGTGCTGTTTCCGTTCAACTCAGACCAGTTGCGGCCCGAAGGCCGGGCCTTGCTCAAAAGCCTGGTGCAGCCCCTCAAGGTGTACCTGGCCGAGCGTGACGAGATGCTGATGGTCAGTGGTTTCACCGATGACCGCCCGATCCAGGAAGGCAACCGACGCTTTGCCGACAACCTGGAGCTGTCGGCCCAGCGGGCCTTGACCGTGACCCGGGCGCTGGTGGACGAGGGCATGCCCTCGTCGCAGACCTTTGCCGCCGCTTTCGGGGCCGAGCAGCCCGTGGCCTCGAACGCCAACGAGGCCGGCCGGGTGCTGAACCGGCGTGTCGAGATGGCGCCTGTGCCCAAATCGGCCCCGGCCCCGGCGGCCGTGACTGACGGCCGCGACCCACGTCCATGATGTCGCTTGTGCCCCCAGCGATGGAGCCCGCCCTGGCCGACGCAGACGAACTGGCTCGGGCCCTGGCCCGCTTGCAGGCCTTGCACGAGGCCGGGGCGGGGCAGGCCGACCCCATCGGGTTGGCCTATCTGGAAAGCCTGGCCCGCCAGGCGCAGGCGCAGGCGCACTATGGGCCCTTGCGGGCCCGCTTGCAGCGGCGCCTGGGTGAGGCGCTGGACCGCTTTGAGCAGGCCCTGGCCCGGGCTGTGAACGAGCCCCGTCCGGCGCCCGGCGACCCGGCCTTGACCCGCCCCGCACCGGCCGCGGTGCTGGCCGAGCTGAACCGCCTGCTGCGTGAGGCCAGTGCGCCGGCCCCCTTGGCCGAGGGCGAGGAGGCGGTGTCGGCGCCCGTGCGCAGCCCGGCCGGCCGACCCGAGATGAAGAGCGTGACCCGGTTTCGCGAGGGTTGGTCGCGCCTGCGCGCCGAGACCCGCGTCACGGAAGCCTTGGGTCGCAAGCCAGAGAACGCCGGCCCGCTCAATTCGCACGCGCTGTTGCTGCGCTCGCTGGACCTGATGCGGGGCCTGTCGCCCGACTACCTGCGCCGCTTTGTGACGCACGTCGATGCCTTGCTGTGGCTGGACGCCGCCGGCCAGAAGCCCCAGCCGCCCAAGGCCAAAGGCAAGCCCGGGGCTGCACAGCGTCGGGTCAAACGCACGTAGCTTGACCCAGGTTTTGCAGATTTTAAAATTGCATAAATGATTTTCTGAAATTATTTATGCCGTTTAAATGTGGCAAAAAAGGGTTTGTGAGGTATAAACACGCTCTGTGAAATGCGTTCTTTGATGAACGTGTTCATTTGGTCCTTTGAGGCCGTCCCGCCAGACTGGTTGGGGGGCTGCAATTGACCCTGTGCATCCGCTGGCCCTGGGCTGCCAGCCCACGGAGACCCTGATGACCTCGAGCACCTGTGAGCCTGCGACGCGACCTGCTGCCCCGGTGGTTCTGCTGGTGGACGACCAGCGCGTCAACCTGATCCTGCTGCGTGGCCTGCTGAGCCCGGCCTACCAGGTGCTGGAGGCCGATTCCGGCGCCCTGGCGCTGACACTGGCTGCCGCCAGCCCGCGGCCCGACCTGATCCTGCTCGACATCATGATGCCCGACATGGATGGCTACGAGGTGTTGCGGCGCCTGCGCTCCGACCCGGCAACCTGTGAGATCCCGGTCATCTTCGTGACCGCCATGACCGACGAGAACGACGAGCGGGTGGGCCTGACGCTGGGGGCGGTCGACTACCTGACCAAGCCCTTTCGCTCGCCCATCCTGATGGCCCGGGTGCGCACCCAGCTGGAGCTCAAGCAGGGCCGCGACGAACTGCAGTTGCGCAACGACAGCCTGGAGGCCGCCGTGCAGCAGCGCACGCAAAGCCTGTCCGAAGCCCTGGCCCGCCAGCGTGAACTCAACCAGCGCCTGGAGCAGGCGCAGCTGCAGTTGCTGCAGTCCGAAAAAATGGCCTCGCTGGGGCAGTTTGCGGCCGGTGTGGCGCACGAAATCAACAACCCGATCAGCTTTGTGCGTTCCAACCTGGGCACGCTCAAGGGCTATGTCGGCGATGTGCTGGCCCTGTTGCAGGCCGGTGATGCGGTGTGCCAGCAGGCCGCGGCGAGCCCGGCCCGGGCCGACTACCTGCGCCTGTGCCAAGACAAGGATTTGCCCTACCTGCGCGAGGATCTGGCGCTGATGCTGGACGAAAGCCGCGACGGGCTTGACCGGGTGAGCCGCATCGTCGCCGACCTGAAGAACTTCTCGCGCTTCGGTCGCGAGGACTGGGCCTGGGCCGACCTGCACGAAGGCCTGCAGGCCACCCTGCGCCTGATGGCCGGCCAGTTTCCGCCGGGCTGCGAGGTGCAGCTGGAACCCGCATCCGAGCTGCCGCTGGTCCATTGCATCGCCCCACAGCTGAATCAGGTGTTTATGAACCTGCTGACCAATGCCGTGCAGGCCTTGCGGGGGCCTGGCTGCATCCGCATTGCCACACGCCGGCTGGACGAGGCGCGTGTCGAACTGCGTTTTGAGGACACCGGGCCCGGCATCGCGGCCGAGCACCTGGGCCGCATCTTCGACCCCTTTTTCACCACCCAGGCAGTGGGGCAAGGCATGGGCCTGGGCCTGTCGATCAGTTGGGGCATCGTGCACCGGCATGCGGGCCAGCTGACGGCGCACAACCGCGAGCAGGGCGGTGCTTGCTTTGTCCTGCAGTTGCCGCTGGATCCAAAGGCTGTGCCGTCTGAAGACGGCCCGCGCGTTGGCGGCCACGGCCAGACCTCTCCTGTACAGCTTCACACCGAAGGCGTCTCATGAACCTGTCTACCGTCTTGCCCCTGAGCTTCATCACCTCACCTGACGAGGTGCTGCGGGCCTACGACATGCACTTCCAGCCCACCCAGGTGCTGGTCTCGGTGCTGCTGGCAGTCTTTGCGGCCTGCTGCGCGCTGGAGATGGCCAACCAGAAGACCCACCGCCCTCGGTGGATCGCCCTGGGGGCGCTGATGCTGGGCCTGGGCACCTGGGCCATGCATTTCATCGGCATGACGGCCCTGCGCCTGGCCTGCGGTATTCAGTATGAGCCCTGGTTGACGGCACTGTCGGTGCTGCCGGGGGTGGCGGCTGCGGCCGTGGCGCTGCAGGTTGCCGCACGCGACCGTGCGGGCCCGGCCACTTTATGGCTGGCGGGCAGCGTGATGGGGGCAGGCGTGGGCCTGATGCACTACCTGGGCATGGCCGCGATGCGCCTGGACGGGGTGCTGCGCTATGACAGCGGGCTGTTCATGCTGTCGATCGTGGCGGCGGTGTTGCTGGCCATCGGGGCGCTGTGGCTGCGCCAGCGGTTGCTGGGCACGCGTCTGGGGCGGCACCCTTTCCTGGGCTCCTTGGCCGGCGGGGCGGTGCTTGGCCTGGCCATCTCGGCCATGCATTACACCGCCATGGCGGGTGCGTATTTTCTGCCCGGCCCGGCGGGGGCCTCGGGTGTCTCCGGGTTCACCGACCCGACCGCCCTGGCCACGGTGGTGGGCTTGTTGACCGTGCTGCTGCTGCTCGGCGGCCTGGCCTTTCTGGTGGCCTCGGCCCGCATCTCGATGGCCCGTCAGCGTGCGGAGGCCATGCAGGCCATGCTGCGCAAGGTGACCGCGGTGCTCGACAACATGGGCGATGGCCTGCTGGTGACCGACGGCCAGGGCCGCATCACCCAGGTGAACCCGGCCCTGCTGGCCTTGTATGGCCTGGACGATGAGAGCGGCTCACCCGTGGCGGGCCAGCCCGTGAGCGCCCTGTTTGGCGACGAAGTGGCCGATTTTGTGGGGCGGGCCTTGGACACGCCGCGCGCCAGTGCCTCCCTGACGGCCGAGGTGGCGGTGTTGGACAGCCGGGTTGCACGGGTGGTTGCCACCGTGTTGGGCCAGGACAGCGGCCTGGCCCAGCCGGGGCCGCAAGGTCTGGTCATCACCTTCCGTGACATCACCCATGAGGTGGAGGTGTCGCGCATGAAGACCGATTTCATCGCCAATGTGTCGCACGAACTGCGCACCCCGCTCACCTCGGTGCTGGGCTTTGCCAAGGTGATCCGCAAGCAGTTCCAGCGCAGCGTGCTGCCGGCGCTGAACCCCGAGGACAGCAAGGTGATCTCGGTGGTCGAGAAGATCCAGTCGCAGCTCGACATCATCGTGTCCGAGGGCGAGCGTCTGACCAATCTGATCAACGACGTGCTTGACCTGACCAAGATCGAAGCGGGCAAGATCGAATGGCGTGATGAACCCGTGGACATGGGCGCCTTGTTGCAACGGGCGGTGGATGCCACGGCCGCCCTCTACCAGCCGCGGGCGCTGCCCCTGCAACTGGAGGTGGCCCGCCCCTTGCCGCTGCTGCGCGGCGATCCGGATCGCCTGCTGCAGGTGATCATCAACCTGCTGTCCAATGCCGCCAAGTTCACTGAACACGGCGAGGTGCGTTGCTGGGCGCGCCTGGAGGGCGGGCGCCTCACGGTGGCGGTGGCCGATCAGGGCTGCGGCATCAGCGATTTTGATCAACAGCAGTTGTTCGAGCGCTTCCGCCAGGTGGGCAATACCCTGACCGACAAACCACGAGGCACCGGGCTGGGCCTGGCCATCAGCAAGCAGGTGATCGAACACCACCGGGGCGAGATCTGGGTGGAAAGCCAGATCGGCCTGGGCAGCACCTTCTACTTTGCGCTGCCCCTGCCCGATGAGGCCTTGGCTGGGGGCGCGGCGCAGGCACCCGACGCCCCGCCGGCCAGCGCCCTGGCTGCCCTGAGCGAGGGCCCGCGCACCATTTTGGTGGTGGACGATGAGACCAACATCCGTGCCTTGCTGAGGCTGGAGCTGGAGGCCGTGGGCTACGGGGTGCACGAGGCCGCCGATGGCCTGCAGGCCATTCGGCAGGTGAAGCAGGCGCCGCCCGATCTGATTCTGCTCGACGTGATGATGCCCGGCATGAGCGGCTTCGAGGTGGCCGCGGTGTTGCGCTCCATGCCTGAGGCCAACAAGATCCCCATCATCATCCTCAGCATCGTGGATGACCGCGCCCGTGGCCGTGCGGTGGGGGCGGACAGCTACTTGTCCAAGCCCATCAACATGGAAGTGCTGCTGCCCGAAATCGATGGTCTGCTGCGACGGCGCGAATCCACCAAGCGCATGTTGCTGGTGGACGATGGCGAAGCACCCGTGGTGGCCGTGACCCAGATGCTGCGGGCCAAGGGTTACCAGGTGGAGGTGTTGGGCCCCGAGGTGCAGCGCGGTGAGCGGGCGGCGGCCTTGCCGGAGATGATGGTGGTGTTCTCGTCCTCTGAAGACCCCCTGCATGTGGCCTCGTCGATGCAGGCGGCGCGGGAGGGCGAGCGGGTGTACCTGGTGGTGACCGGTTCTGTGCCGGCCCTGCCTGACGCATGATCGCCCGCGCCACCCGCCGCGCCCTGAACCGGCCGGCGCTGGGCCAGGCGCTGGGCCGTGTGGCCCAGGCACTGGACAGCGCCTGGTGCGTGATGGATGAGCAGGGCGAAGCCATTGCAGGACAGATCGGCCAGGCTGAGCCGGCCTGCGCCTGGCCACGGGTGCCGCTGGACAGCCTGCTGCCCGAGCGCTTGTGGCTGGCGGCCCCTTTGCATGCGCCCGCGCTCGCCGCGGCCATGAATGGTTTGCTGATGCAGGAGGAAGAGCGCCGGCTGCTGGTGGAGGAGGCGCTGGCCAAGTACCGCGAGATCAATCTGCTGTTCCGGGTGCACGAGGTGATCAACCACCACATGCCGGCTCGCGAGGTGTTGCAGGCGCTGCGCCACGAGGCTGCGCGCCTGATCCCGGGCCTGCCGCTGGAGGTCTTGCTGCTGAGCACCGATGCCAACCTGCTGGCGCAGGGCCTGGGCCCCGAGCAAGGCCTGCACACGCCCACGGCCGCGCCCTGGGGCGGCGAGGTGGCGCAGCGCGCCTGTGCCATGCGCCAGGCCGACATCGTGAACGCGGGCGAAGCCTTGCCCGCGGCCCTGGGCGAGGGGAGTCTGATGGTGGCCCCCATGGTCACCCCGCGCGCAGAACTGGGCGCCTTGCTGGTGGGCAGCCGCCAGGCGGTGGTGTTTCAGGCCAACCACCTCAAACTGCTGGTCACCCTGGCGGCCCATGGCGCCGTGGTGCTGGAGAACGCGCTGCTGACCGACCAACTGCGTGGGGCCCTGGACCGGGCCGAGAGCGCCAACCGATCGAAGAACGCCTTCTTGCGCAACATGGGCCACGAACTGCGCACCCCGATGAACGCGATCCTGGGGTTTTCGGACCTGCTGGCGCTGCGCTTGCAGGACCCTGAGACCTTGGCGTTCGCGCACAGTATCCAGAGCTCAGGCCGTCATTTGCACGGCATGCTCAATGACATCCTGGAAATATCGCGTGGCGACGACGACGGGCCGCGGCGACTCAGTGCCTTCAGCGTGGTTGACCTGCTGCAGGCGGTCGTGGCGGCCGAGCGGCCGGCGGCACAGGCCAAGGGCCTGCAGTTGCAAACCCGGATCGATCCGGAGCTGGAGGCGGGGGCCCTCGGGGAAGTCAATCGCCTGCGTCAGGTGCTGCGCCACCTGCTGGGCAATGCCGTCAAGTTCTCCAGTCAGGGGCTGATCACGGTGGAGGCCGCCCTGCAAGACCGCGCGGCCGGTGCCCCCCGGCTGGTGTTCAGCGTCCAGGATCAGGGCGAGGGCATTCCGGCCGAACACATGGCGCGCATTTTCGCCAGCTTCGAGCAGGGCGATGGCGAGCGCGGGCGTCGCCACGAAGGCGTGGGCCTGGGCCTGACCGTCTGCAAGTACCTGGTGGAGCGCATGGGGGGCGAACTGGGCGTGGACAGTGTGCCGGGCCAGGGCAGCCGTTTCTGGTTTCGGGTCGGGATGGAATGGCCTGGCCACGAGGCCGTGAATTGAACAAGGAACACGATGGAAACCACCGTATTGATTGTGGATGACGAGCCCCATATCCGCATGCTGCTGGAGGAGAGCCTGGTCGATCTGGAGGACCAGGGGATCGGCCTGTTGAGCGCGTGCAATGGGCGCGAGGCGCTGGACTTGATCGAGGCGCACCGGCCGCGCCTGGTGCTGCTGGATGTGATGATGCCCGAGCTCAGTGGCTACGAGGTGTGCCAGCAGGTGCGTGCCAACCCGGCGCTGGCCGGGGTCTACATCCTGATGCTGACGGCCAAGGGGCAGGAGGCCGATCGCTTGCGCGGCCTGGAGGCCGGGGCGGACGACTACGCCACCAAACCCTTCGATCCGGACGACATGCTGGCGCGGGTGCAGCGGGTGCTGGCCCTGGGCTGAGGCGGCGGCCCCGGTGGGTTTCAACCCGGTGGCGGCGGCTTGGGGTGGCGCTCCAGCAGGGCCAGGGCTTCGGCCAGGTCAAAGGCCTCCATGGCTTGCGCCAACTGCCGTGTCAGGGCCGGATCGGCTTGCTGCAGGGCAGGGCGCAGGGCCTCGAAGGCTTCGGCCGCGTCCAGGTCGTCGCTGGCCAGTTGTCGGCGCCAATGGGCCAATGGCTCCGCCAGATGGGTCAGCGAGCCGGCGGGGGCCTGGGGCAGCGGACTGGGGGCTGGCGTGCTGGCCGTCCCGTCCGGGCCCAGGCGTTGCAGAATGGATTGGCAGCTTTCATCAAGGGCCTGTTGCAGTGCCAGGAGCACGGCCTGGGTGTTGGCCGCATCACTGTCCGGGGCGGCTTCGGGCGAATGTTTGAACGCTTGCTCGGCAGCCTGGGCCAGGCGCTGGACCCGCTCCAGTCCGAGCATGCCCCCCAGCCCCTTGAGCGTGTGCAGCCTGCGCTGGCCTGCCTCGTGCTCGCCTTGCTGAATTTCGTCGCGCAGCTTCAGCAGGTCCTGGCCATGTTCGGTGGCAAAACGCAGCAGGAAGTTGCGCAGGCGCTGCTGGTCACCGCGCATCGAGCGCAGGCCGGCGTCCAGTTGCAGGCCTTCGACCAGGTGCAGGCGCTGGCGCAACTCGGTATCGCCCAGCGCCGGCATCGAGGCGGTGCAGGGGCTGGACACGGGCGGCGTGTCTGCCTTGTCTGGCGCCCGCAGGGCTGCGGGCAGCCACTTGGCCAGGGTCTGGGCCAACAGGGTCGGGTCCACGGGTTTGGGGATGTGGTCGTTCATGCCGGCGGCCAGCGCCACGGCACGGTCTTCGGCAAAGGCATTGGCCGTCATGGCCAGGATGGGGGTGCTGGCCCAGCCGGGCAACTGGCGGATCTGGCGCGTGGCCTCCAGGCCATCCATGACCGGCATCTGCACATCCATCAGCACCAGTTCGTAGGCCTGGTGCCGGGCCTGCTCGAGGGCCTGCAGGCCATCGCAGGCCAGGTCCACGGCAAAGCCCAGGTCCTTGAGCAGTTCCAGGGCCACTTCCTGGTTCATGGCATTGTCTTCAGCCAGCAGCAGGCGGTGGCCGGGGGCGAACCGGGGCTGGGCCTGGGCCGGGTGAGGCGCTGTGCCCAGGTTGCCACGACCCTGGGCCAGGGTGGCCGAGATGGTGTCGGCCAGCAAGGCGGGCAACACCGGTTTGGGGATGAAGGCGGCAAAGATGCCGTCATCCTTGACCTCGCTGGGGCAGCCACTGCTGCCGCTGACCAGGATGCACACGGGCTGCTGGCGCAAGGGCAGTTGCTGGATGCGTTCGCAGGTCTGCGATCCATTGAGGCCGGGCATGAGCCAGTCGGAGAACACCATCAGGTAGGGGTCGCCGTGCGCGTCGGCCTGGGCCACCATCTCCAGGGCCAGGGCGCCCGAGCTGGCCCGATCGACCCGGGCGGCCAAGCCCTGCAACAGGTCGCCCAGGGCTTCGCGGGCCTCTTCCATGTCATCAAGCACCAGCACGCGGCTGCGCGGTGGCAGGGGCATGATGCCGTTGACAGGGCTGTCGGGGGCTGATTCGAAGGGCGCTTCGAGCCAGAAGGTGCTGCCCTGGCCTGGTTGACTGCTGACACCGACCTGGCCGCCCAGCAAATCGGCCAGGCGCCGGCTGATGGCCAGGCCCAGGCCGGTCCCGCCATACAGCCGCGTTGTGGAAACGTCGGCCTGCTGGAAGGCGTTGAACAGGCGGGTTTGCTGATCGGCGGTGATGCCGATGCCGGTGTCTCTCACCTCGAAGCGCAGCCACTGGTGGCCATCGCCCCGGTCGGGCAGCACGCTGCCGCGCAGGCGCACGCTGCCATGCTCGGTGAACTTGACGGCGTTGTTGGCAAAGTTGAGCAGCACCTGGCCTAGGCGCACACCGTCACCATGCAGCATGCGGGGCAGGCTGCCGATTTCGGCCACCAGCTCCAGCCCCTTGGCCTCGGCTTTTTCGGAGACCAAGGCAAACACGTTGGAGACCACGCGTTCGAGCTGGAAGTCGGTCGGGTCCAGGGTCATCTTGCCGGCCTCGATCTTCGAGAAGTCGAGGATGTCATTGATGATGGACAGCAGGTGCATGGCCGCATCCGACAGCTTGTCCAGCTGCTGCGCCTGGCGCTCGCTCAAGGGGGCGCGGCGCACCAGGTGGGCCAGGCCGATGATCGCGTTCATGGGCGTGCGGATCTCGTGGCTCATGTTGGCCAGGAAGCTGCTCTTGGCGCGGTTGGCACTTTCGGCCATGTCGCGGGCGCGGCGCAGCTCTTCGGCATGGCGGTGCTCGGCCGTCACGTCTTCGATGATGCCGATGATGGCGTTGGGGAACTCGGGAATGTCGATGCGCGCATTGGTCAGGCGGGCCCAGAAACGGCTGCCGTCGCGCCGGCGCATTTCCTGCTCGCGCACATGGGGCCCCAGTTGATCAAGCTGGCGCTCGATCAACTGGCCTGCCGCTTCGTAGTCGGCATCGCTGCCGTACCACAACCGGGTGCTCTGGTTGAGCAGCGCGCCCGGGGGGTAGCCGAAAATCTCTTCGACCTTGCGGTTGCAGCGCAACACCCGGCGCGACTGCAGGATCACGATGCCCGCGGTGGCGTGGTCGAAGATGCCGCGCAGCTCGCTGTTGGCCGAGCGCAATTGCAAGGTCTGCTCTGACAGGCGCCGGCTGGCCTCCTCCAGGCTGGCCGTGCGCTCGATCACCCGCTGTTCCAATTGCTCACGATGGCGTTGCAGTTCCCGCTCGGTGTTCTTGCGCTCGGTCACGTCCATCCAGACGCCGGTGAGGCAGGCCCGCCCGTCCAGTTGCAGGGGGCGCATGGAGATCCAGAATTCACGCACCTCGCCCTGTTTGTTGCGGCGCTGGTTTTCGAACTCCAGGCCGTTCTCGGACACGATGCGCTGCACGACGGCGTCGACTTGCGCGGGGCTCAGGTGGGCTTGCAGGTCATAGATGCTCAGCCGGGCAAATTCGTCGCGCTCGTAGCCCATGGCCTGGCAGGCCGCCTCATTGAAGCTGATGAAGCCCAGGGTGGCCTGGTCGACCAGCACGATGCCGATGGGGGCCTGGCTGACGATGCTGGCGTATTGGCGTTCCCGGTCGGCCAGGGCTTGCTGGGCCTGGTGCAGGGCCGTGATGTCGCGGCCCACGCCCAGCACGCCCAGCAGCTGGCCCTGCGCGTCGCGGATGGGGGTTTTGATGGCGGTCACCAACTCGCGGTGGCCATCGGCAAAGGTGCGCCAGTGCGGCGGCAGCTCGTAGCGGCCGGTGTCGACGGCGATCTGATCGCCGCTGAGGTAGAGCGCCGCCACTTCAGGAGAGAACAGGTCTTGATCGCGCAGACCCCGCAGGGATTCGGGGCTGCGCCCGGTCTGCTGCAGAAAGCGCTGGTTGAACACCTGGTAGGCGCCGTCGGGGTCTTTCAGCCAGACCAGATCGGGCATGCCCTGGATCAGGGCTCGCAGTTGGCTGCGCTCGGCGTCCAGTGCGTCCTGGGCAGCGCGGCGCTGCAGTCGGGCGTCGCGGTAGGCCAGCACGGCGCGGGTCATGTCGCCCAGCAGGCCATGCCGGCGGGCACTGGCCACGAGTTCGGTGAACAGCGGCGTGTCGCCGGGCTCGTCCCCGTGCTCGCTGAGGTGGCGAAGCGCGGCGCTGAGGCGGCCCAGGCGTCGGGCCAGCCGCACGGCCACGGCCAGCCAGAGCAGCAGCACCAGTCCTGTGGCGGTGCCACTGAGCACCAGCATGCGGGTGCGGATGGCGTCCAGCGCCTGGCCGGCCTCGGCGTTGCGCTGCTGGGCTTGTTGGGTGAGTCGCTCGTCAATCGACTGCAGTTGCAAGGCCAGCTTCACGTAATGCTCATGGGCGGTGAGCAGGTGCTGGCCGGCGAGGCGGGTGTCGATCGAGGCCAGGTCGGTGCTCATGAGCACAAAGCGTTTGAAGTCGCCGAATTCGGTCTGGGCAGCGCGCAGGGCCTGGGCCTGCTCGCTTGACAGGTCGGCCTGCCCCAGACGGGCCAGGCGTTGCTCGAACTGGGCCACCTGGTCAACGATGCGGGTGTGCAGGCGGTAGGCACCGGCCTCGTCGATGCGCCCGGCCTGGGCTTGCGCCAGCGCGTCGGTCAGCTCTTGCTGCAGGACCAGCGCTTGCAGGCTGATCGAGGAGGCCTCGCTGGCGGTGCCCAGGTCGCGCGCCTGGGCCCGGTCGTACTCGCTTCGAGTCTGTTGCAGTTCCTGTTCAGTGAACTGGTTGAACGCACCACCCAGCAGCAGGGCCAACGCCACCGGCAGAAAGAGCAGCAGCAGAAAATGCAGTTGCTTGGAGTCGGTGCGCCACTTCATGGCGTCGGCGCCGCCTTGAGCAACTGCGGCCAGAGGGCTGGGGGGATGCTGGCGAGGTATTCAAAGCCGTTGGAACCCAGTGGGCGCAGCACGACCACCGTGCCCTCGGGCTTGACGAAGTAGCCCATCAGGTCTGCCATGTTGGGGGCGTGGGCCACGATCAGCCGGTTGCTGCCTGGCGCCGGCGGCGTGCTGACCAGGCGCCGGGTGGCTTGCAGCACGGGCTTTTTCTGTTCACTGGTCAGGTTGGCGGTGTACATCAGGTCCGGGTCGGCGTGCACCGGGCCTTTGAAGTCGGGGTAGGCCAGTTTCACGGTCTCGGTGGTGCGGCACAAGGGGCTGTGGAAGATCTCAGCCACCGGGATGCGGGCCTGGCGCAGGGTGTTGCCCAGGGTGACCGCGAGACGGCGCCCCTCGTCATTGAGCACACGCTGGGTGCTGCAGTCGTCCAGGCGCAGGCCGGTGACGGCATCGGCCCGGCTGTTGTCGGTGGTGCCGTGGCGCATGTAGAGCACGTAGCCGCCGGATCGCAACTGGCTCAGGATTTCGGGTTTGGCCATGACCTCCTGAAATGGAGTCGGTGCGGGCATGGGGCTGGCATCCGCGGCCCGGGCTGCCTGGCTCGGACCCAGCAGCAGGGGCGCCACCAGCGCGGCACAGGCTGCGAGTCGTTGTAGGGCCGGTCGCGGCGATGCGGGCTCAGGCTTGATCGGCATAGTGGTCTGCAATGGTCCTGAACTCATCGAAGCGGGCCAGAAAGGCGTCGACGATGTCGGGGTCAAAATGGCGGCCTCGGCCCTCGGTGATGATTTGCCGGGTGGTGTCCATGGGCAAGGGCAACTTGTAGGGGCGGCGCGAGATCAGTGCATCGAACACATCAGCCAAGGCCATCAGGCGGGCCGGCAGAGGGATCGCTTCACCAGACAGCCCGAGGGGGTAGCCACTGCCATCCCATTTTTCATGGTGGCCGGCCGCGATCTGTTGGGCGGTTTCGAGGAACTCGAGGGAAGGGCTGCTGTCGGATGTGTCTGGTGCGTCTGGTGCGTCCGGGCTGGCGCCCAAAGGGGCCAGCGTGGGCTCCAGTTCACGTGCACGTTCAATGGCCTCTTCAAGGGCCTGCGCTCCGATGGCCGCATGGGTCTTCATGATCTCGAATTCTTCGGGCGTGAGCCGGCCGGGCTTGAGGAGAATGGCGTCCGGAATGCCCACCTTGCCGATGTCATGCAGCGGCGCGGCCTTGGCAATGCGCTGGCGCACGTCGGGTGCGGCCAGCGCCTGGGCGAAACGAGGATGATCGAGCAGCTGGTTCATCAGCACCTCGATGTAGGCCTGGGTGCGGCGCAGGTGGTTGCCGGTCTCGTTGTCACGTTTCTCGGCCAGCGTGGCCAGGGCGAACAGGCTGAGGTTCTTGATCAACTCGTTTTCGGCCATGCGGCGACGCACCTCGGCGTCGAGAAAGGCGTTCTGGTGGGCCAGGCGGTCACGGGCCTGTTTGAGTTCCAGCTGCGCATGCACCCGGGCCAGCAGAAGAGCCGGCTTGACCGGCTTGGTCACGTAGTCGACTGCACCCAGGGCCAGACCGTGCTCTTCGTCGTCGTCGGCGTTGAGTGCGGTGACAAAGATCACCGGGATGTCGCGCCACAAGGGGGCAGCCCGCAGTTGCTCCAACACCTGGTAGCCGTTCATGTCGGGCATCATCACGTCGAGCAGGATCAGATCAGGTCGAGGTGGGTTCTGCAGCGCGAGCAGGGCACGTTGCCCCGAATTGGCCACCCGGACCTGGTAGAGCGGACGCAACATCTGACCGATGACGGAGAGGTTCTCCTTGGTGTCGTCCACCAGCAAAACCGTCGGCAAAACGCGCCCTGCAGGCGCCAAGGCGTCTGGATTCGGGGGCGAAATTGCAGGGTGCGTGTGCATCATCAGCAGAGCATGGATATTCCATTGGCTGTTTGATACAACAAGATACACGAAGCGCTTCGATAATCCAGCCCCCATCGCAATGAATCACCAGGTATCGCTGGGGTATCGAACCGAGCCGGCTGAAAATCCCGGCTTATTGCGTTGAGGCGATCTGCATGCGCCACCATTCAACGTTTTCAGACGTAGACGTCGACCTGCTGGCCCAGGCCGATCTGGGCGGCTGCTTTTTTCTGCTGCGCCTGTTGATTTTTACCGCTGGCCTGGCCGGGCCTGGATTCCTGGGCCTTCGCAGCTTTGTCCAGCTTTTCTTGCTGCTGCTGTTGTTGCAAGGCGGATATCTGGGCCTGAACCAATTGAATCTGAGCCTGCAGCAAGGCGGCACGCTTTTGCTTGGTCTTGGCGTCACCATCGGAATTGGTGATGTCCTTGAGTTGTTGAGTCAATTGCCGCAACTGCTTTTGAAGCGCGGCAATCTGGCTGGCGCTGTCGGTTCCGCCCGAGCTGGTGGTGCTTGTGACGGCGCTGCTGGAGGTGTTGGAATTGACTTGCATGCCCTTGTGTATCGGCCATATCAGCCAAAAATGAACTGATTTGGTATTTCTGATGCGGTTTCTTTGCCTGCTGCTTACAAATCGGGGCCCTGGCTCGCCCGCCGCCAGACCCAACCCAGGCCCGACAAGACAAGCAAGGCCAGGACCCCATTGAGGGCCAGCGCGCTGCGCACGCCCATGAGGTGCACGCTGAACCCCGTGAGCAGGCTGCCCAGCGACAACCCACCCCGCATGGCCAGCATGAACAGGCTGACCGTCTTGCCACGCAGGTGCTCGGGTGCACTCGATTGCAGCAAGGTGTTGGCAGAGGCATTGCTCGCAGTCATGGCCACCCCGGCCAGGACAAACAAGGGGGCCATCGCGCCAGCCCAGGGGTTGATGGCGGCCAGCAACACGACCACTGCATAGGCAAGCGCAAAGCCCGTGCACCAGGGGCGTCGGTCGCGCTGGGCGTCGAACCCCAGCAAGGCGGCTGCGCCCAGCAGGCCCCCCAGACCGAGTGCGCCAGCGCTCAGGCTGAACTGGGCAGCATCGCCTTGAAAGGCCTGTTTGACCAGCACGGGGCAAAAGGTGATCAGGGGGGCGCACAGCAGGGCATTGACGAACACGGTCAGCAGGGCGCCTCGCAGCCGGGCCTGGCCCAGCACCTCGCGCAGGCCCAGCCAGAGCCTCTGGCTGCCCTGGGTCAGGGCCAGGGCGGGGGGGCGACCCGGCACCTGGGGGGGGGCCGGGGGCGTTTGCAAGCGCCGCGGCAGCACCCACAGGGCCACGCCGATGAAGGGCAGGTAGGACGCTGCGCTCACGGCAAAGGCGCCGGCCATGCCGGCACTGGCCATCAGCAGACCCGCCACCGCAGGCCCGAGGATGCGTGACAGGTTGAATTGACTGGAATTGAGGGCGATGCCCGCCGGAATCTGCTCGTGCTGGACGATGGACGGAACTATCGATTGAAACGACGGCATGGACAAGGCGTCGGTCACGCCAACCACCAGCGAGAGCAGCACCACTTCCCAGGGTTGGATCCAGCCGCCCATCACGCCTGCGACCAGCAGCAATGGGCACAGCATCTGGATCGACTGGAACAAGGCGATGGTGCGGCGCCGATCGGCACGGTCGGCCAATTCGCCACCCACCAGGGTCAGCAGCAGGGCGGGTGCGCTGAGCGCAAAGGCATCCAGGCCCAGCATCAGGGGCGAGGCGCCCAGGCTGAGCATGAGCCAGGGCTGGGTGACCTGTTGCGCCCAGGTGCCGATGTTGGCCAACAGGCTGGCGACCCAGAAGGTGCCGAAACGCCGGCTGGTCAACAACGCCAGGGATTTTTGAAAGGCAGTTGAAGGCACAGCAGGCTCAGGGGTTGGAGATAAAAATCATAGATGAAATAAATGCGTGGCTCGTTTCATTTTTCGGACTTTGGCATCAGTGGATTTGTGTCGCCGTTGCCACGCCGAAGATGGGGTTTTCCCTTGAGCAAAAATCCAATTCAGATTCCTTGACGTAACGCAAATGGAACAGATTGCCGCTCCGAAATCATTTTATGTTTCGTCGATCATCGACCCTGCCCCTTGAAGCTCTCAGAAGGTTATGCGCAATATCAAGCTCCATGAATCAGACCAGCATCAATTCATTTTGTTGAATGAGAGTGAACCGGGCGAGGAGGATGGGATCAGGTCCAACCAATATCTGGTGGTTCATGAGGGGCAGGGTGTGCTGCTGGATCCCGGTGGTTTTGGCGTGATGCCCCGGGTGCTGGCTGAAATGCTGCGCTATGTGCAGCCTGCCGGCATCAAAGGTGTTTTTCTCTCGCATCAGGATCCGGACATTGTCGGGGGCCTGTCGACTTGGCTGGAGTTGCTGGACGCACCGGTTTATGTGTCGAGCATCTGGATGCGGTTTTTGCCGCATTACGGGCTCAAGGACATGTCCCATTTTGTCGGGGTTCCCGACGAGGGCATGCACTGCAACGTGGCCCCTGGGTTTGATCTGGAGGTGGTGCCGGCGCATTTTCTGCACTCCGAGGGGCAGATCAATGTGTACGACCCGGTGGCCAAGGTGCTGTTCTCGGGCGACATTGGGGCGGCCATGATGCCGCCGGATCTGGACACGGCCTTTGTGGATGATCTGGCTGGGCACCTGCCCTACATTGAAGGCTTTCACCGCCGCTACATGGGATCGAACCGGGCCATCCGTTGCTGGCTGGAGACGATCGCGCACCTGGACATCGAGATGATCGCGCCCCAGCATGGGCCGGTTTACCGTGGGGCCGCGGTGGGGCAGTTTCTGGCCTGGCTGGGCGAATTGCAATGCGGCATCGATCTGCTGCAAAGCGGCGGGCGATTCGTTCGATGAGTGCCCCCATCTTCACCAACCATCTGGAGGCCTTGCGCCAGCGGGTGATGGACCGCATGGCGTCCCTGCTGGAGAGCCAGACGCGCAGCCGGGCCTTCGCCAGCAACCTGGGGGCCCTGGTTCGCCAGGTGCAGAGTGAGGTGATGGCTGAGCTGGAGGCCTTGTCGCAAGAGGCCATGCCGCACAACCTGGCGCTGCGCCTGCGCCACGTGATCGACACCTACCGCAGCCTGGAGCAGACCATGGCGCTGCTGTTGGGCGAGCGCCAGCGCCAGTGGAGCCGCAACGCCGAGCATGCCAAGACCACCTTGCTGGAGTTCAATCAGACGGTGACCGATCTGGCCTCGACGCTGATCGAGAAAGACCTTTTCGAGCGCCAGAGCCGGGTGCTGGAGCGCATCATCCTCTCGCACGAGCATGTGGCCCAGTGGAAGGCGTTTGTGCAGGAGATCCTGGCCGATTTCCATGCCATCTTCCCGTTCAACTTCTTCTACATCGCATTTGCCGAGGAGCACGGCCTGTCGCTGTTCCTGTACTACCTGGGTGACTACCCGGAAGACATGAAGAAGAGCGCGCGCGAGATGCTGTCGCGCCAGATGTTGACCGGGCTGAACCTGCCGGCCGACACCCTGCTGGAGATCGACGAGTTCGAGATTCCCGTGCCCGAGCAAAATGCGGCAGCGGATGACATCCGCATGATCACCGTGACCGTGCCCGAGCACACCCCGCGGCTGGCCGGCCTGCTGGGCGTGGCCTACGTGGGCAGCAACGAGCTGACGTCGCAGGAAGAGAGCGTGGTGCGCTCCATCCTGTCGGTGATGGTGATGGTGGTGGGCTCCAGCAAACTGTTGTCGCGCACTCTGTCCGAGCTGGAGTATTACGCCATGCACGACCCGCTGACGGGCTTGTACAACCGGCGCCAGTTCAGCAACGTGCTGGAGTACGAATTTGGCCGTTCGGAGCGTCACGGGCACGAGTTTTCGCTGCTCATGCTGGACCTGGACGATTTCAAGGACATCAACGACTCCTATGGTCATCAGGTGGGTGACGAGGCCTTGCGCGGTGTGGCCGAAATCCTGCGCACCCAGATCCGCAAGGGGGATGTGGCAGCGCGCATCGGTGGCGACGAGTTCACCGTGCTGTTGATGGAGACGGGCCGCAGCGGGGCCAGCACCGTGGCCAACCTGCTGGGGCAGGCTTTGCGCGAACGCAGCTTCACCGCGCCCGATGGCAAGCACTTTCACCTGACCGTGTCGATTGGCATCGCGGTGTACCCAGGCGACGCCGGCAATGAGGCCGATATCCTGGCCGGTGCCGATCAGGCCATGTACCGGGCCAAGGAGATGGGCAAGGACGGCGCCTGCACGCTGGAATCGCTCAAGGGCAAGGCCCACGCGGGCCGGCAGACCCGTGACTACGCCGAGCGCCTGCGCGTGGCGTTGCATCAGGAGCGCATCGTGCCGTACTTCCACAGCATCGTGGACTGCCACAGCGGCGAGCTCTTTGCCTGCGAGACCCTGGCCCGGATGGTCGAGCCCAATGGCGACATCGTGGTGGCCGGGCAGTTCATCGAGACCATCGAGAAATACGGCATGGGCCGCGAGCTGGACCGCATCGTGATCCGAAAAGCCCTGGAGGCCCAACGCCAGCGCATGCTCAGCGGCGCGCCCGACATCAAGGTGTTCCTGAACCTGTCGGCACAGGAAATCCAGGGGCGCGGCGTGCTGGCCTATGCGGAAGACCTGTGCAATGCGCTGGGCATCCCGCCCCAGTGCATCGTGTTTGAGATCCTGGAGCGCGATGCGATTGGTGACATGACCAATATGCGCACCTTTCTCACCCAGTTGCGCAGCCGGGGCTTTGCCTTTGCGCTGGACGATTTTGGCAGCGGCTACAACTCGTTCCATTACCTGCGCGAGTTGAAGTTCGAGTACGTGAAGATCGATGGCGCCTTTGTGCGCAACATCCTCAACTCGAAGATCGACTATGCCCTGGTCCATAACCTGTCGCGTCTGTGCCAGGACATCGGCATCCTGACCGTGGCCGAGTTTGTCGAGAGCGACGACATCCTGCAGGCGCTGCGTGAGATGGGCATCAATTACGCCCAGGGCTACCGCATCAGCCTGCCCACCCGGGACATGCCGCTGACGGCCTCTCCGCGTCTCAGCAGCGAGGCCTGAGGCACCCTGGCCCGGGTCGAAGGCCGGCGAGCGAGCGCGGCTGGCGCGCGTTCGCCTGCCAAGGGCGAGGTGAGGGCAAGGGCTCCTTTCGTCGGATGGTGCGACCGTGTGCTTCGCAAAGCGCACACACCTGCGCCATCGCGAGGCACGATAGACACCGAGCGGTCGGTGCCAATGACTGAATGGCGCACAAAACTATCAAAAATCAAAGTCGTTCGTATTTTTCTATTGTGATGATAATGATTTTAGAGTGATATTTTTGTGGTTTTAAGCGGCTTGGGCTTCAGAATGGAGACCGCTGGATAGTGATCAACAAGACGCAGCTTGGCCCCGCCTCCATTGGCATGCCAGGGCCATCGCATCGAGTCAGGTCGATCCGGACCGTCATCTTTTCTACAAAGGAACTCGCAATGGAAAACAGCAACGCCAATGCCGTCGGCAAATGCCCGGTCATGCACGGTGGAATGACCTCGGTCAGCAAGACCAATGTCGATTGGTGGCCCAAGGCCCTGAATCTGGACATCCTGCACCAGCACGACAGCAAGACCCAGCCCTTGGGCGACGGCTTCAGCTACCGTGAGGCAGTGAGCAAGCTGGATGTCGAAGCCCTCAAGCGCGACCTGAAGGCCTTGATGACCGACAGCCAGCCCTGGTGGCCGGCCGACTGGGGCCACTATGGCGGCCTGATGATCCGCATGGCCTGGCACTCGGCCGGCACCTACCGCATTGCCGACGGCCGTGGCGGTGCAGGCACGGGCAACCAGCGCTTCGCTCCCTTGAACTCCTGGCCTGACAACGGCAACCTCGACAAGGCCCGCCGCTTGTTGTGGCCGATCAAACGCAAGTATGGCAATCAGCTGAGCTGGGCCGACCTGATGATCCTGGCTGGCAACATGGCCTACGAATCGATGGGCCTCAAGACCTTTGGCTTTGCCTTCGGCCGTGAAGACATCTGGGCACCCGAGAAGGACATCTACTGGGGTTCCGAAAAGGAATGGCTGGCCCCGAGCGGCGGCCCCAACAGCCGTTATTCCGGCGAGCGCGATCTGGAGAACCCCCTGGCTGCGGTCATGATGGGCCTGATCTATGTGAACCCGGAAGGCGTGGACGGCAAGCCCGACCCACTCAAAACCGCCCACGACGTGCGTGTGACCTTTGCCCGCATGGCCATGGACGATGAAGAGACCGTGGCCTTGACCGCCGGCGGCCACACCGTGGGCAAGGCCCACGGCAACGGCGACGCTGCCAAGCTGGGCCCGGCCCCCGAAGGTGCTGATCTGAACGAGCAAGGTCTGGGCTGGATCAACCACAGCGGTCGAGGCATTGGCCGCGACGCTGTGACCAGCGGCATTGAAGGCGCCTGGACACCGCACCCGACTCAATGGGACAACGGCTATTTTGAAACCCTCTTGAACTACGACTGGGAACTCAAGAAGAGCCCGGCCGGGGCCTGGCAGTGGGAGCCCATCAACCTCAAGGACGAGCACCGCCCGACCGATGTGGAAGGCGCCAGTGGCCACACCCGCCTGATCATGACCGACGCCGACATGGCCATGAAGATGGACCCGGCCTACCGCGCGATCTCGGAGCGTTTCTACAAGGATCCGGCGTACTTCTCGGAAGTGTTCGCCCGGGCCTGGTTCAAGCTGACCCACCGCGATCTGGGCCCCAAGGCCCGCTACATCGGCCCCGATGTGCCGCAGGAAGACCTGATCTGGCAAGACCCGGTGCCGGCCGGTCGCAGTGACTACGACGTGGCCGCCGTCAAGGCCGCCATTGCGGCGACAGGTCTGAGCACGGCTGACTTGGTCAGCACGGCCTGGGACAGCGCCCGTACTTTCCGTGGCTCGGACAAGCGCGGCGGTGCCAATGGGGCCCGCATCCGCCTGGCCCCGCAAAAGGACTGGGAAGGCAATGAGCCAACCCGCCTGGCCCGTGTGCTGTCGCTGCTGGAGCCCATCGCCGCGAAATTCGGCGTCAGCGTGGCCGACGTGATCGTGCTGGCCGGCAATGTGGGGGTGGAAGCGGCTGCCAAGGCAGCCGGGTTTGACCTCACCGTGCCGTTTACACCCGGTCGCGGCGATGCCACGGCAGAGCAGACCGACGCGGCGTCTTTCGACGTGCTGGAGCCGGTGGCCGATGGCTTCCGCAACTGGCTCAAGAAGGACTACGTGGTCAGCGCTGAAGAGCTGCTGCTGGACCGTGCCCAACTGATGCGCCTGACGGCTCCGGAAATGACGGCTCTGATCGGCGGGCTGCGTGTGCTGGGCACCAATCACGGCGGCAGCGCACATGGCGTGTTCACCGACCGCGTGGGCACCCTGAGCACCGACTTCTTCGTCAACCTGACCGACATGGCCTACACCTGGAAGCCGGCCGGCAGCAACCTGTACGAGATCCGTGATCGCCAGTCGGGTGCCGTGCGCTGGACGGCCACCCGGGTGGACCTGGTGTTCGGCTCGAACTCAGTGCTGCGCGCCTACGCCGAGGTCTATGCCCAGGACGATGGCCGTGACAAGTTTGTGAAGGACTTCGTGGCCGCCTGGACCAAGGTCATGAACGCGGACCGTTTCGACCTGGCCTGAGCCCCCCATCGGCCCCGAACGGGGCCACCATGAGAAAAGCCCCTTTCGGGGCTTTTCTCGTTCAGAGCTCAGAGCTCAGAGCTTGGGGGCGCTGGCGTTCAGTCGCCGAGCAGCGAGAGGTCGCGCACGGCACCCTTGTCAGCCGAGGTGGCCAGCAGGGCATAGGCCTTGAGGGCCGCCGACACCTTGCGGGGGCGCGGCTTGACGGGCTTCCAGCCCTTGGCATCTTGCTCGGCGCGGCGCACGGCCAGTTCTTCGTCGCTCACCAGCACATCGATCGTGCGGTTGGGAATGTCGATCCGGATGCGGTCGCCATGGCGAACCAGGCCAATGGTGCCGCCCGCAGCGGCTTCGGGTGAGCAGTGGCCGATCGACAGGCCGGACGTGCCCCCCGAGAAGCGGCCGTCAGTCAGCAGGGCACAGGCTTTGCCCAGGCCCTTGGACTTGATATAGCTGGTGGGGTAGAGCATCTCTTGCATGCCCGGGCCCCCCTTGGGGCCTTCGTAGCGCACGATCACCACGTCGCCGGCCTTGACTTCGTCGTTGAGGATGTGCTCAACCGCTTCGTCCTGGCTTTCGACCACATGAGCCGGGCCCTCGAACACCAGCAGGCTGTCATCCACGCCCGCGGTCTTGACCACGCAGCCGTCCAAGGCGATGTTGCCGCGCAGCACGGCCAGGCCGCCTTCCTTGGAGAAGGCGTTTTCGTACGAGCGGATGCAGCCCTCGGCACGGTCAGTGTCCAGGCTGGGCCAACGGGTGGCCTGGCTGAAAGCCACCTGGGTGGGGATGCCGGCCGGGCCAGCCATGTAGAACGTGCGCACGGCCTCGTCGGTGGCGGTGACGATGTCCCAATGGGCCAGGGCGTCGCCCAAGGTCTTGCTGTGCACGGTGGGCACGTCGGTGTGCAGCTTGCCGGCGCGCGCCAGTTCACCGAGGATGGCCATGATGCCGCCGGCACGGTGCACGTCTTCGATGTGGTACTTGTTGGTGTTGGGCGCCACCTTGCACAACTGAGGCACCACGCGCGACAGGCGATCGATGTCGGTCATGGTGAAGTCGATGCCGGCCTCTTGCGCAATGGCCAGCAGGTGCAGGATGGTGTTGGTGGAGCCGCCCATGGCGATGTCCAGGGTCATGGCGTTCTCAAATGCCTTGAAACCCACCGAGCGCGGCAGCACGGTCTCGTCATCGCCTTCGTAATAGCGCTTGGCCAGGTCCACGATCAGGTGGCCCGCACGCTTGAAGAGCTGCTCGCGGTCGGCATGGGTGGCCACCACGGTGCCGTTGCCCGGCAGGCTCAGGCCCAGGGCTTCGGTCAGGCAGTTCATCGAGTTGGCGGTGAACATGCCCGAGCACGAACCGCAGGTGGGGCAGGCTGAACGCTCGACCTCGGCCACGTCGGCATCGCTGACCTTGCTGTCGGCGGCCATCACCATGGCGTCAATCAGGTCGAGCTTCTTGAATTCGATGGTCTGGGTCACCGGGTTGGCCAGGCGCACCTTGCCGGCTTCCATCGGGCCACCCGACACGAAGACGACCGGGATGTTCAGGCGCATGGCGGCCATGAGCATGCCGGGCGTGATCTTGTCGCAGTTGGAGATGCACACCAGCGCATCGGCTGTGTGGGCGTTGACCATGTACTCGACCGAGTCGGCAATGATGTCGCGGCTGGGCAGCGAATACAACATGCCGTCATGGCCCATGGCAATGCCGTCATCCACCGCAATGGTGTTGAACTCCTTGGCGACGCCGCCAGCGGCCTCGATTTCACGCGCCACCAGTTGGCCCATGTCCTTGAGGTGAACGTGACCCGGGACGAACTGGGTGAACGAGTTGGCAATCGCAATGATGGGCTTGCTGAAGTCGTCGTCCTTCATGCCGGTGGCGCGCCACAGAGAGCGAGCGCCCGCCATGTTGCGGCCGGAAGTGGAGGTCTTGGAGCGGTAAGCTGGCATGAGGAGGTCCTTGGGGTCGTTCCAGATCGTTGGGGTCGAACAGCGTGCCGCACAGGCGGTGAGCGCCGAAGCCCCTGATTATCGTCTGGCGGAGCAAGCCTTGTTGTCGTGCGGGTCTGAGGCGTGGGGCAGGGGCCGCCCCGGTGGGTTCCGGTCCAGGCAATGGGCGCGGCATCAGCCGTGCCGGTGGGCCAGCCCACTGCACCGGCCCGCTTGATGGGCCGGTGATTCGACGATCTGTATCAATCTGGCAACAAAATGGCGTTCGTCGGTGTCAAATTTTTGACTTGAGTCATTTGGGGGGCTGCGCGAGCTTCTAATTGCCGACTCTGGCGACAAATGTGCTGCGTTGGAGTGGGGCGGGGTTGATGATTGTCAATGAATATATGTACGGAGTGGCGGGGTTTGTGGTGCCCCGAGCGGCAAGTTTCCCTTCGCCACTGTCCATGCTGTTATTTGTGGCCTTCGCGATTCTGGTGGTGCAGGTCAGCAATCGGCTGGTGGAGCACGCGGCATGGTCGGTCGACCCCGGCAATCGGCGCCTGAGTGCCTCGCACGCGGCGCTGATCATCGGCTGTATCGTCTGGGCGCTGGACATCGGTGGTTTCTTCATGTACCAGCACCTGGGCGGCAGGGCGCCGAACCTGAATGAGGGACTGCTGGCCTTGCTGGTGATGATGGTCAGTGCCCGCATCACGCTGCCTGAGCTCAGCACCAGCGTCAGCCGCAAGCGCACCGTGGTCGCGGGCGTGGTGATGGCCCTGGGCATGCTGACGGGGCACTTCGTGCTGGCCATGGGCTACGGCGCCAGCCTGGCGCACATCGATGCAGGGTCTCTGCTGGCGTCCTTCGCGGTCGCCATTTGCCTGACGACTGTCCTGTCCATCCGTCACCGTGCGGCGAAGCGGCGTTTGTTGATCCAGAGCCACGCCATGCGGCGCTGGCCCGACGTGGTGCTGGGTGGCCTGACCATCCTGGCTCTGCATTGCCTGCTGATCAACGCCTTTCCTCCGTCGCCATTGACGGACCCGGTGGGCAGGTCGGCTGGCGCTATCGCGGTGGTGGCGGTGTTTGCCCTGGTCGTGGCGCTGGAGCACATGGGCAACCTGCGTTTGGATCAGCGGCTGCAATTGCGCTTGCGGCAAGGCCTGTCGATGATGCGAGTGGCAACACCGGTGACCAACCCGCAGCACGACGTTCAGATGGCGCTGATCGCAGACCACTTGGCAGAGTTGCTCACCAAGCAGCGCCTGAACTTGCATTTTCAACCCATCGTGCAGTTGAAGGCGGGCCAGCCGCCGGCCTTCGAGGCCCTGCTGCGTCTGCAGCATCCGGTGCTGGGCCGACTCAACCCCGAGGTGTTTTTGCTGGTGTGCGAGTTGCAGGGCAAGACCACGCTGGTGGATCGCCTGATCCTGGAGCAGGCCATCGGTCAGATGGCGCGCTGGGGGGATGACGGCCAGCTGGGTCTGCGGGTTTCGGTGAACCTGTCGCCGACCACACTGATGGAGCCAGGGTTTGAGCATTGGCTGGTACAGGTCTTGGCGGCTCACGGTGTCGAGACCGGACAATTGACCCTGGAGTTGACCGAGCACGCCATCATTGCCAGCGGCGCTCCCATGCTGGAGGCCATGCGTGCCATGGCGCGGGTGGGCATTGCCGTGGTCATGGATGATTTTGGTGCCGGGTATTCATCGCTGGCCATGTTGGCCGAGCTGCCCATCCGGGGCATCAAGTGCGACCGCCTCTTTGTGCGAAACCTGTTGCTCGATCCGCGGCGTCAGCGCTTGCTGAGCCATGTGTTGGCCATCGCGCAGGATTTCGACCTGGAGGTGACCGCCGAGGGCATCGAAACCCAGGAGGAACTGGCCGTGGTGCGTGGCATCGGACTGCACAAGCTGCAGGGCTACCTGTTTGCCAAAGCCATGCCCGCCGAGGAAATTTCAGACTGGTTGACCCGCCTGTCCCGTGGACTGCCTGAACTCCAGGTGGCTGAGAAGTCGGCCGTTGGGCAGCGAACTCTCCAGCCCTGACGAACGTCCCTTGCGTGGGCTCATGAATGGGCTGATCTGGGCCCCATCCATGTTCTGGTGAAAGGGTGTCGGGCAACAAAAAACCCCAAGTGACGCAAATCACTTGGGGCTGTATTTGGCGGAGAGGGCGGGATTCGAACCCGCGGTGGGGATTAACCCACACACGCTTTCCAGGCGTGCGACTTAAACCGCTCATCCACCTCTCCGGAAGCCCTCAACTATAGCAGGAAAAATGTAGGCGATTGGCTTCCTGGTGCGCAGGTGTGAATTATTTCGGGCTGCGAGCTTGGGGCTGCTTGTCCTGGTCAGAACACGGACGAGGCACTGTCCTGGGCCCTCAGCATCAGGTCGGTGGCTTCTAGCCGGTGAGTCGACGATGAGCAGGCCGACTCAACTGCCTGCCCGGTCACAGCGTGGGGGAGGTCTGCGTCCGTTATGGGTCCCCGCCCGCATCAGTCGCGCCGTTGGCGCCTGAGTTGTCTCACGCCGAACGTTGCCATCATCGCCAGGGTCAGCCAGGCCAGGGACAGTTCACTCAATGTTGGAACGCTTGCCGCATCGGTGCTTCCAGGAACTGGCACGATCGGGTCATTGATGATCCCGTCGGCGCCTGTGAATGTGTCGTCGCCGAGCCCGTTGTCGGTCACGTTGTACGTGACGGTGTTGCCGCTGATCGACAGGCCCGTCGGGGTGTACCAAACTGACGCGCCGTTCGAGCTGGGCGTGGGGCCGTACTTCTTGGCAGTCATGCCATTGAGGTTCGAGAAGCTCACTGCCAATGTCACGGTCTCGCTGGTGTTACAGCCGCTCAGCTTGACCCTCAGGCCACCCAAGGTGGGCTGTAGGCCACTGTAACTGGGGGGCGTGAATGCGGAGGTATTGGCCAGGTCGATTGAACACCCGGCACTGCCGTTTGTGATTTGGGCCGTGATGGTGCCGCCACCCGAAGCGGCATTGATCGTCCCCGTTTGGCGCACAGAATAGGTGAACAGGTCGGCCGCGGAAACGGTGCTGGTTCCGCCAGGGGTGATCACCGTGAGATCGACGGCCCCTGCCGTGCTGGCGGGAGAGACCGCAGTGATCTGAGTGGGCGAGTTGACCACGAAACTGGCGGCACTGAGGGATCCGAATTTCACGGCCGTCGCATTGCCAAATCCAGTTCCGGTCAGCGTGACCGTGGTTCCTCCGGTGACGGTGCCACCGGCTGGTGATATCGAGGTCACGACCGGCAATGCGAGGTAGGTGAAGAGTGAATTGGCCGGATTGCTTCCCCCTGCCGTGCTGGCGACGACGCTGGCAGGGCCGGTGGTTCCTGCCGGCAGCGTGCAACTGACCGAGGTTGTCGACACCACTGAAAGCGAGGTGCAGGTGTTGCCACCGACTGTCACGGCGGTGCTGCCCGGCACAAAGTTGGAGCCGGTCAGGGTCACTGTACTGCCTCCGGCCAGTGGTCCGGCGCTGGGGCTGATGGCTGTGACACTGGGGGCGGCAAGATAGCTGTAGAGGCTGTTGGCCGGGTTGAAGCCGCCAGATGTTGTCGCCACCACGCTGGCGGGACCTGAGGTACCTGCTGGGGCGGTGCAGGTCATCGAGGTGGATGAAGTCACGTTGGGCGAACCACAGGCGTTGGCACCAATCGTGACGTTGGTGGCGCCGATGGCGAAGTTGGTACCCGTGAGTGTGACAGTTCCGCCGCCGACCAGCGGGCCTGCGTTGGGGCTGACGCTGGCAACTGTGGGGGCTGCCACATAGGTGTATTGGTCTGAGGCATTGATTGAACTGGTGCCGCCAGAAGTTGTCACCGTGATGTCCACAGTACCGGCTGTCCCGGCGGGAGTTGTGACTGTGATCTGGGTGTCACTGTCCACGGTAAAGTTGCTGGCAGGGTTGGCGCCGAAAGTGACCTGGGAAGCCCCTGAGAAACCGGTGCCGGTCAATGTCACGGAGCCGCCTCCACTTGGCGGTCCTGAAGAAGGCGTCAGCGACGTGACCACTGGAATCAACACATTCGAGAAGCAGAGGGTCACATCGTTCAATGTCGGAGTGGCCGTGGTGTCACTGGATGACAGCAAGCCCTTGTACTGCACGTAGCGCAAGCCATTGAATTGACTCAAAGACGCACCACTGCTGGTGAAACTCGTGCTGGATGTGCCGTCAGGCCCGACGAAATTGAATGGCCCTGAGGGTGAATTGCTGGCCCCTATCTGAAACTGCACCTGGGTATTGGCGGGACTGACTGAAGTCCAGGACAGAGTGGTCCAGGTGGGCGAATAGCCGGCACCCGGGGCGCTGTCCCTGTTCGATGAAACAAGGTTGCCGCTGCTGGGATACCCGGTGTCGAGATAGATCTTGAATCCCGCATCGGTCGAAACGCCGCCGGTCAACGGGATGCTCCACACCGTGCCACTGGTAGCGCCAGCTACGCGGGTACCGCCGCTGTATACGTCACTACCGGCGGTTGGCGTGCCGCTGCGGGTGAGTGCATACGTGCCAGGTGAAGGATTCGCGGTGGGGCGAATCACCAGCGCATACTGGGTCCCTGAACTGACGGTATAGGGCGAGGCAAAGTTGACGACGTAGTCGGCGGAGGCACCGGATGAAAAGCCCGACACCGTGGTGCTGGCGAGGTCAGCTCCGGTAGGCAATCCGCCACTGGTGGCACGAAGGCTCAGTGTCAGATTGGGGGTGGTCCCGGTGCAGCCACTGCAAAAGAGATTGATGCTGACCCGAGACAGTTTGCCTGTGACCGATGGCGTGAAGGTTTGGCCGCCGTATGTTGTTGTCGTGATCCCGACACCGTTGGTGCCCAGGGTGGTGTTTTGCTGGTCGACTGCCAAGGCGTCCAGCAACAAGACGTCACCTGGGCTGGTGGTCAAGTCGACTTGGGTTACCGTGCCTGCTTGAAAATCAGCTTGCGAGGTGTCGATTAGGCAAGTGTTGGCCATGGCCGAGGTCAACGCAAAAAACACCATGGACAGAGCCATGAGCGGGCTGAGCCTGAGCCTCAGGGGGGAGACGGACGACATGAATGATCAATGTGCAGCTTTGTTTGTTGCAGATTATTACAAATGGCGGAGTTGCAACTGAGGCTGCGTGCAAGTTGTTGGTGTGCGGCACGTTTCAGCGTGGTGTGGCTTACCCGCTCCAGTTTGATGCCATAGTGGCTGGGGCCCATGGCCGGGTGATCGATTGCCGAAGGCGCGAATCGCTGGGTTGGCATCTGCGCTGAAGTGGCTGTCCAAGGCGGTTGAATCGGCCATGGTGCCAGGCCGTTCAGCCCTGTCCGGCACAGGTTGACAGGTTGGGGCGACAGGACCTGCACGCACAGTCGTTCAAGCACGTCGGGTGACGGACTTGGATTTTGCTTTACCAGTCGGTAGCCTTTCTGGTAAGGATTCGCAGCACAAGATGAGTTGTTTGCCATGCGAGAAAGCGGTACCCCATGCGTGACGCTCTGACCCGCGTTCTCATTTCCGGTGGCGATTCGCGGCGTGGAGACTTCAGGCGGGCCCGCGCTGAATGCGCGCTGCCTGCCAGGGCAGCCACAACATCCGATCCAGCCGCATACAGGTCGACTCGCGAAAATACTCAAGGCCGATCGGGAGGCTGCGGCTTTCCTCCAGTGAGAGGGGCTGGCGGGTTCCGAATACGGTGTCGAAGATTGACAGCAGGCTGCCATAGTTGCTGTCGGTCAGGCGCCGATCGGCGCAGTGGTGCAGTCGGTGATGGTCCGGTGTGACGACGAGCCAGCCGAGACTGCGGTTGACGATTGTGCCGAAGCTCAGGTTGCTGTGGGTGAGCTTCACCCCGACCAGGCTGAGCAGGTTGTAGGTCATGGCGACCCCGGGGTCAGGACCCAGCAGCAGCAATGGCAGGGCCAGCACGGTACTGGAAAGCAGTGCTTCCAAGGGGTGGGCACGATGGGCCGTGGTGACATCGAATTCGGTGTCGGCATGATGCACCAGGTGCAGTCGCCACATCCAGTTCCAGGTGTGGGAGGCCCGGTGCATCCAGTAGAGAAAGAACTCCATCACCAGCAGGGTGATGCCCAGGGCCAACCAAGGGGCTGGATGCCAGTGCTGCAGCAGGCCTTGCCAATGCAGCCCCAGCACCGTGCGGTAGCCCAGGTAGACCAGGGGCGTGGCCAGCAGCAAAAGCAGAAAACTCAGCCCGATCAGCGCCAGATTGTTGAACCAGCGCCACAACGGGCTGGCCAGGCCCATCCGCCAGGGACACAGGCTTTCAAGCAGCATCAACAGGGCCATCGACAACACCATGGCCAGTTCGGTCAGTAAGGGCTCGTTCCAGCTCATGGGCGCCTGGGGTCGCGGGTTGGGGTACCTGATCCCGGTGCGATGGTGCTCAACCTTGCCAGTTGAAGGTGATGGTGCAGGTGGCGTTGGGTTGGATCACGCCAGCGCAAGTGGAGCCGCCCCCCAGCGTATTCAACGGGTTGAAGGTGACCGTGCCATTCATGCTGTTGGGGCAGTTGTTGACGTAGTTGTGGGACAGGGTGTCGGTGATGGTGAAGGACTGCTGGGTGCAGTTGGTGATGGGGGTGGCAGGGGGGGTGGCTTCGACCCGTTGCATGAAGCGATCGGCGCAAAAACTGCCCAGCCCGATGGCTGCACTCAGCAAGGCCCCGGCCGCCGCGCGGCCTGGCCCCCGTGCACGCAGCCCCCGGGCCGCCATGACCAGCAGCAACAGGGCGGTCGCTCCCATCATCGCCTCGCCCAATGTCGGCACAGCCTGGGAGGCTCCGGTAAAGACCAGGGTGCCGCCGGCCTGCGCGAAGGCCAGGGCCGGCAGCAGGCCCACAGTCCAAACCAGTGGGCGAATCGGGGCGGAAGATAGCTGGATGTTCATTGTTGTCAGTCCTTTGGGCCAGGATTTTGGCACGGGCATGCTCGCCTGGATTCGGCAGAGTGCGCCCGGTACAGGATCGAGGCGCCAATCGTGGTGAATCGAATCAGTGAACTGGCATCTGCGACGCCCTTGTTGGGCATCAACGACCGGTTGGTCATGGAGTCAACAGACCACTTGATGCCACGGGGCCTGCACTTTCACATCGGGTGGCTCAGCCCGGCGGATCGACGATGAGCAAGGTACCCCAGCTACCGCTGGCCACCGCATGCGCAACGCCCGCGACCACGGTGTAGAGCTCACCGGCCTGGACGCTGACGGCCTGCCCTTCAATCGTCAGCTGAAGCTGCCCTTCCAGTACCACGAAGGCTTCGTCATAGGCGTGGGTTTCTTCTTCGACCGACCTGCCATCCATGCGCAGGACTTTGAGTTGGCTGTGGCCCAGCCTGGTGACAATGTGGGAGCGCCAGGCTTGAGGGAGCGTGGCCGCGTGCTGGCGCAGATCTGATGGATACATGGGTGGGGTCGGGGCCTGGTCTGGCCCGGCGCAAGGTGTGCCGGTGTCATGGCAAGAATAGGAGCCAAGGGGCTGGGCGTCTTGTACCGGATTGCGGCCCAGCCATGGCGCAAGGTGGCGTGACGACCCTGGCGTACCGCGGCTGCCGAGGGCAGCGGGGTGCCGCCAACCATGTGCGCTGTCGGTTGCGGGCGGTATGTCTTGTGCACAGGGCTTGCCGCGGCTTCACTGGGGCGGGATGTCGCACTGAGCCGAGCCGGCCTATGGGTAAATTGGCCAGGCTTCTCCGCCGTCTTTGCCCAGACTCTGCGACTGGCGGCCCCAGCAGGATGACTTGGCAGGGCTGTTGCCCGGCCTGGTGGGTGGGTCGGTACCCGGTCGAGGAGGCCAGATGTCAGGGCTGCCCCCTGTTCGGCAAAGAAAGTTCACTTTGGCGCCGCTGTTCCCAGGTCTTCAGCCAGGGGCCGATGTCGGCTGTCGGCATCGGCTTCGCAATGAAATTGCCCAGAGCCAGATCGTAGCCCGAATGCTGCAGAAAATCCCAATCGGATTGATCTTCAACGCCCTCTGCGATCTCAAGCACTTCGGGTCTCGGTATGGGCTTTTGCTTTACCAGTCGGCAGCCTTCCTGGTAAGGATTCGCAGCACAAGATGAGTTGCTTTGCGTACGAGAACGCAGCATATCGGACGCGGCTCTCTGAGAAGTGGATCAACCAGATGGCCATCATCACCACTGAAACAACGATCGTGCTGACCTCGCCTGCAGTAAGCAACAAATCCGGGGCTGCGGCGACCTCAAGACGGTGCATCCACGTCGACAGGCCAAGGCGCAGCACTGTCCATGCCAGAACGATCACGCATACGCCTACGCCATGCCGACCTGGCGCTGTTGGCGGAACACATTGACCCGAAAGCGAGCCACGCCGGGCAAGGACATGGCGAAGTTGGCTTCCAACTCCTGCTCAAAATCCTGCCGGTGTCCTGCGTCCATCAGCGCTGCGGCCAGTTGCAGGGTGTGCTCACCCTGCAATTTGATGGATTGCAAAGGCTGCAACTCGCCATTGACCTTCATGGACGGTGGAAAGTCGGCCGAGATGAAGAGGTCGGTGCCGCCGGCCTGAACCATGGTACGCAGCAAGGTGTGCAGGTAGGTCAGCGAAGGGTGACCTGGTGTGCTTGGGCTGTCGGCAACAGTGCTCATGATGTTGGGTTCTCCCTGAACGTTGGTGGTGGCTGCTCTGAGGGCATTGGCCACCTTCGACGGGAAGCCATAAACGCACCGGCGCACGCGGACAGGGGCCGTCGGTGGCAAATCATAGGCCGGGCCGCCCAGTCAGGCCAACAGGGGGTTCTTCCCGAGTGCTTGCTCTGTCTGTTGGCGTTGGATTCGGTATTGAAAGCCACGGTGGCCTTGCCGGAAGTGATGCCGGCCCTTGTGCGCACGGTGGGGTTTTTGTTGGCGTACAGCTTGGCCACGGCTATCTATGGTGGCTTCACGCCCCTGATCTCGACCTGGTTGATCGAGACCACCGGTGACAAGGCTTCGCCGGGCTACTGGATCTCTTTTGCCGGGGCCTGTAGCTTGGTCGCCATGGGCTTGCTGTAAAAAGGGTGGTGAAAGCCAAGGCCGCTGCGGCCTGATCATTTTTTTCGTTGACGATCGAACTTCTGCCAATACGCAAAGGGCTCTTCATGCACCTCCAGGTCGATCTCACTGACCCGGTGCTGCAGACGCTCTTGCACATCGCTCACGGCCTGGTTGTAGATCAAGGGGCCGATCTCTTCGAGAAAAAATCCCAGTAGAGCGCCCGCAGCGATGTTACCGATGCGCTCTTCGTGGTGAACCTGAAAGTAACGCTCGATGGAGGTGACGGCCTGTTGGCGTGCTTCGCGCTGGAGTTCTAGGGGCATGTGGGTTTGCCTGGTGGCGTTTGAATACGGATGGACGCCTACTTTACGTGAGGGGGGGGCCTGATGGGGCCGCTTGCCCAGGCCGAAAATTGGGCGCGGAATCCCAGCAGTCCTCTCGGATTTTCCGTTTGAGGCAGGCTGTCCGGTGCGCTGGCTAACCCGTTGTCGCATGGGGTTGGCCTGTGCCGGATGGTTTCTGTTTTCTTTGTGATGGAGGGCCCTGCCGAATGAGCCTGCAACTGCCTACGCTGGCGAAATGGGTTTTGGTCACAGCGGCTGCGTTGAGCACCGGGCTGTGTCAAGCGGCCCCGGAGGAGATTCAGGTCTACCTCGATGAATTTGCCGAGCCGGGTCAGTTCGGCTTGGATCTGCACACCAACTTCGTGCCCTCGGCCCAGCCCGGCTCGTCCACCTTTCGCCAGTGGCGACTCACGCCTGAACTCAGCTATGGCATCAACGCCCACTGGGAGGCGGGTCTGTATGTTCTGAGTTCAGGGGCCCCGGCCGTCTCGCAGGGGCACCCCGTCACCGATGGGGCCAAGGTCAGAATCAAGTGGCGGCCCAGTGCGCCTTCGGCGGATTCGCCTTGGTATTTCGCCGTCAACTGGGAGGTGGGGCATCTGGCCCAGCGTTTTGATGCCGATGAAAGTTCAACCCAACTGAAGTTCATTGAAACCTACCGCCAGGGGCGCTGGCTGGCGGGGGGCAATTTCAACCTCAATGGTTCTTTCAGAAGTCACCCGCAGCAGTCCTCGTCGACCGAGTTGGACTACAAGCTCAGCTATCAGTTCACGGACGAGTAGCACGGCGACTTGCGCCTGGGAGTCGAGCGATACGACACCCTGGGCCTGCTGCATCGGAATGCGGCAGTGGCGTCGCCCCACACCACCAGCAATTTTGTGGTGGCCGACTTCAACCTGGGTGGGTGGGATGTCGACCTGGGGTTAGGGCGTTCCTATGGCTCTGCGTTGGCCAACAGCGACAGAACGGTCATCAAGTTGATTCTCGGCGTACCCATTTGATGTCCGGGTGGGTGCTTGGGGTTGAGTCGGGCCGCCGTGCCTGCGAATTCGCTGAACCTCAGGCCAGTCGTTGTCGCAGCAGGTCGCACAAAGGGGCCATCACCGGCAATTGGACCCGGCTGGTGGTCCGTACCAGGGCATAGCGACCGTCCGGCGTCGGCAGACCGGTGGCGGGCAGAGCGATCAGGCGACCATCGTCCAGTTCGGCCCGCACCACGGCATGCGCCACCAGCAGCACCATGTTGGAGGCCAGGGTTGCGCTCTTGAGGGCCTGGTAGTTGTCGCCCTGCAGGCTCAGCAAGTCACCCGAGTGCAGCGGCTTGCCGAGGATCTGGCCGATCTCCCGGTCAAAGGCTTCACTCAAGGGGGAGCAGGCCACGGCGTAGGGGCGCAAATCTGCCAGGCCAGGCTGGGGCAGGGCGCTCAGAGGATGGGCGGCCCGGCAAACGAAACCACCAGTCAGGGGTCGCAAAAGCTCGATGCTGAGGCCCTCTGTGTCGTGAATGGCGCTGGCGTCCACCACCGCCAGGTCCAGGACATGGCGGCGCAGATCGTTGAGCAAGGCGTCTGTCCTGCCGATGACCATGCGGGCGTGCACCTGCGGCGCCTGGTCGGCCAGCCAGCCCAGGCAGGGGGCCATGCCCAGTTCGGCCGGGGTCGGGCTGAACCCGATCGCGCAGTCGCCGGCCTGCCCTGCGTTCATCAGGGCCAATTCGCGTTTGAGTTCACGCTCCTCATCCAGCAGGCGCTGGGCCCTTTGCTGCAGGGCCAGGCCGAAGCGGCTGGGCTGCAGCCGACGTTTGCCACCATCGAACAGGGGCACGCCCAATTCCTGGGCCAGTGCTGCCAGGCTCCGGCTCAGGGCCGACTGGGTGAGGTGGCAATGCTCGGCGGCCCGCTGCATCGAGCCATGCTCGCACACTGCCAGAAAGTGCTGCAACTTGCGGCTTTCCACGCTTGAAGGTCGTCGTATGAGGAAATTGCAAAAATTGGATGATTATTTTGCGCTTGAATCACTGAACTCGGCACAGGATGATCAGGTCTTTGTCACTTGCTGCCCGAGACATCCATGCCCACTTCTTCTGATCAATGCGGCTCTCCGCGCCCCGGCGAGCCTCTGCCGATAGGCCGCTTCGAAGACATGATGACCTGGCCCGCAGAGGTCCAGCTCAACAGTTACCGGCAGATGGAGCAGGTCTACCCAACCCGTCGGGTCTGTCGCGGTCCCGGGGTGCGGCCTCTGCCGTCGGGGCCGGGGCTTTCGCTCCAGTACCGCGTTGGCGAACAGGCACTGGGCATCGACGATTTCATGCAACGCAATCGCACCACGGGGCTGTTGCTGCTCCAGGACGGCCAGGTTCGGCTGGAGCGCTATGCGAGGGGGCACCATGCCCAAGCCCGATGGCCCTCTTTTTCCGTGGCCAAATCGATTTCTTCAGTGTTGCTGGGGATCGCGCTGCAGGAGGGCTTGATCCAAAGCCTGGACCAGCACGTGACGGACTATGTGCGTTCTCTCAAGGGCTCGGCCTACGAGCAGGTCAGCATCCGCCAGGTGCTGCAGATGAGCTCCGGCGTGGGCTGGAATGAGGACTACCTCGACCCCCAGTCCGAGCGTCGGCGCATGCTGGCCGTCCAGGCCGCTGATCAGAAGGGGGGGGTGCTGGCGTTCATGGCCCACCTGCCGCAGGTGGCGGAACCGGGCACGCGCTTCAACTACAGCACAGGTGAAACCTATCTGGTGGGCGAGATTCTTTCTGCCGCCATTGCTCGCCCGCTCAGCGACTACCTGTCTGACAAGCTTTGGGCCCCGCTGGGGATGGCGTGCGATGCGCTGTGGCAACTCGATGCCGAAGAGGGGCTGGAATTTGCTGGCAGCGGCTTGAACGCCACATTGCGCGATTTCGGGCGCTTTGGGCAGTTCATCCTGAACCAGGGTGTGGTCGATGGCCGTCGCATCTTGCCGCTGGATTGGGTGGCCGATTCGACTGACGTGGTCCGTCACCGCCACCTTCAACCCGGGCAGATACCCCGCTATGCCCCCCGGGGCTACGGCTATCAATGGTGGACCTTTGCCGATCCACCGCCCGCGCCGGGGCAGCGCAGTGCCGCCCTGTTCGCGGCACTGGGCATTTTCGGCCAACAGATCTACATCCATCCGGCTTCACGCATGGTGCTGGTGCTGCACAGCGCCTGGGCCGAGCCGATCGACCCGGCCTGTGTGGCAGAGACCTCGGCCTTGGTTCAGGCCTTGTTGCACGCCTTGTCCTGAATCTGGGGGGCCCGCTTTCGCTTGGCCGCTCAGGCCTTTGTGGCTTAGCCTGGCGGATCGACGATGAGCAAGGAACCCCAGCTACCGCTGGCCACCGCATGCGCAACGCCCGCGGTCACGGTGTAGAGCTCACCGGCCTGGACGCGGACGGCCTGCCCTTCAATCGTCAGCAGAAGCTGGCCTTCCAGCACCAAGAAGGCCTCGTCATAGGGGTGGGTTTCTTCTTCGACGGTCCGGCCATCCATGCGCAGGATCTTGATCTGGCTGTGGCCCAGGCGCGCAATGATGTGGGAGCACCAGGCTGGTTCAAGCTGGGCAGCTAGTGGGTACAGGTCCAAAGAAGGCATGGGTGCAATGAGGCTCCGGTCTGGCCCCGCGCACCGTGCGCCAGGCCGATGGCAAGCATAGGGGCCCAAGGCCTGGCGGTCTTGTACCGGATTGCGCACCCGTTCGGGGCCAGGGCCTTGAGCTCAGAGGCTCTCGTGCACCACCCGTCCCTGCAAGGGTTGCACGGGCCGAGCGTTGGCCGGGAACAGGCGGCGGAAGGCCTTGATCTGCGCCGGTGCCAGCGTAATGGGTTGCTTGAGCACCATCCAGTTGACCCCTTCCGAGCAAGGTGGCGTGGTCAGCGAGCCCTCAAAGGCGTAGTAACCCTGCTTGGCAGGCAGCAGGTCAGCCAGTTTGATTTCCAGTCCCTCGACGGTGATCTTTTCCCCGGGGCGCGGCAGATGGGCAAACACGGGCTCGAAGGCTTTGTTGGGCACGCCAGGCTGTATCAGCACGCCGACCACGCCGAGTTCGCCGGCAGCGCTTTTGTGCACAAAATGGGCCACCATCGCGGTATGGCGTCCCTTCAGGGTCTCTTCGCTGGGGGTGTGGAAATGGAACTGCAACAATTCGTAGGTCTTGTCACCCACGCTCAGCTTGCTGCCGGTGGGCAGGTTCACCTGCACCGTGTGGCCGTTGTTCACCAGCGTCGGGGATGCGCTGCCGTACTGAAAATCGAGTGCGGGCAGTGTCTCCTTGACCGTGGTGCTGATGTCGATCGGACTTTGGCGCAAGCCCTTGGCGCAGCTTTCAAATGCGGGGTCCATCTCGGCCCAGTGCGCGGCCCCATGGTGGCCTGCGTAGCCCCAGTGGGGGGCTGTATCGGCGGCTTGGGCTGCGATGGCTGCCAGGGCGAGCATGCTCGCAGACAGTGTCTGAAGGGTGGGGCGGCGGATCATGTGAGGGCTCCTTCTCGGCTGGCGCAGGTCTCAGGGATGCGCGTACGAGTGGGTTAAATGTAAGTGGATGTTACTCTTGGTTGGTTCAAATTTGGACAATCAAAAGCGAGGCTGGTGTGATGTCGAACATCCGGGGTCGCCGACACGATTCAAAAGACCCGTTTTTTTCAGCGGGGCTGCACCCGCCCGCCCATCGCGGGGCGGGCCTCGGTCCAGAGCAGAGCAGGAGAAGACATGGGCGTTCGCTTTTTGCCAAGGCTTGTGCTGGCTTGCCGCAAGCCCATGCTGGGTGTGGCCTGCTTTCTCGGCGCGCATGGCCTGTGGCTGGCCGCGGTCTTGGGTGCAGGGTCTGCGGCGGCTCAGCCAACGCGGCACGCCGATGACCCGATGTTGCAGGTCAGCCAGGCCATCGCCGGATGCCCGATACCGGCCGTGCCTGTTGAAACACCGGCACAGGCCCGCGATTCGGCTCATTGGCGTGCCGAACGCGGCACCAGTTGCTACCGTTCTGGCCGCTGTCGACTGCCCAATGCCTACCTTTACGACGCCGAGATCATTCCCAGGGTGCGCCAGTTCATTCAGCAAGATGATCGGTTTTGGGGGACCAGCCTCTGGGTTCTGGGCCAGCGCCGCTGGGTGTTTGTGTTCGGTTGTGTGAGTTCAGAGGCGCAGGGCAGGGCGTTGGAGCAGGCCATCCAGGGCATTGACGATGTGGAGGCCGTTGTCGGCCAATGGCGGGTTGGGGCAGGCGCGCGAGTACCCTATCCGGTGGCTGGGCCGTCACCCTGATGCGCCTTGCCCTGCAGAGCACTGGGCGGTCGGCCCTCGCCTCGACCGAGTGCCGGATCGAGGCCCGCCGTGACGCCATCAAGGGCTGCCGCCTGGAGACCTGTGGTGCCCCTCAAGCGATTGCCTGGGGAAATGCTGTTGTCATGTGCGGGCCCTAGGCTCCAGGATCGACCGTTTCGTCGAAATGCCCTTGTGTCATTTTCGTGCCATTGCCATGTCCCCCTACCTGAACCCCGGCCTTCCATGCCAGCCAAGAAACTCCTGATCATGAGCGTGTCGGCCGGCATGGGCCATGTGCGGGCCGCGGAGGCCATCCGGGCCTGTGCGCTGCAGCATGCCGAGGTGGCCGAAGTGGTGCACCTGGACGCGATGGACTTTGTGACGGCGGGCTTTCGCAAGGTCTACACCGATTTCTATGTCAAGCTGGTCGACAAGGCGCCCACGCTGTGGGGCTACCTGTACAACCACACCCATGAGGCCAAGGCCGACAGCTCCCTGGAGCGCCTGCGCCGCGCCCTGGAGCGCATGAATGCGCGGGCCTTGCGCCGTCAGATCCGGGCCCTTCAGCCCGACGCCATCATTTGCACCCACTTTCTGCCGGCCGAGATGCTGGCGCGCCAGATCCACCTGGGTGAGCTTGCCTGCCCGGTGTGGGTGCAGGTGACCGATTTCGATTTGCACCGCCTGTGGGTGCATGAAGGCATGGCGGGTTACTTTGCCGCCAATGACGAAGTGGCTTTTCGCATGCAGGCCCAGGGCATTTTGGCGCGCAACATCGAGGTGACGGGCATCCCCATCATGCCGGCCTTTGGGCAGCCGCTCAGTCGTGCCGTGTGTGCGGCAGAGTTTGGACTGGACCCCAGCCAGCCCACCTTGCTGCTGATGGGCGGTGGGGCCGGCGTGGGCAGCCTGGAGACCATTGCCCAGCGACTGATGCGCCTGGAGCAGCGCTTTCAGCTGGTGGTGCTGGCCGGCCGCAATCTGCAGGCCCTGGCCAGCCTGCAGGGCCTGGCCCAGCAACACCCGGGTCGGCTTTTTCCGCAAGGTTTCACCGGCGTGGTCGAGCGCTTGATGGCCTGCGCGGATCTGGTGATCACCAAACCCGGTGGCTTGACCACCTCTGAGTGCATGGCCATGGGGCTGCCGATGATCGTCAATTCGCCGATTCCGGGCCAGGAGGAGCGCAATGCCGACTACCTGCTGGAGCAGGGCGTGGCGCTCAAGGCCTTCGATGGGGTGACGCTGGAATACCGTGTGCGGCGCCTGCTCGATCAACCGTCGCTGCTGGCCGCCATGCGCGAGCGCAGTCGCGCGTTGGGCCGCCCCGACGCGGCGCAGCGGGTGCTGGCCAGGGTGCTGTCGTGAGCGCGCAGCCCCGCCTGCAGGGGCAGGCCACCGAGCGGCCCTGGCTCACCATCGCCTGGGTGGCCGTGCTGGCCTTCTTTTTTGCCCAGGTCGAGATCCAGATCGAAGGCGGGGCAGGCTGGGCGGCGGCCTTGCCCACTTGGCGCATCGAGCAGCATTGGCTGCTCGACATCTTCTGGGGCGGTCGGGCCATGACGGGCTACCACGCCTGGATCTTCTCCTTCATGGTGCTGATGTTCCATTTTCCGCTGGCCTTTGTGCAGACCTGGTCATGGCGTCTTCAGGCCCGGGCGCTGGCCTGCATCATGCAGTTCTGGGTGATGGAAGATTTTCTGTGGTTTGTGTTCAACCCCGATTTCGGGCTGACCCGCTTCGATCCGCAGAACGTGCCCTGGCAAAAGCACTGGTGGTGGTGGGCCCCGACCGACTACTGGACCTTCTCGGCCGTGGCCATTGTGTTGTTCTGGATCTCGTTCAAGGCCATCGGTGCCCCAAAAGCACTGCCTGTCACACCACTGCCTTGAAAACAGGCAGTGCAAGGCAAGTCACGTCAAATCAATGACTTGCGTGTGCTTTCAAGCCCAAGGGCACGGCTTGTCCACAGCTTTGTCCAGTGCTCGCGGGGAAAACCCTGCCTTTGTCATCGATGGTCTGGGCCGTCTCAGCCCTTGTTCTGCTTGACCAGGGCCATGGCTGAACCGATCAGGCTGGCCAGTTCACCCATGTGGCTGGGCACGATCAGCGTGGTGGTGGCGTCGGTGGCCACTCGGCTGTAGGCGTCCACGGCCCGTTCGGCCACCTTCAGCTGCACGGCCTGTTCACCGCCGGGCTGGCGGATGGCGGTGGCAATGCGTTCGATGGCCTGCGCGGTGGCGTCGGCCACCGCCGTGATCGAGGCGGCCTCGCCCTGGGCCTTGTTGATGGCGGCCTGTTTTTCGCCCTCCGAGCGCGCAATGAAGGCCTCGCGTTCGCCGGTGGCGATGTTGATCTGCTCTTGCCGGCGGCCTTCCGAGGCGGCGATCAGGGCCCGCTTTTCGCGTTCGGCCGTGATCTGGGCCTGCATGGCGTGCAGGATCTCCTTGGGCGGAGTCAGGTCCTTGATCTCGTAGCGCAGCACCTTCACCCCCCAGTTCAGGGCGGCCTCATCAATGGCGGCTACCACCTGGGCATTGATGATGTTGCGCTCCTCAAAGGTCTTGTCCAGTTCCAGCTTGCCGATCACGCTGCGCAGTGAGGTCTGGGCCAGTTGCGTGACCGCCATGATGTAGTTTGATGAGCCGTAGCTGGCCCGCATCGGGTCGGTGACCTGAAAGTACAGGATGCCGTCCACCTGCAGCTGGGTGTTGTCGCGGGTGATGCAGATCTGGCTGGGCACATCGAGCGGAATCTCTTTGAGGCTGTGGCGGTAGGCCACGTTGTCCACGAAGGGGATCAGCAGCTTGGGGCCGGGCGTGAGGGTGCTGTGGTAGCGCCCCAGGCGCTCAACCACCCAGGCGTGCTGCTGGGGCACGATCTTGATGGAGCGGGCGATGAAGATGGCCACGATGACCGCGATGACGAGGGCGAATTCCATGGGGTTCCCTGGGCTGGTGGAGGAGGGCTGAAGTGGAACGGGAGGGAGCGTTTCAGATGGGGGCAACGATCAGTCGGCTGCCCAGCACTTCGACGATGCGCTGCGGCCCGGGGCGGGCGCTTTGGCCAGCCTGCAATTGCACGGCCCATTGTGCGCCGCGGTATTGGGTGGTGGCGCTGCCGTCGGCCTGCCAGTGCGCCACCTGCACGGTCTGGCCCAGGTCCAGGTTCACGTCGGGGTTCTGGCTGGCGGGGCGGTCCTTGGGGTGCTGGCGGCGCCACAGGTGCCAGGCGAGCATCAACGCGCCCGCCACGGCCGAAGCCAGCAGCAACTGGCTGGTGGTGCCGGCACCCAGCCAGGCGGCCAAGGCGCCGGTGGCCAGTCCGGCGGCCAGCAGCAGCAGGTAGAGCGTGCCCGTCAACAGCTCGGCAACGACGGCCGCTCCGGCCAGAATCCACCACAGGGTGATCGGGGTCATGATTTCTTCTCCCAGGCCAGCCATGATGATGTCTTGCTGACACCACATTCTGGGTGAAAAACAGGGGGTGTCAAAAGGGCGCCCCCAATATTCCTTACACTTCGCGCCTGTTTCCGTGATCCACGCCCTTTTTAGCCCCACTCCCGCTTCCGGAGGTCTGCATGAAATTTCGCTTCCCCATTGTCATCATCGATGAGGACTTCCGCTCTGAAAACACCTCGGGCCTGGGCATCCGTGCGCTGGCACAGGCGATCGAGTCTGAAGGGTTCGAGGTGCTGGGGGTGACCAGCTATGGGGACCTGAGCCAGTTCGCCCAGCAGCAAAGCCGGGCCAGCGCGTTCATCCTGTCGATCGACGATGAAGAGTTCACGCCGGGCCCCGACCTGGACCCGGCCGTGGTCAATTTGCGCAGCTTCATCGATGAGGTGCGGCGCAAGAACCTGGATGTGCCGATCTACATCTATGGTGAAACCAAGACCTCACGCCACCTGCCCAACGACATCCTGCGTGAGTTGCATGGCTTCATCCACATGTTCGAGGACACCCCCGAATTCGTGGCGCGCCACATCATCCGCGAGGCCAAGAGCTACCTGGAAGGTGTGCAGCCGCCGTTTTTCAAGGCCCTGCTCGACTATGCCGAAGATGGCTCCTACTCCTGGCACTGCCCGGGGCATTCGGGTGGCGTGGCCTTCCTGAAAAGCCCGGTGGGCCAGATGTTCCACCAGTTCTTTGGCGAGAACATGCTGCGCGCCGACGTGTGCAATGCGGTGGAAGAATTGGGCCAGTTGCTGGACCACAACGGCGCCATCGGCGAGAGCGAGCGCAATGCGGCCCGCATCTTCAATGCCGACCACTGCTTCTTTGTCACCAACGGCACCAGCACCAGCAACAAGATGGTGTGGCACCACACCGTGGCGCCCGGCGACGTGGTGGTGGTGGACCGCAACTGCCACAAATCCATCCTGCACTCGATCATCATGACCGGGGCCATCCCCGTGTTCCTGAAGCCGACGCGCAACCACTTCGGCATCATTGGCCCGATCCCGCAAAGCGAGTTCACCCACGAGTCCATCCAGGCCAAGATCAAGGCCAACCCCTTGCTCAAGGGGGTGGATGCCAAAAAGGTCAAGCCGCGCATCCTGACCATCACCCAGTCGACCTACGACGGCGTGCTGTACAACACCGAGACCATCAAGGGCATGCTCGACGGCTATGTCGAGAACCTGCACTTTGACGAGGCCTGGCTGCCGCACGCGGCCTTCCATCCCTTCTACGGCCCCTACCACGCCATGGGCAAGAAGCGCGCGCGCCCGAAGGAGAGCGTGGTGTACGCCACCCAGTCCATCCACAAGCTGCTGGCCGGCATCAGCCAGGCCAGCCATGTGCTGGTGCAGGATTCGCAGAACACCAAGCTGGACCGCCACCTGTTCAACGAGGCCTACCTGATGCACACCAGCACCAGCCCTCAGTACAGCATCATCGCCAGCTGCGATGTGGCCGCCGCCATGATGGAGCCGCCCGGCGGCACCGCGCTGGTGGAAGAAAGCATTGCCGAGGCACTCGATTTCCGCCGCGCCATGCGCAAGGTGGACGATGAGTACGGCAAGGACTGGTGGTTCAAGGTCTGGGGCCCCGACAAGCTGGTGGACGACGGCATCGGCCGCGCCACCGACTGGATCATCAAGGCCGACGCCAAGTCCACCAAGTGGCACGGCTTCGGCAAGCTGGCCGACGGCTTCAACATGCTCGACCCCATCAAGTCGACCATCGTCACCCCCGGCCTGGATCTGAACGGCAAGTTCGCCAAGACCGGCATCCCGGCCAGCATCGTCACCAAGTTCCTGGCCGAGCACGGGGTGATCGTCGAGAAGACGGGCCTGTACAGCTTCTTCATCATGTTCACCATCGGCATCACCAAGGGCCGCTGGAATTCGCTGCTGACCGCGCTGCAGCAGTTCAAGGACGACTACGAGAAGAACCAGCCGATGTGGCGCATCCTGCCCGAGTTCTGCCAAAAGAACCGCCGCTACGAGCGCATGGGTCTGCGTGACCTGTGCCAGCACGTGCACGAGCTGTACGCCAAGTACGACATCGCGCGCCTGACCACCGAGATGTACCTCAGCGACCTGACCCCGGCCATGAAGCCGTCGGACGCCTATGCCTACATCGCCCAGCGCAAGACCGAGCGCGTGGAGATCGACCACCTCGAAGGCCGCATCACCACCAGCCTGGTCACACCTTACCCGCCGGGCATCCCCTTGTTGATCCCGGGCGAAGTGTTCAACAAGAAGATCGTCGACTACCTCAAGTTCTCGCGCGAGTTCAACGCTCAGTGCCCGGGCTTCGAGACCGACATCCACGGCCTGGTCGAGGAAGAAGACGCAGACGGTCACATGCGTTACTTTGCCGATTGCGTCAAACAAGGCGCTTGAGACCGGTCCGCTGAGCCGCAGGCCTGCGGCACATGAACAAAGGCCCCGTCCTCCAAACAGGAGGCGGGGCCTTTTTGCGAGCCGGAGCCCCGCGCGTCAAAGGTCGATGTCGGGGATCACTCGCAAAAAGCTGGCAAAGCGTGGCATGCCGCCGGGGTGCAGGCCTTGGTAGCGGAAGCTGACCCAGCTGCCCACGGGCGGTGGCGCGCGGCGAAGGGCCTCGGACAGGCCGCTGCCCAACCGCAGGCGATGCCCGTCGGTGGTCTGCACCAGCAAGGCCCCGGCCAGGCCCTGCCACTGGCCCTTGCCGGGCAGGATCTGCACCACGCGGGCCTCGGCGTCCAGAAAGGGCTTGAACTTCAGCAGGTCGTTGGAGCGCCCTGATCGGTAGAGGTTGCTGGCGCGGTGCAGCATCAGCCCCTCGCCACCGGCGGTCACCACCTCGTCCAGCCAGGATTGCAGGTCGGCCGTCGATGTCACGGGGTGCTGGGGCAGGGCCTGCAGGCCCGTGGGGGCCGGTGCGTGCGATGCGCTCAGCGCCGCCTGCAGCAAGGCCAGGCGACCCTCCGGGCCGCCAAAGGGCCGCACCGGGTCGGGGGTGTCAAACACCATCAGGCGCAGGCCGGTCCAGGCTTCGCTGCCGGCACCCTCACGTACCGCGGCCACGGCGCGCAGAAACTGGCCCCGGCCGGCCCACAGCTCGCCATCCAGAGGCAGTGCGGGCCAGCCTGCGGTGAAGTCGGCCGGTGGCGTGATCCGGTGGCCGCTGCGGGTCCAGAGTTGTTGGCCGTCCCAGCGCGCCCTCACACCGTCGAGTTTTTCGCTGACCAGAAAACCGTCCACCGGCTGGCCAGCCTGGTAGCGGCCCGCCTTCATGAGGGGCCCGGGGGCGGGTTGAGGGCTCAGGGCCCGGGCATGTGGCGCCATCGAACCCAGGGCTGCGAGCGCCAGCAAAGTTTGGCGCCGTGCTGGATGGCGCGAAGCCGTGGAGGCGCCTTGGGGGCGCGAGATGGGAGTGGCAGAGGGCATGGCAGCGTCCGGTGCGAAGGGATCAAGGTCGATCGGCACCGCACCGGTGCCGTCAGGCACGGGCGCGGTGGGCTTCTGCCCGGGCGCGGCAGGGCGGCGCTGGGGCCGCCTGAGATTGTGGTGCTCAGCCGGCCACGGCGGGTTCGGCAATGCCGCCGACCACCTGGCTGAAACCACCGTCCACATAGGTGATTTCGGCGCTCACGCCGGCAGCCAGATCACTCAGCAAGAAGGCGGCCACGTTGCCCACGTCGTCGATGGTGACGTTGCGGCGGATCGGCGAGTTTTCGGCCACCACCGACAGGATCTTGCCAAAGCCCTTGATGCCGCTGGCGGCCAGGGTCTTGATCGGTCCGGCCGAGATGCCGTTGGCACGCAGGCCCCGGTTCAGGCTGCCCAGCGACTCGGCCAGGTAGCGCACCGACGCTTCAAGACTGGCCTTGGCCAGGCCCATGGTGTTGTAGTTGGGCACCGTGCGCAGGGCACCCAGGTAGCTCAGGGTCAGCACCGACGACTTGTCGTTCAGGTAGGGCAGGGCCGCCTTGGCCATGGCCGGGAAGCTGTAGGCGCTGATGTCGTGCGCGATGCGGAAGGCTTCGCGGCTCAGACCATCGAGAAAGTCGCCCGCAATCGCCTCGCGCGGGGCGAAGCCGATGGCGTGCACAAAACCGTCAAACTTCGGCCAGTGGGTGGACAGGTCGGCAAACAGCTTCTCGATCTGGGCGTCGTCGGCCACATCGCAGTCAAACACCAGGTTTGAGCCGAAATCGGCGGCAAATTCGGTGATGCGGTCCTTGAAGCGCTCGCCCACATAGCTGAACGCCAGCTCGGCGCCCTGTGCATGGCAGGCCTTGGCAATGCCGTAGGCAATCGAGCGGTTGGACAGAACGCCGGTGATCAGCAGTTTCTTGCCGGTGAGAAATCCCATTCTTGTTCTCCTGGTCAGGGCCCCAAAGGCCTGGTTGTGCGGACCTGTGGCCCGCCATCGCGTCGAGGGGCGTCATCATAGACGATGCGTCCGGATACAAAAGCTATACTGGCCCGCGACCCAACCTCTGCGTCTTATCGATGCCTCTCATGCTGGACGATGCCGTTTTTTCACGCGTGCTCACCGAATCGGTGGCGCGACAGATGTTGGGCTCGGTGCTGCGTGCCCGTCCGGCTTTCGAGCCTGGGCCCGAGTCTGAGCTTGAAGTGACCGAAATACGCGCCGCCTCCACACAGGGCCGGCTGAAGCAATTCAGCGTTTTCTTTCTGCGTCGCCACGAGGTGCCTCTGCCGCAGCGCACCTATGTTCTGCAGCACCCGCAGTTGGGCGACCACGCCTTGCTGCTGACCGCCATCGGCCGGACGCCTCTGGGTGTCCAATACGAGGCCTGCATCAGCCACGATGTCGACGCATGAGCTGGATTGAGCGCTGGCCCGATGGGCGCGACGGTGGCTGGGCCTGGCGCCCCGAACAGGACACTGATGAGGCCTTCCTGCGGCAACTGTACCGCTCCGTGAGAGAGCCTGAGCTTGCCCTGACGTCCTGGCCCGAGGCCATGCGCGAGGCGTTCTGCCACTCCCAATTCGATTTGCAGCGGCGCCACTACCGTGCGCATTACCCTGAAGGCCATTGGGGTGTGATTGTCTGGCAGGGGCGGGATGTGGGCAGGCTGTACCTGGACCTGGCCCCTGCTCGCTGGGGTCTGATGGACATCGCCCTGTTGCCCGAATGGCGTGGCCAGGGCCTGGGCACGCGGATCCTGGATTGGTGGCTGGATCAAGCCGATCAGGCCGGGATGGGCTGCGGCTTGTATGTCGAGCAGCAAAACCCGGCCCGTCGTCTGTACGAGCGGCGAGGCTTTGTCACCGTCGATGAGCAGGGTGTGTACACCCGAATGAGCCGCCCGGCCGCCCGCGCCGCGCTCAACCCCGGTTGAAGACCGCTTCAACCACCCGCCCTTGAGCATCGTTGGGGCTCACGAACATCAGGCCGGTCGGGCCTGCGGCGGTACTGAATCGCCAGGTGCCCTGTGACAGGGTGGCGCCGGCCTGGGGTGCAAACAGCAGGCTGAAACTCAGATCCGCGTGGTGGGTACCCGGCAGGGCCTCCACCTTCTCAAGGCGGGCCTGCACGCCGGGGCCACCGGACTCTGACTCGAAGACAAACACCTTGCCCCTGCAGGACTCGAAGTCGCTGCGTCGCAGGGTGCCGTTGCTGCGGGGCCAGACTGGGGCTGCTGCCAGGCCGCCCGAGGCCAGCGCCATCACCGGCGCACCGGTCGCAGTTTGCAGAAACGTACGGCGGGAGCTGGGGGAAGACGAGGTGTTCATGGGCATCTCAACAGGCAATTGCGTCCGAATGTAACCATCTGGACGTTATATTGTGTTTTGTGTAAATATTTTGTTTCTGGAGTCTAAGCTCCACGCGCTGGCTTTCTGCATCTGGCGCGTCACAAAATGTCAATTCAAACGGGAGGCTGTTGCCCATGAGCAATCCATATGTCGGTGAGATACGCATGTTCGCTGGCAGTTTTGCCCCTGTGGGTTGGGCTTTTTGTGACGGGGCCATCGTTCCAATTTCCGAGAACGAGACCTTGTTCAATCTGATCGGCACCACTTACGGCGGTGACGGCCAGCAGACATTTGGACTGCCCGATCTGCGCGGGCGGGTACCCATCCACCAAGGAACACTCCAAGGCCAGAGTTTCGTCATTGGGCAAGTGGCCGGCACCGAGACCGAGACGCTGAGCATTCAGCAGATCCCTTCTCACAGCCATCCGGTGGCAGTGTCTGGAACTCCGGGCTATTCGGCTTCGCCGGCCAATGCCGTTTTGGCGCGCGACCGCGACCTTCAGGCATTCAACAACGGCACCCCCTCAGGATCTGCCCTGCGTGTGGACAGCGTTGGTGCAGATGGTGGCGGTCAACCGCACGACAACCTGCCGCCCTATTTGTGCATCAATTTCATCATCTCCCTGTTTGGGATCTTTCCCAGTCAGATCTGATCAGTCGTTTTCTCGGGGTCTTGCAATGTCCGATCCGTTCATGTGCGAAGTCAAGCTGGTTGCCTTCAACTTTCCTCCCAAAGGCTGGGCCTTGTGCAATGGCCAGTTGTTGCCGATCAACCAGAACCAGGCCGCTTTTTCATTGCTGGGAACGACTTATGGCGGCGATGGACGAGTGAACTTTGGCCTGCCCGATCTCCAGGGGCGCAGTCCCGTACACATGGGCAACGGCTACACCCTGGGGCAGCGTGGTGGTGAGATGTTGCATACCGTCACCTCGGGCGAGATGCCCACGCACACGCATGCGTTGATGGCCTCCACCTCGACAGGTCGTCAGGCCTCGCCGGTGGGCAATGCCCTGGCGGCCGCCCGCGGCCGCTATGCAGACAGCGGGGACACCGTGCTCAATTCGGCCACGCTTGCCAACGTGGGCGGCAGCCAACCCCACAACAACATGGCACCGTATCTGGTGCTGGCGGCGGTGATCGCGCTGCAAGGTATTTTTCCTTCCCAAAACTGAGGCACTCACCCCATGTCCAACCCATTCGTGGCTGAGATCCGCATCGTCGGGTTCAATTTCGCCCCAACAGGCTGGGCCTTTTGCAACGGGCAGATCCTGCCACTGTCTCAGAACACCGCGCTTTTCTCTCTGCTGGGCACCGCCTATGGTGGCAACGGGATGAGCAACTTCGCGCTGCCCGATCTGCAAGCCCGCATGCCGATGCACCCGGGGCAGGGCCCGGGCCTGTCTCAGCACGATCTCGGCGAGGCCGGTGGCTCGGAGTCTGTGACCTTGTTGGATTCCCAGATGCCCGTCCATCGCCACACGGTGCAAAGCGCCGCTGGCAGCGTCACCGACAAGCCGACCGGTGCGGCATTGGGCAGCGCCTCGAACCTGCCCTATGTGAACGCCGCGCCCGATGCCACGATGGCTGCGTCTGCCCTGTCGCCGGTTGGTGGCAACAGTCCACACAACAACATGCCGCCCTATCTGACGATGAATTTCATCATCGCGCTCCAAGGCGTTTTCCCCCAGCGCCCCTGAGTCCACCCAGCGAAAACCTGTCACCATGAAAATTCTCGTTACCGCGGCATCGGCGGCCATCGTGCTTTTTTCGCAAGCCGGGGCGCATGCTGCGGCCGAGGCTCCGCTGGTCCAGCGCAGCGTGAGCGCCGCGCGCGAGGGGCGTTTCATTGACGCCGGATCGGGGCAGGGCTTTGTGGCGGTGGCGCCTGGGCGTCGGCTCGATTTTGGTGCGGCAGGGGTATCGCTGCAGCTTCCGGGCGAGACCGGCAAGTCGGCCACCGCGGCCGGCCTGCGCGGCGCCAGCACCGGCCTCAGCTACCGTTTTGAAGCCGGAGCAGGTGTGGCCCCTGAGGGCAGCGGGATGTCACCCACGCTCTACCACTGGCTGGTCGGGCCACGCAGCGAATGGCAGACGGGTTTGCGCAGCTACGACTCGGTGGCTTACCGGCAGGTCTGGCCGGGTGTGGACGCGATTTTTGCTGGCGACCGGGCCGGCTTCAAATACCGCTTTGAGCTGGCCAGTGGTGCGGATCCGGCCAGCGTCCGCATGTTGGTGGAGGGCGTGGACGCGGCCGAGTTGCGTGCTGACGGCAGCCTGTGGTGGCGCCAGGGAGGGCAAAGCCTGGTCGATGCCGCGCCGGTGTCGTACCAGTCATCGGGTGGGCAGCAGCGCACTGTGGCCACGCGCTACCGGCTGGAGGATCTGGGCGATGGGCGCTGGCGCGTGAGTTTTGTGCTCGGGGCCTATGACAGTGCCTTGCCGCTGGTGATCGACCCGGCCTGGGTCGGCTATTCGGGCCTGATCGGCGGCAGCGCGCAAGACCAGGTGCATGCGGTCACGATGGACACGGATGGCAACACCTATGCCTGCGGTGTCACGCGTTCGGGCGGACTGCCCAAGGCCACCAATACGTACGGCGGCAATGACGACGCATTTCTGGTCAAGTTCGACAATGCCGGCACGGCCCAATCGGTGACTTACTTTGGTGGCTCGGGCGATGAGGTCTGCACGGGTCTGGCGGTGGACGATGCCAAACGCATCTACCTGACCGGGGGCACCGATTCGAGCAATTTCCCGATCCAGGGCAGCGATTCGAACAATCGTTTCCGCCGCGCCCTGGCCGGTGGGCGTGATGCCTTCGTGATGCGGTTGCCGGCTGGTGCCAGCAGCATCGATTACAGCGGTTTCATCGGTGGCAGCGAAAACGATCAGGCCAACGGGATTGCCGTCGATGCCAGTTACCGCGCCTATGTGACGGGATACAGCCAGTGCACGGCCACGCCCGGTGCAGGCTGTGTCACCGCTGGAACGGCCTTTCCCAGCCTGCTGGGCCCGGTGCTGAGTCAATATGGTGGCGCCAGCGGTGCCCAGGGCTATGACGCCTTCGTCGCCGCCGTGGCGGCGGACGGCAGCGGCCTGGTGTATGCCGGTTTTCTCGGCGGTGACGGCGATACCGACATGGGCAATGCCATCGTGGCTATGTCGAATGGCACGGTCTTTGTGGCCGGGCAGACCAACTCGCAGAGCGCCAGCCTGCCGACCTTGTCGGCCCTGCAAAGCAGCACCAACAGTCGAAGCCTCGACAGCAGCGACGGCTTTGTGGCCCGGCTGGCATCGACCGGGGCGCCGGTCTTCTTCTCGCTGCTGACTGGCCAGCCTTCGCAGACCGGCGAATCCGGTGCCGACCGTGCCCTTGCCGTGGCTCTGGACGGGCAGGGCGGGGTGGTGGTGGGGGGCGAAACCGATTCGAGCGGCTTTCCGCAGCGCACGGGCGGTTCGAGCAGCAGCGTTGGGCCATTGGTGTCCTCACGCGGAGGCATGGATGGATTTGTCCTGCGCCTGGACGGCAGTGGCACGGCGATCACCAGTGTCTCCTATGTGGGGGCCAGCGGCTATGACGCGGTGCAGGCCGTGGCCTCGGACGGGAGCGCGTTTTACTTCACGGGCCCCAGCAGCGCGGGCAGCAATTTCAACTTTGTCGATGACAAAGGCCTGAGCCAGGTCGCGCTGGGGGCCCAGGACGTGATGTTGGGCAAGGTGCTTTACAGCGCACCGTCGGCCTGGAAGTACGCCGGCCTGCTGGGCGGCACCGGCATCGACGAGGCGCGTTCGCTGGTGGCGGCCACCTCGATCGACGGGCCGGTGCTGCGCCTGGGGGGCACGACCTCCGGCAGCAGCCTGCCCGGCGGTGCGGCCACGGCCTCCAGCAGCGACCTTTCGGCGCTGGCCAGTTACAGCGGTGCCTCGGGCATGGTGCTGCGCATCGATCCCTTCGGCCCGCCGGCCAGTCTGATCAAGAGCGGTGACAACCAGGCGACGGCGATCCAGAGTGCCTTTGCCACGGCCCTGAAGGTCCAGGTGCTCGATGCCAGCAGCCAGCCGTTGCGCAACGTGGTGGTCACCTTCACGGTGCCGGCCACCGGGGCCTCAGCCGGGCTCACGCCCTCCAGTGCCGTCAGCACCGATGGCAATGGCTACGCCACGGTCAATGCGACCGCCAATGGCACGGTGGGCAGCTACAACGTGCAGGCGGCCGCTGGCGGCTTGTCGACCAGCTTCAGCCTGAGCAACCTCAAGGGCGCGCAGGCCGCGCTGGTGCCCAGTCTGACCCCGTCCACGCTGGCCTATGGCGGCACTGGCACGTTGGGCAGCACAGGGGGATCCGGCAGCGGGGCCGTGACCTTTGTGGTCACCACCGGCACCACTTATTGCTCGATCAGCGGCAGCACCCTGACGGCCACCGAGGTCGGTGGCTGCACCGTGACCGCCACCAAGGCGGGCGACTCCAACTACAACGCGGCCAGTGCCACGCTGGACCTGAGCATCGGCACGGCCGACCAGAGTGGTTTTTCAGTCAGTGCCTCGCCCGCAAGCATAGCCTTCAATTCAAGCGCCTCGCTGAGCAGCAGCGGGGGGACGGGCACGGGCGCCGTGAGCTTCGCGATCACCAGTGGCGACAGCTTCTGCTCACTTGCGGGCAGCACCCTGACCGGGATCGCCGTCGGCACGTGCACCGTGACCGCCACCAAGGCCGGCGACAGCCATTACAAGGTTGCCCAGTCGACGGTTGACGTCAGCGTCACCCAGGCGTCGCAGTCGGGCTTCAGCGTGAGTGCCAGCCCGGCGGCGCTCAGTTATGGCGGCAGCGCCACGTTGTCCAGCAGTGGGGGGGCAGGCAGCGGCGCCGTGAGCTATGCGATCACCGCCGGTGGCGCCTATTGCAGCCTCAACGGGGCCGAACTGACGGCCATCGGTGTCGGGACCTGCACTGTCACTGCCACCAAGGCCAGTGATGCCAGCTATCTGCCGGCCTCCGCCACGGTTGACGTGGTGGTCTCGAAGGCCGCACAGAGTGCCCTGAGTGTCAGCGCCAGCCCCGCGGCGCTGGGCTTTGGCGGCAGCAGCACGCTGTCTACCAGCGGGGGGGCCGGCAGTGGCTCCGTCACTTATGCGGTGACAAGCGGTGGCACTTTCTGCTCGGTCTCGGGCAGCACCTTGAATGCCATCGGCGTGGGCACTTGCACGGTCACCGCCACCAAGGCCGCCGATGCGAGCTACGAAGCCGCCAGCGCTGCCGTCGATGTGGTGGTCAGCGCAGGCCCCCAGAGTGCGTTGAGCCTGAGCATCAACCCCAGCAGCCTTGTGCTTCAGGGCACGGCCACGCTGAGCACTAGCGGCGGCTCGGGCAGCGGTGCCGTGAGCTTCGTGGTCAGCAGCGGCAGCAGTTACTGTTCGGTCAGTGGCAGTACCGTGACCGGCACTGGCGTGGGCACCTGCACGGTGACGGCCACCAAGGCCGGGGACGCGCAGTACCAGGCCCGCCAGGCCACCCTGGACATCACGGTGGGCAAGATGGCGCAGGCCGCCCTGACCTTGACGGCCACGCCGAGCAGCCTGGTCTACGGGGGCACGGCCAGCCTGGCCATCACGGGGGGCAGCGGCAGCGGTGCGGTCTCCTACGCCGTCACGGCCGGCGCCAGTGTTTGCTCGATCAGTGGCAATACGCTCAGCGCGACCGGCGTGGGAACCTGCACGGTGACCGCCACCAAGGCCGGGGATGCCACCTACAACCAGGCCGACGTGACGCTGGACGTGGGGGTGGCCGCGGCAGCCCAGGCCAGCCTGGTCGTCAGTGCCACGCCAGCGTCGCTGGCTTACGGGGCCACGGCCAGCCTGAGCAGCAGCGGTGGTTCGGGCAATGGCGCCGTCAGCTACGCCATCACGGCCGGCAACAGCTATTGCAGTGTCAACCAGACGACCTTGAGCGCCATCGGGGTTGGCACCTGCACGGTGACGGCCACCAAGGCGGCATCGGGTCCATATCTGGCGACAACCGCCACCGTCGACGTGGTGGTTGGGCGTGCCGCCCAGGCCAGCCTGTCGGTACAACTTGCACCGGCCACCCTGGTGCTCAACGGCTCGGTGACGCTCAGTGCGGCAGGCGGATCGGGGACCGGTGCTGCCAGTTTCACACTCGACGCCGGCCAGGCCTTCTGCACGCTGTCCGGCAGCACGCTGAGCGCCCAGGCCGTCGGCGATTGCACCGTCGGCGTCAGCAAGGCCGGTGATGCCCAGTATCTGCCGGCCACCGCCAGCCTGGTCATCGGTGTGGGCAAGGCCAGCCAGAGCATCAGCTTTGCAGCACTGACCGACCGCGTGCTGGGGACGCCTGATTTCACGCTGGGTGCCAGTGCGAGTTCGGGCCTGGCGGTGAGCTACGTCAGCCTCACCCCGGGTCTGTGCCAGGTCAATGGCAGCAGCGTGCATCTTTCCGCCACAGGCTTGTGCACCCTCAGTGCGCGTCAAGCGGGTGACGCGAGTCACCTTGCCGCTGCGCCGGTGGATCAGAGCTTCACCATCACGCTGCCGGCGGGCACCAGCACCAGCCTGGGCGGCCTGCCTGGGGGCGGGAGTGTGTCCTTGAGCGGTGGCTGGGTGTTCGCACCGTCGGGCAGTGGCAACGGGGCGACGGCCGGTTTTATTCCTCTGACTGGACATCCGAAGTCACCCAGCGCGGCACCGCCGCCTGGCCTCACGTTTCCGTACGGACTGTTTGATTTTGTCGTGATGAACGGAGCCCCCGGGGCCACTGTGGTCCTGACCTTCGACCTGCCGGCCGCTGCACCAGCGAACGCACAGTACTGGAAGTTCGGCCCGACGGCGTCCAACACGTCGCCGCACTGGTATCAGTTCAACGGCGTGCAGTTCAGCGGCAGGACCGTCACCCTGACGATTGTGGACGGCGGAGTCGGCGATGATGACCTGACGGCCAATGGCTCGATCAGCGATGGCGGTGGCATCGTGGTGCCCGATCCCTCGGCCTTGGCCAATTCGGTCCCGGCCCTGAACCCAGCGGCTCTAGCCGCGCTGGCCCTGATGCTGCTGATGGTCTTCGCCTGGGGCCGACGCCGCCCGCGCGGCTGAGCCCGTGACCCCGGTGCTGCCGGGGCGCGGTGGTCGGATGCCTGCTGTCGGGCCGGAGCCTGCAGGCTGCCGCTACACTCAGTCGCAATGACGTCTTTGCGAAATATCCATGCCTGCCTGTTGGGGGCGCTGCTGGCGGTCGGACCCGTGCTCGGCACCGCGGCCCCGGCCTACGCCCTGTGGGGGCAGCCCAAGTACCCGGCGGGTTTCGCGCATTTCGACTACGTCAACCCGCAGGCGCCCAAGGGCGGCGAATTGCGCCTGGTCAGCAACAGCCGCGCCTCGACCTTCGACAAGTACAACCCCTTCACGCTCAAGGGATCGGCCCCGGCCTACCTCAGCGGGCTGATGTTCGACACCTTGCTCACCGGTGCGATGGACGAGGTGGGCTCGGGCTATGGCTTGCTGGCCGAGGATGTGACGGTGGCGCCCGATGGGCTGAGCGCCACTTTCCGGCTGCGGCCCGAGGCCCGCTTTCACAACGGCGACCCGGTGCTGGCCCGTGATGTGAAGTACAGCTACGACATGCTGATGGGACCGGACACCTCGCCTGCCTACAAGACCACACTCGAAGATGTGGCGGGCCTGGAGGTGCTGGACGAGCGCACCGTGCGCTACCGCTTCAAAAAGCCCAACCGAGAGCTGCCCCTGACCGTGGGTGGTCTGCCCGTGTTCAGCCACCAATGGGGGGCTGGCAAGCGCTTCAGTGAGGTGGTGACCGAGGTGCCCATCGGCAGCGGCCCCTACCGCGTCGGGCCGGTGCGCTTCGGCAAAGACATCACCTATGTGCGCGACCCCCAATACTGGGCGCGCGATCTCAACGTCAAGCGTGGCAGCGACAACTTTGACCGCATCACGGTCAAGATCTACAAGGACAACACGGCCAAGCTGGAGGCCTTGAAGGCGGGCGAGTTCGACCTGATGCGTTTCTATTCGGCGGGCGACTGGGCGCGCCGCGTCAATGGCAAGCGATTCGATTCCGGCGAGCTGGTCAAGCGTGAGTTCAAGCACCAGTTGCCCTCGGGTTTTCAGAGCTTTTTCCTCAACACCCGGCGCAAGCCGCTGGACGACCTCCGGGTGCGTCAGGCCCTGGGGCTGGCGCTCGATTTCGAATGGATGAACCGGCAACTGTTCTATGGCAGCTACCAGCGCGTGACGGGTTTGTTCGGCAACACGGCCTGCGCCGCTTCCGGCAGCCCCGGCCCCGATGAGCTGGCCCTGCTGGAGCCCTGGCGTGGCCAGGTGCCCGAGGCCGTGTTCGGCCCCATGGCCCAGCCGCCGCGCACCGATGGCGATCAGTCGCTGCGGGGCAACCTGCGCCGGGCCCAGGCGCTGCTGGCCGAGGCCGGTTGGCACTACCGCGATGGCGCCTTGCGCAATGCGCAGGGCGAGCCCCTGGTGCTGGAGTACCTGGACAGCAGCGAAGGCAAGATGGCCACCTTTGCCTCGTGGGGGCGCAATCTCGAGAAGCTGGGCATCAAGCTCAATTTCCGCTCGGTCGACTTTGCGCTGTACCTGCAGCGCATCCAGAAGTTCGATTTCGACCTGATCACCCTGGCCGTGCCCGGCACCCACACGCCGGGCCAGGAGTACGCCGACCTGTTTGGCAGCAAGGCCGCCGACACCGAGGATTCGGGCAACATGGCGGGCGTCAAGAGCCCGGCAGTGGATGCCCTCATCGCCCGCATGACGGCGGCCAAGACCGAGGCCGCGTTGCATTCGGCCTGCCGTGCGCTGGATCGGGTCATCATGCACGGCCACTACCTGATTCCGCAGTACACCGCCGTCACCCACCGGCTGGTGTTTGATGCCTGGCGCCTGCAGGGGCCCGCCACCATGCCCCCCTACGCCCCGGGCGAAGAGTGGGTGATCGACACCTGGTGGGCCCGGCCCGCGCCGGCCCGACAGCCCTGATCCCGCCCTGACCTCAAGCCCTGACCCCAGTCACCCACCGGCCCACCCATGCTTGCCTACATCGTCAAACGCCTGCTGCTGATGGTGCCCACCTTGTTCGGGGTGCTGCTGCTGACCTTCGCCGTGATCCAGTTCGTGCCCGGTGGGCCGGTGGAGCAGTACCTGGCCGAAGCCAAGGCCGGTGCCCAGCGCGGGGCCGAGGGCGGCGGCAGCTACCGCGGAAGCCAGGGTGTGGACCCGAAACGGCTGGAGCAGATCAAGGCCTTGTATGGCTTTGACAAACCGCCAGCCGAGCGTTTCGTGCAGATGCTGGGCCAGTTTGCGCGCTTTGACCTGGGCAAGAGCTTTTTTCAGAACAAGGACGTTTGGCAGCTGATCCTCGACAAGTTGCCCGTGTCGGCCAGCCTGGGCCTGTGGACCTTTTTCATCAGCTACGGTGTGGCCGTGCCGCTGGGGGTGGCGAAGGCGGTGCGGTCAGGCTCGCGCTTCGATCTGGTCTCCACCTTGCTGATTTTGGTGGGCTATGCGATTCCGGGCTTTGTGCTCGGGGTGGCGCTGCTGGTGATCTTTGGCGGGCAGTTGCAGTGGTTCCCGCTGCGTGGGCTGACCTCCAGCAACTGGTCTGACCTGGCCTGGCCGGCGCGCATCACCGATTACCTGTGGCACATCGCGCTGCCGGTCACGGCCATGGTGCTGGGCAGCTTTGCCGTCACCGCCATGCTGACCAAGAACGCCTTTCTCGAAGAAATCCGCAAGCAGTACGTGATCACCGCCCGTGCCAAGGGCCTGAGCGAACGTCAGGTGCTGTGGAAGCATGTGTTCCGCAATGCGCTGATCCCCATCATCACCGGTTTTCCGGCGGCCTTTGTGGGTGCCTTCTTCACCGGCTCGCTGTTGATCGAGACCCTGTTCTCACTCGACGGGCTGGGGCTGCTGAGCTACGAGAGTGTGATCCGGCGCGACTACCCGGTGGTGCTGGGCACGCTGTACCTGTTCACGCTGATCGGCCTGGTGACCAAGCTGATCTCCGACCTGTCTTATGTTTGGGTGGACCCCCGTGTCAAATTCGACTGAAGCCCCCCTTTCGTTGCCTGAATCCTTGCCCCCCATGCCGGCCAGCCTCAGCCCCTCCCGCCGTGCCTGGCTGCGCTTCAAGCGCAACCGGCTGGGCTACTGGAGTCTGGTGTTGTTCGTGGCCCTGGTGTTGATGAGCCTGGGCGCCGAGCTGATGTCGAATGACCGCCCGCTGCTGGTGCGCTATGCCGGCCAAACCTACTTCCCGATGTGGAACGACTACCCCGAAAAGGTGTTTGGCGGTGATTTTGAAACCCCCACCGACTACCTCGACCCTTTCATCCGTCAGCAATTGGCGCAGCCCGGCAATTGGGCGGTGTTTGCGCCCAACCCCTATGGCCCCAAAACCCTGAATTACTTCGCCAAAGAGCCCAACCCCTCCGGCCCCAGCCGAGACAACTGGCTGGGCACTGACGACCGGGGGCGTGACCTGCTGGCCCAACTGATCTATGGCTTTCGTGTCAGCGTGCTGTTTGCCCTGGCACTCACCGTGTCGGGGGTGTTGCTGGGGGTGTTGACGGGCGCCGTGCAAGGGTATTTCGGTGGGCGCACCGACCTGGCCTTTCAGCGCTTCATCGAAATCTGGGGCTCCATGCCTGAGCTGTACCTGCTGATCATCTTCAGCGCGGTGTTTGCGCCCAGTGTGGCCCTGCTGCTGGTGCTGCTCAGCCTGTTCGGCTGGATGGGCCTGTCCGACTATGTGCGCGCCGAGTTTTTGCGCAACCGGCAGCTCGACTACGTGAAGGCTGCCCGTGCCCTGGGGGTGTCCAACACCCAGATCATCTGGCGCCACATCCTGCCCAACAGCCTGACCCCGGTGGTCACCTTTTTGCCCTTTCGCATGAGCGCAGCCATCCTGGCGCTCACCTCGCTTGATTTTCTGGGCCTGGGGGTGCCACCGGGCACGCCCTCGCTGGGTGAATTGCTGAGCCAGGGCAAAGGCAACATCGATGCGTGGTGGATCTCGCTGTCCACGTTTGGCGTGCTGGTGATCACCCTGCTGCTGCTCACTTTCATGGGCGATGCGCTGCGCGATGCTCTCGACCCCCGTCAGGCGGAGGCCCAGGCATGAACACCCCCACCACCGATGCACCGCTGTTGCAGGTGCAGGATCTGCGCATCGCGTTTGACGACAAGGAAGTGGTGCATGGCATCAGCTTCAACTTGGCTGCGGGCGAAAAACTGGCCCTGGTGGGCGAATCGGGCTCGGGCAAGTCGGTCACGGCGCTGAGCTTGCTGCGCCTGGCGGCGCATGCCCGCTGTCGGGGTTGTGTGCTGCTGCGCGACACCGCGACCGGCGCCCCCATGCGCGACCTGCTGAGCCTGCCTGAGCGTGAGTTGCAAGGCCTGCGGGGGGACGACATCGCCATGATCTTCCAAGAGCCCATGACCGCCCTCAACCCGCTGTTCACGGTGGGCGAGCAGATTGTGGAGGTGCTGCAACTCAAGAAGGGGCTGAACCGCCAGCAGGCCTGGCCCCTGGCGGTCAAAGCCCTGGCCGACACCGGCATTCCCGAGCCGGAACGGCGCGCCCGCAGCTACCCCCATCAGTTGTCGGGCGGCCAGCGCCAGCGCGCCATGATTGCCATGGCCTTGGCCACCGAGCCGCGCCTGCTGCTGGCCGATGAGCCCACCACGGCCCTGGATGTGACCTTGCGTGCACAGATCCTGGATCTGCTGTCCGATCTGCAACGGCGCACCGGCATGGCCGTGCTGTTGATCACCCATGATCTGCAGATGGTGCGCCGTTTTGCCGACCGCGTGGCGGTGATGGAAAACGGCGTGCTGGTGGAGCAGGGCGCCGTCGCTGAGGTGTTTGCCAGGCCCCGCCATGCCTACACCCGCAAGTTGCTCGACAGCCTGCCGCGGCGCGACGTGATCGAGGCCGATCCCGCCGACCCTGTTCCGGCCGCGGTGCTGCAGGCTGAGGGCCTGCGCGTGGTCTACCCCGTGGCCTTGCCAGGTTGGCGGGGCTGGTGGGGGCGCGGCGAGTTTGTGGCGGTGCAAGGTGCCAGTTTCAGCCTGCCCCAGGGGCGCACCCTGGGGGTGGTGGGCGAGTCGGGTTCGGGCAAGTCCACCCTGGCACAGGCGGTGTTGGGCTTGCTGCCCAGCCAGGGCACGCTGCGCTTTGGTGCGCAGGGCTGGCAAGGCCTGGGCACCCGCAACACGCCGGCCCACCGGGCCTTGCGGCGCCAGGTGCAGGTGGTGTTTCAAGACCCGTTTTCGTCCTTGTCGCCCCGGCTCACGGTGGAGGAGATCGTGGGCGAGGGGCTGCTGGTGCACGAACCCGGGCTGAGTGGGGCCCAGCGGCGCGCCCGAGTCGCCCAGGCCCTGGCCGAGGTGGGGCTGGGCGAGGCGCAGTTTCCGGGCCTGCTGGCCCGCTACCCGCATGAATTCTCGGGCGGCCAGCGTCAACGCCTGGCCATTGCCCGGGCCCTGATCGTGGGCCCGAGCCTGTTGGTGCTGGACGAACCTACCAGCGCGCTCGATGTCAGCATCCAGAAGCAGGTGCTGCAGTTGCTGCAGCAGCTTCAGCGCGAACGCGGCCTGAGTTTCCTGCTGATCACCCACGACATCGCCGTGATCCGCGCCATGGCGCACGAGGTGCTGGTGATGAAAGATGGCCAGGTGGTCGAATCCGGCACGGTGGCCCAGGTGCTGGAGCAGCCGCAAAGCGACTACACCCGCACCCTGGTGCAGGCCGCGCTGGATTGAGGGCCGCTTGGATCCTGCCCAGGCGCTGTCGCACTGCCACGCAGGTGACTCAGACCGCGCCGGCTGGGGCGCCACCTTGCGCTAGCATGCCTCACCCCCCATGAAAACCCAAAGGAGACTCCCATGTTCAACCACGTGATGCTGGGCACCAGCGACATCGAGCGGTCCAAACGTTTTTACGACGCCGTGCTGGGCGTTCTGGGCGCAGGCGAGCCCGCGCGCAACGTGAACGCCACCGGTCAGGTGCGGCTGTTCTATCGGCACGACGGCAACACCTTCGGCCTCAGCGAGCCCATCGATGGCCAGGCCGCCACCGTGGCCAACGGCTTCACCCTGGGCTTCAAATGCAATTCACCCGAGCAGCTGAAGCAGTTCCACGACACCGCGGTGGCCCATGGCGGCATCTCCATCGAAGACCCACCGGGTCTGCGCGAAGGCAAGATGGGCTCGATGTACCTGGCCTATGTGCGCGACCCGGATGGTCACAAGCTCTGCGCCCTGTACCGTCCCAAGTAAGTTGCTGGCCGCGGGTCGGGCGCGTCAGTCAGGTGCTGGCGGCAGCGCCTGGCGCACCAGCACACATTCGCGGATGTGCTGTTCGCCCAGGGCACGCACCGCTGCATAGCCCATGGCAGCCGACAGCGCTTGGCCGGCAAGCGGCACGTAGCGGGCGGCCTGGCCGGCGGTCAGGCGCAGGCCAGCCTTGGCCGCCAAGGTCAGCAGCAACTCGGCGCTGAGAAAACGCCCGATCAGCAGCGAGCCCACCACTGCGACGGCTTTCTGCACCTGTTCGCGCCGATCTGGTGACAAGCGGTCCAGTTGCACCCCGGACAGGCCAAATTCATGGCTGATCTGGGGGATCAGGCGCGACAGCAGGGCCGCGTCCACAGCGAAATCCAGGCCCGGTACGGGCAGGGCGGCGGCAGCCGCCGCCCACAATGCGCGCTTTTTCAGCAGGCGCCGGCTGTTCAGCACGGCGCGTTGCAGGTCGGCTTGGCCGTGGGTCAGGGCCAGGGTCTTGTCGGGCATGGGGGCTCCAGTCAGTCCTATGGCGCCATTGTGCTGGCCAAGGTCCTTCTTCAAGCGGCCTGCGTGATGGCTTCGATCTCTTCGTTGAGTTCCAGCCAGCGCTCTTCAAGCTTTTCCAGTTCGTCGCTGATGGCCTTGAGCTTCTTGCCGCATTCTGCAATCTCGGCCGACGGCAACGGCGTGCTCAGGCGTTCTTCCAAGGCCGTCTTGTCCTTGCCGAGCTGGGCCATGCGCTGGTCCACTTGCTCCAGCTCTTTCTTGAGGGGGCGGGTCTTTTCGGCCAGGGCCTGGCGGGCCTGGGCATCGAGCTTGCGTTGATCACGTGAGGCAATGGCCGGGGCCGCGGCCTGGCTGGCGGCGGCTTCGGCAGCACGGGCGGCCTCGGCAGCGGCGGCCTGGCTGGCCTGGGCCTCGGCCTCGGCCTCCAGATTGCGCTGGGTTTCCTTGGCGACTTCACGCAGGCGTTTGGATTCGTCCAGCAGGTAACGCTGGTAGTCGTCCAGGTCACCATCGAAGGGGCCGACCACGCCACGGCCCACCAGCCAGAACTCGTCGCACACCGAGCGCAGCAGCGCCCGGTCGTGGCTGACCAGCATCACGGTGCCTTCAAACTCGTTCAGCGCCACCGACAGGGCCTCGCGGGTGGCCAGGTCCAGGTGGTTGGTCGGTTCGTCCAGCAGCAGCAGGTTGGGTCGCTGCCACACGATCATGGCCAGCACCAGGCGCGCTTTTTCACCGCCGCTCATGGTGCCCACGGCCTGCTTGACCATGTCGCCGCTGAAGTTGAACGTGCCCAGGTAGTTGCGCAGGTCTTGCTCGCGGGAGGATTCGCGGGCATTCGGCCCCAGCTCCTTGGCCAGGCGGATCATGTGCTCCAGCGGGTTCTCGCCGCTGCGCAGCACATCCAGTTCCTGCTGGGCAAAGTAGCCGATGGACAGGCCCTTGCCTTCGGTCACGGTGCCGCCCAGGGGCTTCATCTCGCGGGCAATGGTCTTGACCAGGGTCGATTTGCCCTGGCCATTGGCACCCAGGATGCCGATGCGCTGGCCGGCCAGTACCGAGCGGTTGACCCCGCTGAGGATGTACTTGTCGCCCTCGTCGGTCTGGTAGCCGAACGCCGCATCGCTGATGGCCAGCATGGGGTTGGGCAGGTTGGTCGGTTCCTTGAACTCGAAGGTGAACTCGGCATTGGCCAGGATGGGCGCAATCTTCTCCATGCGCTCCAGGGCCTTGACCCGGCTTTGCGCCTGCTTGGCCTTGCTGGCCTTGGCCTTGAAGCGGTCAATGAACTTCTGCAGGTGGGCAATCTTGTCCTGCTGCTTGGAGAAGGCCGCCGCCTGCAACTCCATCTGCTGAGCCTGCAGGGTCTCAAACGCGCTGTAGTTGCCGCCGTAGCGCACCAGTTGGGCGTTGTCGATGTGCAGGGTGACGTTGGTCACGGCATCCAGAAACTCGCGGTCGTGGCTGATCACGATCATGGTGCCGGCGTAGCGCTTGAGCCAGGCTTCGAGCCAGACCAGGGCGTCCAGGTCCAAGTGGTTGGTGGGTTCATCGAGCAGCAGCAGGTCGGAGGGGCACATCAGAGCCCGGGCCAACTGAAGGCGCATGCGCCAGCCGCCCGAGAAACTGTTCACAGGGCGGTCCAGCTCGTGGCTCTGGAAACCCAGGCCCAGGATCAGCGACTGGGCGCGCGGCACCGCATCGTGGTCACCCGCATCGGCCAGGTCGGTGTAGAGCTGGGCCATGGCCATGCCGTGGTCGTGATCGTCGTACGACGCGTCAGAGGCCTCCAGTGCGTGCAATTGGGCACGCAACTCGGCGAGTTGGGTGTCGCCATTCAACACGAAATGGGTGGCACTTTCATCGGTCTCGGGCATGTTCTGGGCCACCTGGGCCATGCGCCACTGGGCCGGAATGTAGAAATCGCCGCCGTCTTCATGCAGGCTGCCATTCAGCAGGGCAAACAGGGTGGACTTGCCGGCCCCGTTGCGACCGACCAGGCCTACCTTCTCCCCCGGGTTGAGGGTGACGGAAACCTTGTCGAGCAGCACTTTGGCGCTGCGTCGCAAGACGATGTTCTTGAGCGTGATCATGGCAAGGCCCGGCCGGTGCCGGTGTTGGAAGGCAAAGCCTGCGATTTTCGCACGGCGGCAAGACCTGGGCATGACGGCGGACACAAGGGGCGCTGCCTGAGCCATCGGGTGGGGCCTACCACTCGGCGAATTCGTGTTCAGGCACCGCGGTGTGCAATGCACAGTTCATCTCTTGGGTTGCTGCAATCGCAGCGCAGCCTGCTAACGCCAATGAGGTTATATGCTACCCATCGATCTTCGTGGCCATGTTGCCAGTCCAAAGATAAAACTGGCTATAGAAAAATCCATCGAGCGGGGTGACATGAAAGAGGTTCGTGGAATCATCGTCCATCAAACAGGCGGCGCAACAGCTCAGTCCGCCATCAATAGCTACAGGCGGCCATCTGCCAAAGGCGCACATTTTCTAATAGATAAGAATGGTTCAATTTATCAAACAGCTTCGTTGTACAAACAAACATGGCATGTCGGCAAATTAAAGACCCGCTGCCTATTGGAAAAGCGCTGTTCGGCTGTTGAGTTGAGATCGTTACAGAAGTTCAACCCAACTCAGGAAGACAAAAGAGAAATGCTGAAAAAAGTCCCTGAACGATTTCCATCCAATCTGGACAGCGTTGGTATTGAGTTGGTCGGGGAAGCCTTTCCGAGAGGCATGAGTGTTCCAGAGGATAAAAAGATCTATGAGACCATCACAAGTGCGCAAGCCGAATCTCTGAAATGGCTTATTAATGAGTTGACGCTAACCTTCCGAGTGCCTATGGCCGAAATCTTCAGACATCCTGATGTTTCCAGAAAAAATCCGACGGAAGCGGGGTCGGCAAGGTGGTGAAATTCCTAGGCACTTTTCTTCTGTCAAACTTCTGCGCCACGGCGGTGTTGGCATCAGATGCCTGTACACAAGGATCTGAGCATGAGCCGTCGTTGTGCCCACTGAAGATCCCAGGAATAAATCGGATATTGATAGAGGAAAATGGAGCCAAGTCACCCGCAGAGTCAAATCCTGCCATCACCTGTTCCGGATTCAGATTGACGGAGCACCAAGTTCGTCGTTATTTTTTGAATGCCAAGTCAGTCAGTGAAAATGACGACCATTACACGCTGGACTGGTCACCCTGCTATGCCAGTGGAACCCTATTTTTCAGCGATGGGCGCCACGGCATCTGGAGCATTGACCAATTCCGCCGGGGGAGCTTGGTCATGAGCAACGGCGAAAAATCCATGCAATTCTGTCCGAAATGCAAATTCAAGCCCTTCATGTGGTGAGGGGCCTTGAAGGCTGTGGGGCGGCCTGAGGCCAAGGCTCTCGCCAGGCCTGTCGCCGGTTCAGGCGTCCGGGCTCAAGGCCTCACGCGTCACCAGCAGCACCTGGTCGCCGCCGGCACTGGTTTCCAGCCAGAACACCGGCAGATCGGGAAAAGCGGCTTCGAAGTAGGCCCGCTCGTTGCCGATCTCCAGCACCAGCACGCCTTGCTCGCTGAGTCGGTCCGGCGCATCGCGCAACAACTGCCGGATGAAATCCATGCCGTCAGTGCCGCCAGCCAGGGCCATTTCGGGCTCGGCCAGGTACTCCGCGGGCAGTTGGGTCATGCTCTGGGCGTTGACGTAGGGCGGGTTGCACAGGATCAGGTCGTAGGGGCCGGGCAGGGCGCTCAGGCCGTCGCTGGTCTTGAGCGTGATGCGGTCTTGCAGGCCATGCCGGTCCACGTTGATGCGGGCCACGGCCAGTGCGTCGGCAGAGAGGTCGGCGCCTTCCACCACGATTTCGGGCCAGGCCATGGCGGCCAGCACGGCCAGGCTGCCGTTGCCGGTGCACAGGTCGAGCACGCGGTGGGTGTTGGCGTCCAGCCAGGGGTCGATGCTGCCGTCGGCAATCAGCTCGGCAATGAAGCTGCGCGGCACGATGGCGCGCTCGTCCACATAAAAAGGCACGCCTTGCAGCCAGGCCTCGCGCGTCAGGTAGGCCGCGGGCTGGCGGCTGCTGATGCGGCGCTCGATCAGGGCCTGCACGCGTGCGGCATCGTCGGGGCCAACGGCTTGGTCGGCCACCGAAGGTTCACCCTCGGGCTCACCCCCCAAGGGGCTGTCCAGCGGCAGGCCCAGTTGCCACAACACCAGCCAGGCGGCCTCGTCAAAGGCATTGGTGGTGCCGTGACCAAAGGCCACGCCAGCGGTCTCCAGTTGTTGCCGGGCTTGCTCGATCAGACCCAACACGGTTTGCGGGGCGCCGCTCACGCTGCGACTCCGGTGCCCAGGCTGGCGTTCAAGTTCTCAAGGGTGCGGCGGTAGATGTTTTTCACAGGTTCAATGTCGGCCACGGCAATGTGCTCGTCGATCTTGTGGATGGTGGCGTTGGGCGGGCCAAACTCGATCACCTGGGGGCAGATCTGGGCAATGAAGCGACCGTCGCTGGTGCCACCGGTGGTGGAGAGTTCGGTCTCGATGCCCACTTCGTCGCGGATGGCGCCCTGGATGGCTGTGACCAGGCTGCCCGGGGTGGTCAGGAAGGGGTGGCCACCGATGGTCCACTGGATGTCGTATTCCAGCTCATGGCGCTCCAGCACGCTGGTCAGGCGCTGCTGCAGCGCTTCGGCGGTCGATTCGGACGAAAAGCGGAAGTTGAAGTCGATCACCACCTGACCGGGGATCACATTGGTGGCACCGGTGCCGCCGTGGATGTTGCTGATCTGCCAGCTGGTGGGGGGGAAGTAGGCGTTGCCACGGTCCCACTCGATGGCGGCCAACTCGGTCAGGGCCGGCAGGGCTTGATGGATGGGGTTGCGGGCCAGTTGCGGGTAGGCGATGTGGCCCTGCACGCCCTTGACCGTCAACTTGCCGCTCATGGTGCCGCGGCGGCCGTTCTTGATCATGTCGCCGGTGCGCTGCACCGAAGTAGGTTCACCCACGATGCAGAAGTCGAGCTTCTCGCCACGTTCCTTGAGGGTGCGGCAGACCACCACGGTGCCGTCCACTGAAGGGCCTTCTTCATCGCTGGTGATCAACAGGGCCAGGGACAGGGCTGGTTGCGGCTGCGCGGCCAGAAACTCCTCGGTGGCGACCACAAAGGCCGCGATCGAGGTTTTCATGTCGCTGGCGCCACGCCCGTACAGGCGCCCGTCGCGGTGGGTGGGGGTGAAGGGGTCGCTCTTCCACTGCTCCAGCGGGCCGGTGGGCACGACATCGGTGTGGCCGGCAAAGACCAGGGTAGGGGCATCGGGGGTGGCGCCCGGCCGCTTGGCCCACAGGTTGGTGACTCGGAAATGCGCGGGCCCGCTGACCAGGGTTTCGCAGACAAAGCCCAGGGCCTCAAGGCGTTCGCGCAGCAGCGCCTGGCAGCCCGCGTCGTCGGGCGTGACGGAGGGGCGCGAGATCAGTTGTTCGGTGAGGTGCAGGGTACGGGACATCAGTGCTTCACGTCGAGGACGATTTCGGTGAATGAGGGTTCGTCCTCGGGCTCGGCCCGGGACTTGGCGGCCTCGGCAGCGGCCTTGCCGGACTGGTCGAAGTCGTTTTGCAGACGCCACATCAGGTTGGTGGGCGAGTCGGCATGGGCCATGCCTTCCTTGCGGTCGATGATGCCGGCCTGGATCAGGCGGGCAATGTCTTCTTCGAAGGTCTGCGAACCTTCGGCCATGGACTTTTCCATGGCTTCCTGGATGCCGTTGAAGTCGCCTTTTTCGATCAGGTCGGCAATCAGCTTGGTGTTGCGCAACACCTCGCAGGCGGGGATGCGGCCGCCCTGGTTGCTGCGCAGCAAGCGCTGCGACATGACGGCCTTGAGCGCCGAGCTGAGGTCGACCAGCAGGGTCTGGCGCACTTCGACCGGGTAGAAGCTCAGGATCCGGTTCAGGGCCTGGTAGCTGTTGTTGGCGTGCATGGTGGCCAGCACCAGGTGGCCCGACTGCGCATAGGCCAGGGAGGCCGACATGGTCTCGCGATCGCGGATTTCGCCGATCAGGATCACGTCGGGGGCCTGGCGCAGCGCGTTCTTCAGGGCGATCTGCAGCGACTGGGTGTCGGTACCCACCTCGCGCTGGTTGATGATCGATTTCTTGTTTTTGAACAGAAACTCGATCGGTTCTTCGATGGTCAGGATGTGGCCGGTGCTGTGCTCGTTGCGGTTGTCCAGCATCGAGGCCAGCGTGGTGCTCTTGCCCGAGCCCGTGGCCCCGACCACCAGCAGCAGGCCCCGCTTCTCCATGATCAGTTCGGTCAGGATGTCGGGCAGGTTGAGCGTGGCCAGCTTGGGGATCTCGTGGCTGATGTAGCGGATCACGGCAGCCACGCTGCCGCGCTGGCGCATGGCGCTGATGCGGAAGCGCCCGATGCCCTTGAGCGCGTAGCCCACGTTCAGCTCGCCGGTTTCATGCAGCTCTTCCATGTTGCTGGCCGGCAGGATCTCGGCCAGCAGGCTGCGTGGGGCATCAAAGGGCAACAACTGGTTGTTGATGGGCACGCAGGTGCCGTTGATGCGGATCAGGGCCGGGGCGTTGGCCGACAGGTAGACGTCGGACGCACCCTTTTCACCCATCAACCGCAGGATGCGTTCCATCATGCTCATGTTGGCGCTCATGGACTGGCTTTCGAAGTGCAGGGTGGCGTGGGGACCCGGGGCAACCGGCTTCAGCGGCTGCGTGACTGGACGAAGTTGACGATGCGCAGCGCCGCTTCGACGCATTCGGCCGCATCGGCCACCAGGGCCATGCGGATGCGCTGGGCTCCGGGGTTGACCCCGCCCACCTCGCGCGCCAGGTAGCTGCCAGGCAGCACCGTCACGTTGTATTGCGCCAGCAACTCGCGGGCAAAACCGGTGTCGCTGAGGCCCAGGGCCTCGGGCACCCGGGCCCAGAGGTAGAAGCTGGCGTCGGGCAGGGCCACATCCAGCACGCCGGCCAGAATGGGGGTGACCTGGGCGAACTTCTTGCGGTACAGCACGCGGTTTTCGACCACGTGGGTCTCATCGTTCCAGGCCGCGATGCTGGCCGCCTGAACCACCGGGCTCATGGCGCTGCCATGGTAGGTGCGGTACAGCAGAAACTGCTTGAGGATGGCCGCATCGCCCGCCACAAAGCCGCTGCGCAGGCCCGGCACGTTGCTGCGCTTGGACAGGCTGGTGAAGGACACCAGATTGCGGAAATCGTCGCGCCCCAGCTTCTTGGCGGCTTCCAGGCCGCCCAGTGGGGGCTCATCGCGGAAATAGATTTCGCTGTAGCACTCGTCCGAAGCAATGATGAAGCCATGGCGGTCGCTGAGTTCGAACAGCTTTTGCCACTCGCTCAGGGGCATCACGGCCCCGGTGGGGTTGCCGGGCGAGCAGACAAACAGCAACTGGGTACGGGCCCAGGTGTCGGCGGGCACGCTGTCCCAGTCGACCGCAAAGTTGCGCGCCGGATCGCTGGGCGCAAAGTACGGGTCGGCGCCGGCCAGCAGGGCCGCACCTTCATAGATTTGATAGAAGGGGTTGGGGCAGACCACGGCCGGTGTGGGCCAGCGCGGGTCGATCACGGTCTGGGCAAAAGCAAACAGGGCTTCGCGCGAACCGTTCACCGGCAGGATCTGGCTGGCAGGGTTCAGGTCGAGGTCGTAGCGGCGTTTGACCCAGGCGGCCATGGCTTCGCGCAATCGGGGTTCACCGGCCGTGGCCGGGTAGCCCGCCAGGCCGTCCAGGCTGTTGACCAGGGCCGTCTTGATGAACTCGGGCGTCGGGTGCTTGGGCTCGCCAATGCCCAGGCTGATCGGGCTGTGGTAGGGGCTGGGCGTGACGCCGGCAAAAAGTTGCCTCAGCCGTTCAAACGGGTAAGGCTGCAGTTTGGAGAGCAGTGGGTTCATGGAACCACATTATCCCGGAGTGCCGCAGACCTTCGTTGAAACCGGGCTTGAAATCGCCCTGCAGCGCTGGCGCAGGTGCCTTTTTGCTCGGGTGTCAGTTGACCATGACGGTATTGCCCAGGCTCTTATACGGGCCGGCGTCGCGCGGATGCGGCAGCTCGCTTTCGGTCACCAGCGGTTTGGCGAGGTCACGGGCCATCGCCACGATGGCCTGCAGCAGCGCCTGGTGGGAGCCTGGGTGTTGGGCTGCGCTCAGCAGGCCGGGGGCCAGCAGCCACTCGTCCACGGGCCACTGGGGCAGTTCAAGCACCCCCGGGTAGCCCAGCCCGACGTCTTGCAGGCACAGGCGGAACCCGACCGCCCGCAAGCTCTGCAGTCGGCGCCATGCGCTGGTCGGGTCGCTGGCGGCCCAGGCCAGGTCATGGGTGCTCAGGGCCAGGCCCAGCACCTGCCCCGGCAGGGGGTGCCGCTGCAGGCAGTCTTGCAGCCAGCGCACCGCATGGTCCTGGCACAGCAAGGGGGTCAACAGGGCCAGTGTCAGCGGCAAAGGGGCCGAGGTTGGCGGTGCCGGGCCCTTTTCAAGGTGTTGCCATCGGCTGACCCGCGCGATCAGTTCTTCGTCCAGTTCAAAGCTCAGATCGGCGCGGCGGGCCACTTCCTGCAGCGGCGCTCTCGGGCCGGCGGTTTCAATCCATCGCAGGGCCGCCCGATGGCCCCCTGGCTGGCCGTCGGAGCGTTGGCGATGGCGCAGGTCCAGGCTCAGCCAACGGGTCAGCGCCGAGAGGCCGAGGTCACTGCGGGCCAACAGCCTTTGCCGGGCCTGCTGGCCCAGCCCGGGGGCGTACCAGCAGGGGCGACCCGGTGCTTCGTGGCGGGCCTGGCGCACGGCCAGGCTGACGCGGCGCAAGCCCTGGGTGAGGGGGTCGTCTTCGTCGCCGCTCAGCGGGGCGGCCGCCAGCAGCACCCTGACCTCGCTCAGGGGCCGGGTGGGGTGGCCGGCGTACCCCATCAGGGCCTGGTACACGCGCCAGGCGCAGGCCTCGACTTCAGACGCCGTCAAGTGGGCCGGTAGCAGGGCCACGAATTCGCTGCCACCCAAGCGGAACAGGTCGGTGCCGGCTTCGGGCAGGTGCTGACTCAAGGCCTGCCCCAATTGCTGCAGGCAGGCGTCGCCCGCCTGCGGACCCCGCAGTTCATTGAGCTGGCCCAGGCCATCGAGCTTCACCATCAGCAGGTTCCAGGCCTGGCCTTGCGCCGCCTGGCCCGCCATCAGGCGATCGTGCAGTGCCGCGCGGTTGGGAAGGCGGGTGAGCGTGTCCAGGTACACCAGGCGCTCGATCTGGTCGGCCGCCCAGCGGCTGGCGGTGATGTCCTTCTTGAGTTCAAACCAATGTGTGATGTCGCCATTGGCGCGTCGGATGGGGCCGATCTCGACGTCTTCCAACACCCGGCGACCATCGGGCAGCAGCACGGATTGCTCACCTCGCCAGGTTTGGCCCCGGGCCATGGCTTCGTGCAGGCTGTGGCGTTGCTGGGTGCTCAGGCCCGGGGTGGACAGCAGGTCGGCAGGCAGGTTGTGGAAGGCGGCCGCATTCAGGCCGGCCCGGCCAATGAAGGCGGGATTGACGTATTCGATGCGCCGCTGGGTGTCCGTGATCACGATGCCGATGGGGCACTGCTCGATCAGGCTGACCAGTTTGTGGATTTCTTCATCCTGCGCCTGCCAGGCACTCAGGGTGGCCTGGGCCCGCAGCAACTGGCGCTGGTAGCTCAGGCGCGACAGCAGCGCAATGCTCAGGGCCACGGCCATGTTGGTGAGCACCACCAGGTGCGGGGCGTATTCGCGCTGAAAGCGGGCCGGCGGCAGCCAGCCCCGGGCTTCAAACCAGTGCAGGGCCAGCATGTAGCCCGTGTTGAGGGCCGCCACGGCCAAGGCGCTGCGGGGCCCCAGCAACCAAGCGGCGCTGGCGACCTGGATCGGCAGCGAGAGGATCAGTGGTCCGTTCAGGCCGCCGTTGTGGAAGACCACCTCCAGTGAAATCAGCCATTGCCCCCAGATCAGCACATGGGCTGCTGCCTGCACATGGCCGAGATTGACCAGCAGCAGGCAGCTTGGCAGCACCAGCAGGATGGCCAGGCGGATGCGGACGATCTCTTCGAAGAAGCGGGTGTCGTAGACATAGCTCATGGCCAGACACGACGAGACCATCAGCAAGCCGGTGATCCAGATCATCAGAACCGTGTCCTGACGGGCGAAATCAGCCTCGGGCTGGAGATGGGGGGGCAGATCGGACATGGGGCGGCGCAATGAAAGAGGGCCCACTTTAGAAGTGGACCCTCCCGTGAGGCCGCACCATTGCCAGGTGCTGAACAGTTAAATGGATTCAGCCCGATGGGGCTTCAACCCTTCTGAAACAGACGGATCACGCTGGAGAAGTCCAGTGCCCCCTGGCCGCCCAGGCTGTGGGCGGCGTAAAGGCTGCGCGCCAGGCCGCCCAACGGCGTGCTGGCCTTGACTGCGGTGGCGTTTTCCTGGGCCAGGCCCAGGTCCTTGAGCATCAGATCGGTCCCAAAGCCGCCCGCGTAGCCCTTGGAGGCCGGGGCCGTCTCCATCACGCCGGGCATGGGGTTGTATTTTTCGAGGGCCCAGTTGCCGCCCGAGCTGCGGCGCATGATCTCGGACAGCACCTTGGGGTCCAGCCCGTTGGCCACGCCCAGGGCCAGGGCCTCGCTGGTGCCGATCATCAGGATGCCCAGCAGCATGTTGTTGCAAATCTTGGCGGTCTGGCCGGCGCCTGCGCTGCCGGCATGGAAGATGTTGGCGCCCATTTTTTCGAGCAGGGGCCGGGCCAGTGCCAGGCCCGCGTCATCCCCCCCCACCATGAAGGTCAGGGTGCCCGCGATGGCGCCACCCGTGCCGCCCGACACCGGGGCGTCGATGCAGGGCAGGCCGAGGGCTGTGGCCGCCTGGGCCACTTTTTGCGCGCTGGCGGCGGCAATGGTCGAGCAGTCGATCACCAGCGTGCCCGGGTTCAATTGCTTCAGCAGGCCGGTGTCGCCCAGGTACAGCGACTCGACGTGCTGGCTGGCGGGCAGCATGCTGATCACCGCCTGGGCACCGCGCACGGCCTCGGCGGCGCTGGTGGCAATCGTCAAACCCTCTGCCGCAAACTTGTCGCAGGCGGGTTTGGACAGGTCAAAAGCCTGCACGGCGTGGCCGGCCTTGAGCAGGTTCAGGGCCATCGGGCCGCCCATGTTGCCCAGGCCAATGAAAGCGATCTTCATGTGTGTGTCTCCGTCGTCGTTGTGTGGTCGCGGTACCGTGGTTCGGTGGGGGTCAGCGGATGGCGTCCGGGGCATCGCCGTCAAGCATGCGGCGCGAGATGATCACGCGCATGATCTCGTTGGTGCCTTCCAGGATCTGGTGCACCCGGGCGTCGCGCAGCAGGCGCTCCAGCGGGTACTCGCGGATGTAGCCGTAGCCGCCATGCAGTTGCAGGGCCTCGTTGCAGACCGTGAAGCCCACATCGGTGGCAAAGCGCTTGGCCATGGCGCAGTAGGTGGTGGCATCGGGGGCCCCGGCATCGAGTTTGCTGGCGGCCAGCCGCACCATCTGGCGAGCGGCCACCAGTTCGGTGGCCATGTCGGCCAGCTTGAACTGCAAGGCCTGAAAGCTGGCAATGGGTTTGCCGAACTGCTGGCGCTCCTGCATGTAGCGCTGGGCCTGGGCCAGCGCCCCCTGGGCGGCACCGACCGAACAGGTGGCGATGTTGATGCGCCCGCCGTCCAGCCCCTTCATGGCGATCTTGAAGCCCTCGCCCTCAGCGCCCAGCAGGTTGTCAGTCGGGATGCGCACGTTGTCAAAGCTGATGGTGCGGGTGGGCTGGCTGTTCCAGCCCATCTTGTGCTCCTTCTTGCCGTAACTGATGCCCGGCGCATCGGCGGGCACCACCAAGGCCGACACACCTCCTGCGCCAGGGCCGCCGGTGCGGGCCATCAAGACCAGCACATCGGTGCTGCCCGCCCCCGAAATGAAGGCCTTGCCGCCGTTGATCACATACTCGAAGCCCACCCGCTCGGCCCGTGTCTTGAGCGAAGCCGCGTCGGAGCCGGCGCCGGGCTCGGTCAGGCAGTACGAGGCCAGCTTCTGGCCGCTGCACAGCAGGGGCCCCCAGTGATCGCGCACCGCCGGGGTGGCCCAGGTGCCCAGCATCCAGGTGGCCATGTTGTGGATGCTGATGAAGGCCGTGGTGGAGGGGTCGACCGCGGCCATCTCCTCGAACACCAGCGTGGCATCGAGGCGGGGCAGGGCCAGGCCGCCGGCGGCCTCGGGGGCGTACAGGCCGCAAAAGCCCAGCTCGCCCGCCTTGGCGATGGCCTCTTTCGGAAAAATGCCAGCCTCGTCCCAATGCGCCGCATGCGGCGCGAACTCGGCTTCGGCAAAGTCGCGGGCGGTTTGTGCAAAGGCCCGCTGTTCTTCGCTCAGTTCAAAATCCATGGAAGACTTTCAGAACCCAAAGTGCTGTTTTACCCCGAGAGGGACAGGAAAACGGCGGGCGGCCCGGCGTTTTCCTGCTAGGAAGTTCCAACAGGGTGGTCTCACTTCAAGCTGATGGTCGTGTTGACGCCCTGGCTCACCGTGCTGTCGTCGAACCAACGTGCGGTGATGGTCTTGGTCTGGGTGTAGAACAACACCACCTGCTTGCCATAGGGGCCCAGGTCGCCCAGCTTGGAAGCGCGCGAACCGGTGAACGAGAACATGGGCACCGGCACCGGGATCGGCACGTTGATGCCCACCTGGCCGACGTCGATGTCCTCCTGGAACTTGCGCGCCGCGGCACCGCTTTGCGTGAAGATGGCCGTGCCGTTGCCGTTCGGGTTGCTGTTGATCAGCTCGATGGCTTCATCCAGGGTTTCGGCCCCGGCCAGGCAGAGCACCGGGCCGAAGATTTCCTGGTCGTAGATGGCCATGCCGGGTTTCACACCGTCAAAAATGGTCGGGCCTACGAAGTTGCCTTGTTCATAGCCGGGCACCTGGGGCTTGCGGCCGTCCAGCACCAGGGTGGCGCCGTCGGCCACGCCGCGCTCGATCAGGCTCTCGACCCGGTCGCGGGCTGCGCAAGACACCAGCGGGCCCACATCGGTGCCTTTTTCGGTGCCGGCGTTGACCTTCAGCGTCTTGGCTTTGTCGGCCAGGTCGTTCACCCACTGCCGTGCTTCACCCACCAGCACCACCACCGACAGCGCCATGCAGCGTTGACCGGCGGCGCCGAAGGTGGCACCGGCAATGGCGTTCAGGGTCTGCTCCTTGTTGGCATCAGGCAGCACGATGGCGTGGTTCTTGGCGCCCATCATGCATTGCACCCGCTTGCCGGCCAGGCTGGCCCGGTTGTACACATGGGTGCCGACCTTGGTCGAGCCCACGAAGCTGATGGCCTTGATGTCAGGGTGATCGCAGATGGCGTTGACCACCTCTTCGCCGCCATGCACCACGTTCAGCACGCCAGCCGGAATGCCGGCCTGCAGCGCCAGTTCGCACAGGCGCATGGTCACCATGGGGTCTTGCTCGGAGGGCTTGAGGATGAAGGTGTTACCGGTGGCGATGGCCATCGGGAACATCCACAGCGGGATCATGGCCGGAAAGTTGAACGGCGTGATGCCGGCGCAAACGCCCAGCGGCTGCAGCAGGGTGTAGGTGTCCACGCCACCGGCCACGTTGTTGGCCAGCTCGCCCAGTTGCAGGTTGCCAATGCCCGCTGCGTGCTCCACCACCTCCAGTCCACGGAACACATCGCCTTCGGCGTCGGGCAGGGTCTTGCCTTGCTCGGCGGTCAGGATGGCGGCCAACTCGGCCATGTTCTCGCGGATCAGTTGCTGGTACTTCAGGAAGATGCGGGCCCGGGCCCCGATGGCCGTCTTGCGCCAGGTCTTGAACGCGGTCTTGGCGCTGGCCACCGCGGCGTTGATCTCGTCAGGCGTGGCAAAGGGCACACGGGCCAGCACCTCCTGGGTGGCCGGGTTGACCACATTGCGCCACTGGGTGGTCTTGGACTCGACGAATTCGCCGTTGATCAGCAGTTTGACGGTGGGGGCGGTCATGGTGAGGAGTCTCCTGATGTTTCTGATGGAATACGGGCATGTTATTTGTGCGAAATTGTTGATGCAATAGATAAAAATGCATTATTCTATTGCATTTATGCAGATCAATATCAGGCTGTGCGGGCGCCGTCCTGGAGGTCTATTGAGCCGGCGCAGGCGTTGTGGCAAGCTAGCGGCCTTGTGCCATCGTAGAGGAGCCCACCATGCCGGTAGATCTGGAACTCGTCCATGCGGAAGCCATGAAACTGGATCCCGCCGATCGCATTCGGCTGCTTGAGCGCTTGATGGGTGATTTGGAGCCTGACCTTGATGGCGAGCAGGCTTGGGAGAGGGAGGCTGCGAGGCGCGACGCCGAATGGGTGGCGGGTCAGGTCGGCGTTCTGGATGGTCCTCAGACTCTGCAGAAGATTCGCGCTCAATTGATCCCGTGAGCTACTCTCTCCACCCGGACGCGGCCACGGATCTCACCGAGGCGGCGTCTTTCTACCGGCGCAAAGCGGGTGCTGCGCTGGCCAGTCGCTTTCTCGACGAATTTGAGCGTGTGGCTCAATTGCTGGTTGAGCATCCTGCGCTGGGCACCCCCATGCGGCAGGGACGCCGGATCTTTCCACTTCGCTTCTTCCCTTACTCCGTGGTTTACCGAGGTACCGACGAAGGGTTGCTGATCCTCCTGGTGCGTCACCAAAGGCGGGAGCCTCGGCATTTCCAGAAGTGAATTGGGTTCTGTCATTCGGTCAGCGGATGACAATCGCACCATGGACTGGAACAACCTTCGTTATTTCCTCGAACTGGCCCGCACCGGCACCCTGGTGAATGCGGCGCGGCGCCTGGAGGTGGACCACACCACGGTGGCGCGGCGCCTGCAGGCGCTTGAAAAAGAAGTGGGCACGCCTTTGTTCGCCCGCGAGGCGGGCGGCCACCGCCTGACCGAGGCCGGCCGGCAGTTGTTGCCCCAGGTCGAGGCCATGGAGGCCGCGGTGGCCCAGGTCGAGCGGGCGTCGCTGTCGACGGCCGAGGGCCCTTCGGGCCTGGTCAGGCTGGGGACCACTGAGGGCTTTGGCACGGTGGTGCTGGCCCCTCAACTGGCCCGGCTCAGCCGCCAGTACCCGGCCCTGTCGATCGACCTGCTGGCCCTGCCGCGCCTGGTGCACCTGTCGCGGCGCGAGGCCGACATCGTGATCTCGCTGGAGCGGCCCAAGCGCGGGCCGGTGGTGGTGACCAAGCTCACCGACTATGTGCTGCAGCTCTATGGTTCGCGCGACTACCTGGCGCGCCAGTCGGCCATCGAAAGCCGGGACGATCTGCGCTTGCACACCTTCATCAGCTATGTGGACGACCTGCTGTTTTCCAAGGAGCTGCAGTTGCTGGACGAGTTGTACCGCCCCGAGCGCTTCGCCCTGCGCAGCACCAGCATCCTGACCCAGTACGAGGCCGTGAAGGCGGGCGCCGGCTTGGCCGTGCTGCCGGCCTTTGTGGCTGCACGCGACCCGGCGCTGGTGCCCGTCTTGCCAGGGCAGGCCCGCTTCACCCGCACCTTCTGGATGTCCATGCCCGCCGAGGCCAAGCACC
>NZ_JBWKWP010000020.1:0-109572 GCF_059422285.1 Curvibacter sp. GW821-FHT01G03
GGGGGCAGGGAGCGACACGAAGTGCGCGACCGTGGGGGCCACATTCACAGAGGATGTTCTGTGTAGAACTTCCCACCGTGGTAGAGCAACGGTGACGCGCCATCGCGGTGGGCGCACTGCTCGACCTCGCCCACAAAGATCACGTGGTCGCCCTCTTCGTAGCGGCTGCGGTTGAAGCATTCAAAGGTGGCAGCGGCCCCGGCCAGCAGCGGCGCACCCCCCACGCCCTCTGAATAGGCCACGCCGGCCCACCGATCGACCGTCTTCGAGGCGAAGCGCTCGGCCAGATCCTTCTGGTCGGCGGCCAGCACATTGATCGCATAGTGTGACCCGGTGGCAAACACGCCCATCGAGGCCGCCGCGCGCGCCAGACTCCACAGCACCAGCGGCGGATCCAGGGAAACCGAGTTGAACGAATTGGCTGTCAGGCCCACCAGCACCCCGTCGGCGGCGCGTGCGGTCACGATGGTCACGCCGGTGGCGAACATGCCCAGCGAGTTGCGGAACTCGCGGGTTGAGAAACTGGGCGCACGGGCTTGCGCTGGGGCAGATGTGAGGGCGGTCACAGGCGATCAATGGGGTATGGATGGGCTATTATGGGCCGTCAGCCTTTTGCCTGCCGCCGCCTGGTCCGATGACCGTGCTGGCAGTCAGCCCGGGCTTCTGTGTTCCGCGTCCCACCTCCGTCCTGCCCGATCCAACATGAACGCTCTCCCCGCCTTCACCACCTTGGGCGCCGGCCCGACCGTTCTCATGCTGCACGATGTGCTGGGCGGGCACCTCACCTTTGCGCCGCAGGTGGAAAGCCTGGCCGCTGCCGGCTACCGCGCCGTGGCCTGGGACATGCCGGGCTATGGCCGCAGCACCCCCATCGATCCTTGTTCCTTCAAGGGGCTGGCCCAAAGCTGCATCGACCTGATCGAGGCCCTCAAGGCGGGCAGCGTGGTGCTGATCGGTCAAGGGGTGGGCGCCATGGTGGCCCAGGAAGTGGTGGCGCGCCGCCCCGAACTGGTCAACCGTCTGATTCTGTGCGCCTCGCTGGCCCGGGGGTTTGATGCCTCCGGCGGCACCGAGGGCGAGCCGCTGCCCGAGTTGGAGGTCAGTCACAACCTGGCTCAATGGGCCGAGTTCAACCTTCCCCGGCTGGTCGGGCCCGGTGCCCTCCCGGAAGGCGTGCTGCTGGCCAGCCATGCCATGGCCCAGATCAACCCCTCGGCCTACCGCCGCATCAGCGCAGAAGCCACGTATTTCAATCGCCAGGAGGATCTGGAGCGCATCCATGTGCCCACCTTGCTGGTGGCGGGCGAGTTCGATCGCGTGGCGCCGCCTGAGCTCATGAAGCCGATGGCCGACCGCATCGGCCGCAGTTGCACCCTGGCCGTGCTGCGCGGGGCCGGCCACATGCCGCAGCTGGAGGCCCCTGAAGACTTCGACACCACCTTGCTGGGCTTTTTGGCCTTGCCGCGTCTGTTGCATTGAGTTGAGCGGATCGGATGTTCGAGGTGAGTGAGCGCGAGTTGCCAGGCGCAGGTGCCGCAGGGCCGGGGGGGCGCCGTGTTCGTCCTCGGGCTGGCCAGGCGGCTGTGGCGCGGCTGTGCTGGGGGCTGTTGGGGGCCAGCTTGCTGATGGGGGCCTGGCCCGGCCTGCTCACGCAGGCTCTGGCGGCACCTCAGGCGGGGGGGCATGTTTCGGCCCATGCCAAGCCTCAGCCCCCCCATGCCCCAGCGGGCAAGGCCGCGCCGGCTGCCAACCTGGCCGAGCCCTGCAAGCAATGGGTGCCCCGTCTGCCCGGGCTCACGGCGGCCCAGTGTTCGGCGCTCAAGCTGCAGCCTTCGGGCACCCGTTCGGTGCAGGGGCGTGAGCTGTGGATGGGCGACGTCGGGGCGCACAACTCGCGCGTCAAGGTGCTGGTGCTCGGGGCCATCCACGGCGACGAGCTTTCTGCCAGCACGGTGGCCCTGCAGTGGATGGGCCTGGCCCAGGACAACGGGGCTGAAGCCCTATGGCGCTTTGTGCCCATGCTCAACCCCGATGGGGTGATGGTGCAACCGGCCCGGCGTGTCAACGCCCACGGCGTCGACCTGAACCGCAACTTTCCGACCCCCGGCTGGGCGCAGGAGGCTCCCCGCTATTGGGCCCAGCGCACCCGCAAAGACCCACGCCGCTGGCCCGGCAACAAGCCGCTGTCCGAACCGGAGAGCCGTTTTGTGCACGAGCAGATGAGCGCCTTCACGCCCGATCTGATCGTCAGCATCCACGCGCCTTACGGCGTGCTCGACTTTGATGGCCCCACCGATCCGCCACGCCGACTGGGCCGCCTGATGCTCGACCCGGTGGGCGTGTTCCCGGGCTCGCTGGGCTATTACGGCGGCATGCACAAGGGGGTGCCGGTGGTCACCATCGAGTTGCCCAATGCGCAACGGGCCCCCTTGCAGGCCGAAACCCGCCAGATGTGGCTGGACCTGCAACGCTGGATGGGCGAACACCTGCCTGCCAGGACGGCCAGCGCGGCGCAGCCCTTGCGCGCTCCTTGAGCCGTGGCCTCAGCGGTCCAGGGACTGCCGTCGGCGCAGCCAGTCCGCCAGGCTCAGGCACAGCAACAGCCCCACAGAACCACTGGCCAGTCCGGCCATCACATCGCTGGCGTAATGCACTTGCAACAGCACGCGGCTGACCGGCGCCGTCAGCACCAGCGCCCCACAGCCCAACAGAACGGGCAGGTGCCAGCGCCTGGGGCTGTGCTGCAGCAGCAGCCAGGCCAGCAGGCCGTAGGTGACGAGCACGCCGGAGGCATGGCCGCTGGGAAAGCTGTACCCGGTCTCCACCACCACGCTGTGCAGATGGGGTGGGCGAACCCTGGCAAAGCCCTGCTTAAGGCTCCAGTTCAGCAAGGTGTTGCCCAGCACCCCCAGCAGCCAGATGCCGGCCTGAAGCCGCTCGCGCCGCCGCCACAGGAACAGCGTCACCGCGATCGTCAGCACGGTCACGGGTGCCGGGTTGCCCAGCCAGGTGGGCAGGGCAAAGGCCTGCAAGGTGAACCGGTCCATCTGCTGACCCAGGGCCTGCGCCAGCGCACTGTCAAAGCGGGTCAGGGGCTGACCCGGGCCGATCTGGCTGGCCAAGCCGGCGAAGACCGCCAGGGCGGGCAGCGCCCAGATCAGGCGCCGCCAGGGCGACGGGCGCGCATGGGCCGGGGTGGCCGGGGTGGCCGCCTGGGTCAGCGAGTGCATCCGCAGGCACACGGCAGCGCTCAAGGTCAGCAGCAGCAAGGCCCACAGCGTGAGCAGGTGAGGGGCCAGCCACAAGGCGAAGGCTTCAGGGCTGGAGAACGTCGGTGAAGCAAGCATGGATCCTGGGCTGCAGCGAGCCCGCATGAAAACCCGGAACAATACCCTTTTTAGCTGTCGCCCTGATCGTGGACTCTTTGTTGTTTCTGTTCCTCAAGAAAGGCCTGACGGCCCTGCTGATGCCGCCCATCTGCCTGGTGTTGTTGGCCGCACTGGGCCTGGTCTTGGGGCGGCGCCGGCCGCGCCTGGGGCGCTGGGTCACCGGACTGGCTCTGCTGGTCCTCAGTGCCCTGTCGTGGCCGCCGGTGGCCGATGCCTTGGTGGGCAGTCTTGAAAGCCACCCACCCCTGTCGGCGCAGGCGCTGAAGCAGGCCCAGGCCATTGTGGTTCTGGGCGGCGGCATCTACCCTCAGGCGCCGGAATACGGTGGCGAGGACAGCGTGGCCCGCCCTACCTTGCAGCGCCTTCAGTACGCCGCCGCCTTGCAGCGGCGAAGCCAATTGCCCGTTCTGGTGACGGGGGGCGCGCCTGAAGGGGGGCGGCCCGAAGGAGAGGTGATGCAGCAGGTGCTGGCGCAGCAGTTTGGGGTGCCGGTGCGTTGGGTTGAATCAGCCTCGCTGGACACGGCGGGCAACGCCGCCCTGTCCGCCCCCTTGCTGCGTGCCGCCGGGGTGCAGCGCGTGGCCTTGGTCAGCCAGGCCTGGCATCTGTCGCGCGCCGTGGCCTTGTTCGAGGCGCAGGGCTTCACCGTGCTGCCGGCGCCCACCGGCTTTCGCACCCGGCCTGGCAGCGCTTGGAAATGGTATTTGCCCAGCGCCGAGGCCTTGCTGGCCAGCCAGATCGCCCTGCACGAGTGGCTGGGGCGGCTGGTGTTGGCGCCTGCCCGCGCCTGAGGCCCGCCTCAGAGGAGAAAGGTGGCCGCCTGGGCCACGGCGGCTGTATCGGCCTGCACAGCGCCCGGTGCGCCCCCTTTGCCCCACAGTTCGCCGCCCCAGTTCATGGCCAGGAACTGCGCGCACAGGCGCAGCGAGTCGAACATGGGCTGGGCCTTGGCCCGGTCGCCGCTGGTGCTGATCACGCGCAGGGTTTTGCCCGCCATCTGCTCCTTGAAGCCCAGGCCCGGCACGCGCAGCCAGCCGCTCCAATGGTCCAGGTAGATTTTCAGCGGGGCCGGAATGCTGAACCAGTACACCGGGCTGACAAACACGATGTCGGTGGCGGCCAGCGTGGCGTCCAACAGGGTTTTCAGGTCCCCGGCGGGGGCCGGGTACTGACCCACGGTGTGGCGCAGGTCCACAAATGGGGGCAGATCCAGGTGAGCCAGGGACAGCCAGGTCTGGGCGGTGTCGGGCGGCAGGGCGGCGGCGGCCTGCCGGGCCAGCCATTCGCTGTTGCCCGGGTGGCCGGGCTCGCGGCTGGAGGTGGTGAGGAACAGGGTGTGGCGTTGCGAGGTGCTCATGGGCCCGGATGATAGAGCGTCACCGGGCCCATGCCTGATCCCTGTGGCCTGCGCCTAGCTCAGGCCAGGGCGGGCTTGGGTGCACGCGGCGTGGCCGAACCCAGAAAGCCGAAGCGGTCGGCAATGCGGGGCACCTCGCCGTTGATCAGCTCGGCCAGGGCCTTGCCCGAGCCGGCGCCATGGGTCCAGCCCAGGGTGCCGTGGCCGGCATTCACCCACAGGCCCGGGATCCGGGTCTGGCCAATGAAGGGGATGTTGGTCGGCGTGGCGGGGCGCAGGCCGCACCAGAAATTGGGCTGACCGCCTTCGTGCTCCAGGCGGGTGTCGCACACGCCGGGCATCACCATTTCGATGCGGCGCGCCAACATCTCGCAGCGGGCGCGGGCGATCGGACCGTTCAAGTCCAGGTCGTAGCCGCCCACCTCAATGGTGCCGGCCACGCGCAGTTCGTCGCCCAGGCGGCTCATGGCCACCTTGAGTTCGTCATCGATGGCCGAGACCCAAGGGGCTGCCTCGGGCTTGAGGATCTTGAAGGTGGCGCTGTAGCCCTTGCCCGGGTAGATGGGCAGGCGCACGCCGACCTGGCGCAGCATCGGTGCCGTGTACGAGCCGGTCGCCACCACGATGGCGTCGGCCTTCAGCTCGCGGGCCGGGCCACTGGCACGAGCCTGTTCGTCCACCGGGGTCACGCGCACGGCGCGGGCCCGGTTGTTCGCCACGTCCAGCTGTTGCACGGCGTGGCCGTACATGAATTCCACGCCACGCTGTTCGCACAGGCGGGCCAGGCCCTGGGTGAACAGGCGCGCGTCCCCGCTCTCGTCGGTGTCGGTGAAGGTGCCGCCCACGATGCGGTGGGCAAAGGGCTTGAAGGCGGGCTCGATCTTGAGCAGTTCGTCGCGGCTGACCACACGGCGCGACACGCCATGGCGGCGCATCAGTTCGGCGGCCGCCCCAGCGGTGTCGAACGAGGCTGTGTCGGTGTAGTAATGCGCGATGCCGCGCTCCAGCCGGTGGTATTCGATGCCGGTGGCGTTCACGATGTCCTTCAGCGCGGCGTGGCTGTAGGCACCCAGGGCCACCAACTGGCTGACGTTGCGCTCGAAGGCGGCGTCGTTGCACTGGCTCAGGAAGCGCAGACCCCACAGCCACTGTTGCAGGCCTTCGCCCACCGGCCACTGCGGGCGGAACAGCAGCGGTGCATCGGGCTTGGTCATCCACTTCAGCACCTTCAGCGGTGCCTCGGCGTTGGCCCAGGGCTCGCAGTAGCTGACCGAGATCTGGCCCGCGTTGGCGAATGTGGTCTCCAGCGACGCCGCCGGCTGGCGCTCGATGACCGTGACTTCGTGACCCCGCTCTCGCAAATGCCAGGCGGTGCTGATGCCGATGATGCCGGCGCCGAGGACGATGATTTTCATGCGTTGCAGTGTGCGACAGGCGGTAGCTGCTTGAAAAGCAAAATTAAACTCTTGGCAGTTTCATCAGTCTTGCTAATATTCAGTCCTGCCCTGACATCACCTTGCCCCGGACCCATGAACACCTTTGATCCCCACGCCCTTGAATGCCTGGCGGCCATCGTCGAAGAGGGCGGTTTCGAGCGCGCCGCCCAGCGCCTGAGCATCACCCAATCGGCGGTATCGCAGCGCCTGCGCGCCCTGGAGGCCCAGGCCGGCACGGTGCTGATCGTGCGCAGCCGTCCGCTCAAGGCCACGCCCGCCGGGCAACTGCTGCTCAAGCACACCAAGCAGATGCGCCTGCTGCGCGTCGACCTGGACCGCGACCTGCGTGAGCTGACCCCGGGCGGCAGCAAGCGCGCCCGGGAAGACGAGCGCATTTCGATCGCCATCAATGCCGACAGCATCGCCAGCTGGGCTTTGCCGGCACTCGATGGCCTGGTGTGCCAAGGCCTGCCGCTTGAAATCATCACCGACGACCAGGATTTCACCGATGAGTGGCTGCGTTCGGGCCAGGTGCTGGGCTGTGTCACCACCCTCAAGCAGGCCTTGCGCGGTTGCAAGGTGGTGCCCCTTGGCGCCATGCGCTATGTGGCCGTGGCGGCGCCCGAACTGGCGCAACAGCGGCTGCCCGAGGGCTTGTCGCCGCACAATTTCCGGGACATTCCCTTTGTGGCCTTCAACCGCAAGGACGACATGCAGACCGAGTTCGTCAGCCAGTGTTTCGGGCTCAAGCGCGTCACCTTGAGCCAACTCTTCGTGCCCAGCTCTGAGGGCCAGTTGCGGGCCGTGCTGGCGGGCTGGGGGGCCAGCGTGGTGCCCGAGTTGCTGGCGCGTGAGCCCCTGGCGCAGGGGCGGCTGGTCAATCTGGTGCCGGCGCACAGCCTGAGCATCCAGCTGTACTGGCATTGCTGGAACCTCGAATCCGAGGTGCTGGACGCGCTCAGCTCGGCCCTCACGTCGGCCGCTGCACAGGCCTTGGTGTGAGTTGGGTGGCCGCTCGTTGAGGCGTGCGACCCTGTTTGTACCTGCCGTCGACACAGGCTTTTTAGGCCGTCCAGTCGTGATTCAGCCGGCTTTGTTTAAAATCGAACCGTGAACACCACCACCCCCGCCCGCGTTTCCTTCAAAGCCCAGATGCACCAGGTGCGCGAAGAGGCCATTGTGCAGACCGTCATTCGCCTGTTGGGCGAAAAGGGTTATGACGCCATGACGGTCGACGAAGTCGCCGCCGCGGTGGGCATTGCCAAGGCCAGCCTGTACAAGCATTTTCCTGGCAAAGAGCAACTGGCGGCTGCCGCCATGGTGCATGTGATCAAGCGGGCGCAGGATTTTTTGCAGATCGTGCCGCCGGAGATTTCCCCGGTCGACAAGCTCAAGTCGGTGGTGGGTTGGGCCATGTCCTTGCAACTGGCCGATGAAATGCCCTCGCTGCCCAGCCGCAACTCCACGTTGCGTCAGGTCTTGATGGGCAATGCTGAATACATGAACGGGCTGATCACCCTCAGCGACCAGCTGGGTGCCTGGATCACCGAAGCCCAGGCCCAGAGCCTGATCAACCCCACCTTGCCGCCCCTGGTGGTGCTTTACACCCTGTACGCCCGCGCCTGCGACCCGGTGGTCAGCTTCTTGCGCCAGGGTTCGCAGTACAGCAATGCCCAGATCGTCGATCTGGTGTTGCGCACCTGTTTCGAAGGGCTGGCCACGCCACCCGAGATCCGCACGGCGTGAGGCTCGGGCCACCTCCGCGTCAAGGTGGCAGGCCTGCATTGGCCTGCCACAAACTGCATCAACGCACCAGCAGCACCGGCACCTTGCAATGCGCCAGCACCTGGGTCGAGACCGAGCCCATCACCAGGTTGCCCAGCGAACTGTGACCATGTGAGCCCATCACCACCAGATCGAACTTGCCCGTTTCGGCCACCTTGGCAATCACCTCGCCGGCCACGCCCACCTTGCTGATCTGCTGAGGCACGATCCCGTGGCGACCCAGAAACTTGCTCACCGGGTTCAGCACCTTGGCCGCTTCATCGGCGTAGTACTCGTCGACAATCGGCTTGCCCAGCGCGGCGCGAGCGCGCGGCGGCAGGGCCGCTTGCACGGTCAGGGCGGTGTATTCCACCGAACCCGAGATCAAGGCCTCATGGGTGCTCAGGTAGGCCAGCATCTTCTTGGTATAGGCGCTGCCGTCAACGGCGAGAAGAATCTTCATGCAATGTGCTCCTTGTTGATGTTTCCAGCATAGCGCTCGGCGATGGCCCGAAATTGATCGACATCAAGCCGGCCGTGAATGCGCCGGCCGCGGTACTTCCACACAATGCTGATGCTGAAAGTGGAGTTGCTCGTTCTTGCGAGCATAGCCCAGCGGGTTGGCCACCACCCGGCAACCCTGGCTGACATAGTCGCTGGGGGCATGCAGGTGACCGTGCAACCACAGGTTGGCGTGCGGCAGCAGCTCGTCCAGCGCGTTGCAGAAGCCCGCCGTGCCTGGGGTGAGCCCATAGCGCGGATCGGCGCTCAACAGACTGGGGGCGAAATGGGTGACCACCACCGTGGGGCCCTCATGCGGGGTGTGCAGGGCGTCGCGCAGCCACTGCTGGCAAAGCAGCGCCTGTTCGCGCACGCCTTCAGCCAGCCAGGGGGCCCCCAAGCGGGTGCCGCCGGTTTTGCGCAGGTAGAAATTGGCTGCCCGGAACGCCTTGTCGCGCATCTGCAGCGCCCGGGTCGTGGGGGCCTGTGCCTGAATCGCCAGCGCGTCAAAGTCGCTCCACAAGGTGGTGCCAACAAAACGCACGCCTTGCAGCACCAGGCTTTCGCGCTCCAGCCAGTGCAGACCCAGGCGCTCGCAGCATTCGCGCAGACGGGCGTGGGCCTGGTCGAAGTCCTGCTGGTCGTATTCGTGGTTGCCGGGCACAAAGATCACCGGCACCGGCCAATGGCCGCCCGCGCTGCGTGGCGCAAACCGTGCCAGACCGAAGTCGTCGTCGCTGAGCAGGCTGCCGCTCTGGTAGGAGCCGATGTCGCCCGCCAGCACCAGCACATCGGCCTCGGGATGGGGCAGAGGAGTGAATTGGGGGTGCACTTCCAGGTGCAGATCGGACAACAGCTGTACTTTCATGGTGCCTGCATTGTCGCGGCAGCGCAGCCATGCCGGGTGCGCTCAGGCCTCATGCCAAAGCTGCATGGACTGGGGCTGTTAAAAATACGGGTTAACCCTTACTCTAGAGACCTGTTCATCACGCGCTCACAAGGCGCCTCTTTCATGTCTCCGTTTCTTGCCCTGATCGCCCGCAGCCTGACCCTGGCCACCCGGGTGGATCCCCTGGTGCCCGCCCGCCGTGCCGACCGTGGCAGTGCCGCCATTGCCAACACGCTGCTCGAATCCGCAGACGCCCGTGCCGGCCACGACCCGCGCCAGGCCCATGAACTGCGCGAGGCCGCCCACGCCTACCTGCGCGTGCTGCGCTGATCGACGCCGCCCAGGCGTTCTTTCCGGGCTTCAAAGGCGCGCACCGGCGGCCTTCACCACCGGGGCCAGTACCCCGACCTGGTCTTTCACGTAGGCGGCAAACGTGGCGGGTGTCCCGGGGTTCACCGTCACGCCCAATTCCAGCATCTTGCGTTTCACCTCGGGCAGCATCAGCACCTCGTTGCATGCGCTGTTGAGCCGTGTCACCACCTCGGCTGGCAGGTTGGCCGGCCCGCTCAGGCCGAAGAAATTGTCCAGCACCAGCTTGCGATAGCCGAACTCGACCACGCTGGGGACTTCCGGGACCAGGGGCGAGCGGTTGGCTGAAGTCACCGCCAGGGGCACCAGTTGCCCACTCTTGAAATAGGGCACATAAGCGGTCAGCACGTCGATGCCGATCGGGATCACGCCCGAGATCAGGTCGGTGGTCATGGGGGCCCCGCCGCGGTAGGGCACGTGCACCAGGTTCACGCCCATGGCCTTGCGCATCAACTCGCCGTAGATGTGGCCGATCGACGCCGGCCCACCCGAGCCAAAATCCAGTCGCCCGCTCTTGCGGGCCACCGATTCCAGATCGGCGATGGTGCGGATCGGGGCCGCCGTGTTGGCCATCAGCACGCACGGTGCCGTACCGATCATGGCGATGTGGGTGAAGCCCTGCACGGGGTCATAGGGCTGCTTGTCCAGGGCGAAAGGCCCGATCGAGATGGGGGTCGAGTTCGACAGCATCAGCGTGTAGCCATCGGGGGCGGCCTGTTGCACCACCTGCCCGCCCACGCTGCCGCCAGCGCCTGGGCGGTTGTCCACCACCACCGCCTGGCCCAGCTTGCGGGCCAACTGCTCGGCCACCACACGGGCCACGATGTCGCTGGCCCCGCCGGCCGGAAACGTCACCACGATGCGGATCGGCTTGTCAGGCCAGGAGGCCCAGGCGGGCAGGCTCAAGGCGCTGGCCCCGAGTGCGGTGGCAAAGCGGCGGCGAGTCACCGCGTACTGGTGCGTGCGGGGGGTGGGCTGGGTGCGGGTATCCGTCATGGCGTCTCCTGTCAGGGCCTGGCCAAGCCCCAAGCAAGTTCGATGCCTCACCCTGCCCATCTGCGGGCCTGTGCCGTGCCTCAGGCGGCCCCGGGGTTGCGCTGGGCCGCACGCGCAATGGCTTGCCGCAGCCAGTCGTGTCCGGGGCCGTTGTGCAGCCGTTTGTGCCATAGCGCATCCACGTGCACCGTGGGCACTTTCAAGGGCAGTTCGCGCCAGACCAGGCGGTCAGCAATGCCGGTGACGTTGATGAAGTGCCTCGGCAGCACCGTCAGCAAGTTGGAGTTGGCCACCACCCGCCCTGCCGTGAAGAACTGGTTGACCGTGAGCACGATGCGACGTTCGCGCCCCACAGCGGTGAGGGCTTCGTCGATGAAGCCATAAGGTCGACCCGAAAAACTGACCAGCAGGTGACGTGCGGCGCAGTAGCGGTTGAGGGTGAGCGGGCCGCTGGCCAGGGGATGATCGCGCCGCATCACGCACACGTATTCGCCGTCGTACAGGCGCTGGTTGGCATAGGCCACCGCTTCGCCCGCCTGGCTGCGCGCCGTGAGGTCGGCGAGCACGGCCGGGAAGTAGCCAATGGCCATGTCCACCGACTCCTCGTCCAGCAGCCGGCGCGGGTCACGGGTGGACAAGGGGACGACCCGGATCGACACCCCTGGCGCCTCTTCTTCGATGATGTCCACCAGGCCCGGGATCAGCGAGGCTGCCGTGGCGTCGGCCATGGTCAGCACAAAGGTGGTGTTGGCCTCGGCCGGGTCAAAGTTTTCGGGCACCAGGGCCGATTGCAGGCGCTGCAGCGCCTCGCGCACGGTGGGCCACAAGGCCAGCGCCATCGGGGTGGGCTCGACACCGGCCCCGTGGCGCCGCACCAGTTCGTCGCCCAGGCTGTCCCGCAGGCGCCGCAGCGCGTTGCTGACGGCCGGCTGGGTCAGGGCCAGCTTGTGGGCGGCGCGGGTCAGGCTGCGCTCGGCCATCACCTCGTCAAAGACGCGCAGCAGATTGAGGTCAAGGTTTCTGAATCGGCCCTGGTGCATGGGGTTTCCTTGAAACATCATCAATGTGAATGATCATCATCAGTAATATAAATTTGAACAAGTTTAGGGTTAACCCTAGTATTGAGCCCATAACTCGGGCAACTGTCCCGACAGCGAAAGGAATACACCATGACCAGCTTTGTTCACGCCCCCCATTCTTTCCACCACGCCGGTGTGGCCCGTGCCGAGAAGGCCGCCGAAACCCTGCGTGATGCATCGCGCCAGTTCGACGGCCCACGTGGCACGGCGACGCTGCTGCTGGCCGCCGTGGTGGCCGCTCTGGTGGTCGCTGCCAATCAGGTGATCGACACCTGGTCGGACGGCCACCTGCTGGCCGCCTGGATCGGTCTGTGGACCGTGGCTTTTGCCGCCCTGGCCTTGCTGGCCACCCCGATCCGCCGCGCCTCGGTGGGTCTGCGCGCCGGTCTGGCCTCGTGGAGCCGTGCCCGTCGCGAAGCTGCGGAAGACCGCAAGCTGTGGAGCCTGGCCCTGACGGATGCTCGCGTGATGGCCGACATCAGCCGTGCCATGAGCCGTGACGCAGCCCGCGACGTGCGCGGCTACTTCTGAGGCTGGGCCGGGCCTGCGCCCGGTGAACCGCTGAGATAGAACAGGCTTCAAGCCGTGTCCCGCAAGGGCCACGGCTTTTTTCTTGTCTGGCCCACCGGCTGAACAAAAAAAAGCCGCCGGCCCTGGCGGGGCGGCGGCGGTGTCCAACCCACTCAGGGTCGGTGCGCGGTGGGCCTGAATCAGGCGGCCAGGCGCTTTTCGAGTTCGGCCTTGGTGTCCACCAGGGCTTGGGGCAGGTGGTAGGCCAACTGCTCGAAGTGGGTGGCGTGCAGCTTGAGTTCGTCAGTCCAGGCGGCGCGGTCGATGCTGGTCACAGTGTTGAACTGGGCTTCGGAGAAGTCCAGGCCGTTCCAGTTGATTTCAGCATAGGTCGGGGCCACGCCGAACATGGTGTCGGTGCCCTGGGCCTGGCCTTCGATGCGGTCGATCATCCACTTCAGCACGCGCATGTTCTCGCCATAGCCGGGCCAGACGAATTTGCCGTCTTCGCCCTTGCGGAACCAGTTGGTGGTGAAGATCTTGGGCTGCTTGCCACCGGCGGCGGTGATCTTGTCACCGGTGTTGAGCCAGTGCTGGAAGTAGTCGCTCATGTTGTAGCCGCAGAAGGGCAGCATGGCGAAGGGGTCGCGGCGCACCACGCCTTGCTGGCCGAAGGCCGCAGCGGTGGTTTCCGAGCCCATGGTCGAGGCCATGTACACGCCCTCGGTCCAGTTGCGGGCTTCGGTCACCAGCGGCACGGTGGTCGAGCGGCGGCCACCAAAGATGAAGGCATCGATGGTCACGCCGGCCGGATCATCCCAGGCGCTGTCCAGCGCCGGGTTGTTGGTGGCAGCCACGGTGAAACGGGCGTTCGGGTGAGCGGCCTTGGCGCCGGTTTCCTTGGCGATGGCGGGCGTCCAGTCCTTGCCTTGCCAGTCGATCAGGTGGGCCGGGGTGCTGCCGCTGTCCTTTTCCATGCCTTCCCACCACACATCGCCGTCATCGGTCAGGGCCACGTTGGTGAAGATCACGTCCTTGTCCAGGCTGGCCATGCAATTGGGGTTGGTCAGCGTGTTGGTGCCGGGGGCCACGCCGAAGTAACCGGCTTCGGGGTTGATGGCGCGCAGCGAGCCATCGGCCTGCGGCTTGATCCAGGCGATGTCGTCACCGATGGTGGTGACTTTCCAGCCGACGAACGCTGCCGGGGGCACCAGCATCGAGAAGTTGGTCTTGCCGCAGGCGCTGGGGAAAGCGGCTGCCACGTGGTACTTTTTGCCTTGCGGGTTGGTCACGCCCAGGATCAGCATGTGCTCGGCCAGCCAGCCTTGCTCGCGGCCCATGTTGGAGGCGATGCGCAGGGCCAGGCACTTCTTGCCCAGCAGCGCGTTGCCGCCGTAGCCCGAACCGTAGGACCAGATTTCGCGGGTTTCCGGGTAGTGGACGATGTACTTGACGGTGGGGTTGCAAGGCCAGCTGGTCTTGTCGGTCTCGCCGGCGGCCAGGGGGGCGCCCACGGTGTGCAGGCAGGGCACGAACTCGCCATCCACACCCAGCACGTCGTACACGGCCTTGCCCATGCGGGTCATCAGCTTCTGGTTCACGGCCACGTAGGCGCTGTCGGTCAGTTCAACACCGATGTGGGCGATGTTGGAGCCCAGCGGGCCCATGCTGAAGGGCACCACATACATGGTGCGGCCAGCCATGCACCCGTCAAACAGCGGCTGCAGCAGGGCGCGCATTTCGGCCGGGGCCTTCCAATTGTTGGTCGGGCCGGCGTCTTCCTTCTTGTCGGAGCAGATGAACGTGCGGTCTTCCACGCGGGCCACGTCGCTCGGATCGGAGCAGGCCAGGAAGCTGTTGGGGCGCTTGGCGGCGTTGAGCTTCTTGAAGGTGCCGGCATCCACCAGTTGCTGGCACAGGCGTTGGTACTCTTCGTCACTTCCGTCGCACCACACCACGCTGGCAGGCTTGCACAGGGCCACCATGTCAGCCACCCAGGCGATCAGCTTGGCGTTTTTGACGTACGAAGGGGTGTTGAGGGTCAGGCCCTGCATCACGGGTGAGTTCATCGGAGGCTCCTAAGTTGAAAAGTCGTCTTTTCAAAAGAGCTCGATGGGCCTGATGGGCTTTCCGCGTAGGGCGATGAGCATTCGCGGGAGCCTGATCTGCCGATGGACCCCCTGGGCGCCACGGAACCTTTTGAGAAAACGGCTTGACTGCTCAGTCGGCGGGCGGGTCTCGGGGTGAACGGACAGGACTTCCGGGCACCGCGGGTCGGCTGGGATGACGATTTTATGAAGCCAGCCGCGGAAAGTCTCGCAGTTACTTTGAAAGTTCATGCAAAAATTGCATGAGGTTATGTGTGGTTTTTTGAGGCCGGGTGGTGGTTCAGGCCACAAAAAACCGCCTCGATGGGCGGTTTTTTATGCAGCGCGGGAGGGGCTTCAAGCCATGGTCACCGCAATGAAAGCCAGCAGGAAAATCAGCAGACCGCCCACAATGGGCAGCACGAAGGGGATCAGGGGAACAATCGCTTCGACCGGATCCTGGGGCGCGTCGGTGGAGGCTGCGGCGTGGTGGTTGGACATGTGTCTCCTCGTGGGTGGGTTTGTGCCTTGCATTCTACCCAGGCCGGGATGGGGCGTCTTGTCAGTGATGACCCTGCAGGACGGCTTCCAGTCCGGCGTCGTGCAAATGGTCCAGCAGGGCATCGATGTGGTCCGGGCCGCGGGTCTGCACCACCAGTTCGATCTCGACGTTCTGTGCCGCCAGGCTGGTGAAGGCGCGCTGGTGGTGAACCTCTTCGATGTTGGCCCCCAATTCGGCCACGATGGCCGTGATGCGTGCCAGCATGCCGGGCACATCGCGCGCGCTCACGCGGATGCGGGCCAGGCGACCCGAGCGCACCAGTCCGCGTTCAATGATGGCGGCCAGCAGCAACGGGTCGATGTTGCCGCCGCACAGCACCAGGCCCACCTTGCGGCCGCGGTAGCGTTCAGGTTGTTTCAGGATGGCCGCCAGGCTGGCGGCACCGGCACCTTCGACCAGCGTCTTCTCGATTTCCAGCAGCATGACCAGCGCCTGCTCGATGTCGCCCTCGTCCACCAGCACCAGGTCGTCGATGCGCTCGGCCAGCACGGCGCGGGTGAGCAGGCCGGGGGTGCCCACGGCGATGCCCTCGGCAATCGTGCTGCTGCCCTGCGGATGGTGGGTGCCGCGCAGGGCATTCACCATGGCTGGAAAGCGTGAGGTCTGCACCCCGACCAGCTCGATCTGGGGGCGCAGCGCGCGCGCCACCGTGGCCACGCCGGCCATCAGCCCACCCCCGCCCACGGCGATCACCAGAGCGTCCAGGTCGGGCACCACGCGCAGCATTTCGAGTGCCACGGTGCCCTGGCCGGCCATGATGGCTTCATCGTCATAGGGATGCACAAAAGTGAGCTGCTGCGCCTCGGCCAGGGCCTGGGCATGCTGGCGGGCCTCGTCCAGAGTGTCCCCGTGCAGCACCACCTCGGCGCCGAAGCCCCGTGTGCGTTCCACCTTCACCCCCGGGGTGAAGCGCGGCATCACGATCACGGCGCGCAGCCCCAGGCGCTGCGCATGGTAGGCCACGCCCTGGGCGTGGTTGCCGGCGCTCATGGCGATCACACCCCGCTGGCGCTGCTCATCGCTGAGCTGGGCCAGTTTGTTGCAGGCGCCGCGTTCCTTGAAAGAGGCCGTGAACTGCAGGTTCTCGAACTTCAGGAAGATCTGGGCTCCGGTCAGTTGTGACAGGGTGCGCGACTCGACGAAAGGGGTGTCCAGAACGTGGGGGCTCACCCGGGCGGCGGCTTGTTGGATGTCCTGCAGTGTCAACATGGGGGTGTCCTGAAATGATAAATCTGAATCACTTGTGAGATCTGATGAGGCGATCATGACTTTTGTCAAGCTTTTTGGGCGAGGTTCACGATCCAATCAGACGCTAGCATGTTTCGTTCGTCGGGCTTCCGACTATTTCATGAAGATCAACTTACCGATCACCCCAAACGAAGTTGTCATGTCTGACGGCGCGGTACTGGTGTCCACCACGGATACCCAGGGGCGCATCACCCATTGCAACCGGGCCTTTGTGCAGATCAGCGGCTTTTCCTACGACGAGCTGCTGGGGCAGCCGCACAACCTGGTGCGGCACCCGGACATGCCGCCCGAGGCGTATGCCGACATGTGGTCCACGATCGGTCGGGGGCGTCCCTGGTCGGGCATCGTCAAGAACCGCTGCAAAAACGGTGATTTCTATTGGGTGCAGGCCAATGTCTCGCCGGTGATGGAGGGCGGAAAGCCGGCCGGCTACATGTCGGTGCGGCTCAAGCCCACGCGTGAACAGGTGCGCGAGGCCGAGCAACTGTACCGGGCCATGGCCGAGGAAAAGGCCAGCGGGCGGCGCTCGTTCCGCCTGCATGCCGGCGGTATCCGTGGCGTGGGGTGGCGCGACTGGCCCAAGCGCCGTTACCGACTGACCCTGTCGCAGCGCACCGGCCTGGCTGCCGCAGCGGCCCTGGCCCTGGCTGTGTGGGGTGGCTCGGCCGTGGCCGATGGCCTCGCGGGCCTTGGGTTGCCGCTGCTGTTCTGGCAAGGCCTTGGCGCGGCACTGGGTTGGGGGGGCTTTCAGGCCTGGTTCCTGCACAGCACGGCCAAGCCGCTGGCCGAGGCTGCGGATGTGGCCGGCAATCTGGCGGCCTGCAACCTGGACGGCATGCTTGATTACGACCCGACCAATCCGATTGGCCAGATCAAGCGCCAGTTGTGGCTGGTGAACCTGAACATGCGCGCCATCGTGACCGATGTGCGCGCCGAGGTGGACGAGATGGTGTCCGAGGCGCGCACCATCCGCGACGGCACGCTGGATCTGTCGGCCCGCAGCGAGCAGCAAGCCCAGGCCGTGGCCGAAACGGTGGCCTCGGTCACCGAGATGACCGCCTCGCTGAGCGAGACCTCCTCCACCGTGAGCGAGCTGGCCCAGCTCAGTGCCGATGCCCATCGGCACGCCGATGCCGGCAGCCATGCGACGGGTGAGGTGTCGAGTTCGATGGAACGCATCCGTGGCTCGTCCAAGCGCATCACCGACATCATCGAGTTGATGGAGCAATTGGCCTTTCAGACCAATTTGCTGGCCCTCAATGCGGCGGTCGAGGCGGCCCATGCCGGTGACCAGGGGCGGGGCTTTGCGGTGGTGGCGGCCGAGGTGCGGGCGCTGGCTCGCCGCAGCACCGACGCAGCGACCCAGATCCGCAGTCTGATCGATGCCTCGGTGTCGGATGTGGATACCGGCGGGCTCCGGGTCGAGGAGGCTGCCCGCACCATCCAAGGCGTGGTGGGTTCGGTTCAGCGTGTCAGCGGCATGCTGCAGTCCATTGAGACGGCGGCGCGCGAGCAGTTGCACGGCGTGACGCAGATCGACCAGGCCATGCAGCTGATCGACGACGTGACCCATCGCAATGCCGAGCTGGCCAGTGCCTCGGCGGTGTCGAGCGAGACCCTGGAGCGCCGCGCCGACACGCTTCAGCGGGCCGTGCGCATCTTCCGGGTCAATACCTGATTTGGCCTGACCCTCTCACCTGCCCCCAGCCTCACAACTGGCACACGCGCAGCACTTCGGCGCCGTAGGCTTCGAGCTTGCGCGCTCCGATGCCGCTGATGCCCTGCAGGTCTTCGGGCGTGGCCGGAAAACGCTCGGCAATGGCCGCCAGGGTGGCGTCGTGAAAGATCACGTAGGCCGGTAGATTGTGTTCGCGGGCCACCTCGGTGCGCCAGGCCTTCAGGGCCTCGAAGCGGCGCAGCGCGCCGCCTTCCAGGGCGATCGCTGTCTTGGCCGCGCTGCCACTGCCGGTGCTGTTGCGCGTGCGCCGGCTGCGCGGCGCAGCCGCCGTGCTTTCGCGCAGCCGGATCGGCACCTCGCCACGCAGCACGGCCCGCGCTGAGTCGGTGAGCTGCAAGGTGTTGAAGGCCTGCGCATCCACGGCCAGGGCACCAATGGCGATCAACTGGCGCAGCACGCCACGCAGTTGCTGTTCTGAGAATTCAGCCCCGATGCCGAAGGTGCTGATCTGCTCGTGGCCGTACTGCGTCACTTTCTCGGTCTTCTTGCCGCGCAGGATGTCCATGATGTGGCCGGCACCAAAGCTGATGCCGCTGGCCTGTTGCACCCGGTAGATGGTGGACAGCAACTTGCGAGCCGCGTCGGTGCCATCCCACACGGCGGGCGGGGTCAGGCAGTTGTCGCAGTTGCCGCAGGCCTCGCTGTGCTGGCCAAAGTAGCTCAGCAGGCGCACGCGCCGGCAGTCGATGGCCTCGGCCAGGCCGAGCAGGGCATCGAGCTTGCCCACCATCACCTGTTTGAATTCTTCGCTGGCCGGGCTTTCGTCGATCATGCGGCGCTGGTTCACCACGTCCTGCAGACCGTAGGCCATCCAGGCGTTGGCCGCCCCACCATCGCGGCCGGCGCGGCCGGTTTCCTGGTAGTAGCCCTCGATGTTCTTGGGCATGTCGACGTGGGCCACAAATCGCACGTCGGGCTTGTCGATGCCCATGCCGAAGGCGATGGTGGCGCACATGATGATGCCGTCCTCGCGCAGGAAACGGTCCTGGTGGTGCTGGCGCACGCCGGCGTCCAGGCCGGCGTGGTAGGGCAGGGCGTTGAGCCCGTTCTCGCACAGGGTCTGGGCCAGCTCCTCGACGCGTTTGCGCGACTGGCAGTACACCACGCCCGCATCATGGCCCTGGGGGGTGGTGTGCTCGCTTTCGATGAAGCGCAGCAGCTGCTGCGTCACGTCTTTTTTCTCGACGATGGTGTAGCGGATGTTGGGCCGGTCGAAGCTGCTGACGAACTGGCCTGCCTCCTGCAGTTGCAGGCGTTCCACGATGTCGGCGCGGGTGGTGGCGTCGGCCGTGGCGGTCAGGGCCATGCGCGGCACGCCGGCATAGCGTTCGTGCAGCACCGTCAGGGCCCGGTACTCGGGCCTGAAGTCATGGCCCCATTGGCTCACGCAGTGCGCTTCGTCGATGGCAAACAGGCTCAGCATGCCGCGTTCGTGCAGCGAGTCGAGCTGGGAGAGGAAGCGCGGCGTGGTGATGCGTTCGGGCGCCGCATACAGCAGCGTGATCTCGCCGCGCAGCAGCCGGCGCTCCACCTCGCTGGCCTCGTCGTACGACAGGGTCGAATTGAGGAAGGCCGCATCGACCCCCGATTCATGCAAGGCCCCGACCTGATCGTGCATCAAGGCAATCAGCGGCGACACCACCACCGTGATGCCCAGGCCCGCGCGTTGGCGCACGATGGCCGGCACCTGGTAGCACAGCGACTTGCCGCCGCCCGTGGGCATCAGCACCAGGGCATCGCCCCCGGCCACCACATGGTCAATGATGGCCTTCTGGGGGCCGCGAAACTGCTCGTAGCCGAACACCTCACGCAACACGGACTGGGCAGAGGACTCGGGAATGTGTGGCAAGGCGGACTCGGGTGGGGTGGGAGGCAAAGCGGTATTCAACAGCGATTCAGCGTCGGGCAGCGCGTGCCTGCGTCCGCCAAAGGCTGACTGGACGAGCCGGCACGACAGCGCGCAGCCGCGTCGCCGATCAGGGCGGACAAGGGCCGTGGCCGGGGATTATCTCAGCCCGCGGGGGAGAGCTGGCTCTCCAGCACCTGGATGCCCTGCGGGTAGGCCAGGCCCACCCGGTTGCGCCCCTGGTGCTTGGCACGGTACAGCGCACTGTCGGCCCGCTCCAGAAAAGCATGGGCCGTGGCATCGCGGCGCGGGTCGAATTCGGCCACGCCAAAGCTCAGTGTGAGCAACTTGCCTTCGGGCGAGGTGGCGTCGGGCAGCCCGCGCTCGTGCAGCGCATGCTGGATGCGCTGCACCAGATCCAGCCCGCCGTTGAGCACGGTGTTGGGCAGCACCAGGGTGAATTCCTCGCCGCCGTAGCGGGCCACCATGTCGGTGGCGCGCTGGATCACCCCACTGAGGACCTGGCCCACCTCGCGCAGGCAATCGTCGCCGATCAGGTGCCCATAGAAGTCGTTGAACGCCTTGAAGTGGTCGATGTCGCACATCACCAGGGCCAGGGGTTCGCTCAGGCGCAGGCTGCGCGCCACCTCGCGCTCCAGGATCACATCCAGTGCGCGCCGGTTCAGCAGGCCGGTCAGGCCATCGCGCCAGGCCAATTGGCGCAGCTGTTCGTTGTCGGCCTGCAGGCGACGGGCGTTGTCGTGCAGTACCTGTTCTTTGTCCTTGATGGCGGTGACGTCGGTCAGGCGCACCACACAGCCGTCCAGCAGTGGGCCGATGAACACCTTGAACCAGCGACTGGCGCCATCCTGGGTGAGTTCCAGCTCGCGTTCGCGCGGGGTGCGCGCCTGCACCACGGCCAGGCAATCGGCGTCCAGGTCCAGCCGGTGCCAGTTTGGAAACACCTCATGGGCCAGCCGCCCCTGAGGCGGCTCTTCGGCATTGCCCGCCAGCGTTGCAAACGGCAGGTTGGCCACCGTCACCAGCCAAGGTGTGCCTTCGTGCCCAGCGCCGCGCACGCGGCGCAAGGCCACCACGCCTTCGCTGGCACAGTTCAGCACGGTCTCCAGCAGCTTGGCGCGGGCCTCCATGGGCTGGTTGAAGACCAGGATCCAGGGCCGGCCGTCGTCGCCTTGCGCCGGCATCACCAGGCGCTCCCAGGTCAGCACCCAGGGGTTGCTGTGAGCGAAATGAACCACGTACAGCGGCAGGCCACGCGCCGCCACCTCGTCGAAATGGCAGCGCTGGAAGTCGGCCAGCTCGGGCGCCTGCTGACTCAGCCGCAGGCCGGTGGGGTCGCTCAGCGAGTCGTGGCGGAACTCCTCTCCGCAGAAATGGCCCAGGTAGTCGCCGTCGGGCAGGGGGCGGTACACGGTCATGCGTGCCGCAAAGGCGGACAGGGGGCCGTCCAGGGCCAGATCGGCCAAGGTCGGAAGTTGCCCGGGGGCGGCGCTCAGGCCCAGCCACAGACGATGCAAGGCAACCACGTCGGCATTGTCAACCGCGCTTTCGATGGGGCTCCAGACTTGCTTGTGCCAGATGGCCATGCGATTCCTTGGGTCGAAGGCAGCTGCAGGCCCGAGATGGGCGCAGGCTGGTCTGCAGGGGCGTGGGCAGACTTGAGTTTCAACGCATCAATCCTGCACCGAGTAACCAATCAGTCTAGCAAAATGTGCTGTCTTGTAACAGAGAAATAGATAGCCCATTTGGGGGTAGTTCTCAGGCTCGAAACCGTGCAGCGAGCGAGTTTCTACAATGGCGGCATGAAACCCGTTGTCTACACGCGCGCGCAGGCGCTGCCCGAAATCCTGTCCCGACGCATCGTCATCCTCGATGGCGCCATGGGCACCATGATCCAGCGCTTCAAGCTCACCGAAGAGCAATACCGCGGCGCCGGTTACACCGGTGCAGGGCACCAGGGGGACCGCTTCAGTGCCTTCCACAAGGACGTCAAGGGCAACAACGAGCTGCTCAGCCTGACCCGGCCAGACGTCATCAGCAGCATCCACGAAAGCTACCTGGCCGCCGGGGCCGACCTGATCGAGACCAACACCTTCGGCGCCACCACCATCGCCCAGGCCGATTACGACATGGCGCCACTGGCCCGTGAGATGAATCTGGTGTCGGCCCGCCTGGCCCGCGCTGCCTGCGACAAGTACAGCACGCCCGACAAGCCACGCTTCGTGGCCGGCGCCCTGGGCCCGACGCCCAAAACCGCCAGCATCAGCCCCGATGTGAACGACCCCGGCGCCCGCAACGTCAATTTCGAGGAGTTGCGCGCGGCCTACTACGAACAGACCCAGGCCCTGGTCGAAGGTGGTGCCGACGTGTTGCTGGTCGAGACCATCTTTGACACCCTGAACGCCAAAGCCGCCCTGTTCGCCGTCGACGAGTACTTCGAGGCCAGTGGCCAGCGCCTGCCCATCCTGATCAGTGGCACGGTCACCGACGCCTCGGGCCGCATCCTGTCGGGCCAGACCGTGACCGCTTTCTGGCACAGCGTGCGTCATGCACAGCCCCTGGCCATCGGCCTCAACTGCGCGCTGGGCGCCACGCTGATGCGCCCCTACATCCAGGAGCTCAACCGCGTCGCCCCCGACACCTTCATCAGCTGCTATCCCAACGCCGGCCTGCCCAACCCCATGAGCGACACCGGCTTTGACGAGACCCCTGACGTCACCAGCCGCCTGATCCACGAGTTTGCGGCCGAAGGCCTGGTCAACATCGTGGGCGGCTGCTGCGGCACCACCCCGGACCACATCGGTGCCATTGCCCAGGCGGTGCAGCCCCTGGCCGCCCGTGAACTGCCGATCGCCGGCCGTTTTGCGGCTTACCGCGAGGCGGCCTGAGGCCGCACGCTTCAGGCCTCCGGTCGCCGCGCGCCGTGGGCCGCGTTCAGGGCGGCCACGTCGGCCTGGGCCGTCTGCAGCAGCCAGCGCCGAAAGGCGGCCAACGCCGGCTTGCGGCGCTGCCCTGAGGGGGCACACAGAAAGTAGCCCCGCGCCAGGGTGATCGGCAGGTCAAATGGCACGGCCACGGCCCCCGCGGCCAATTCCTTCTGGACCAGACAGCGCTGCACCAGCGCCACCCCCATGTCCGCGATCACGGCCTGGATCAGCATGGCCACCTGGTCGAAGGCCGTGCTCAGCCGTGGCGGGCGGTCCGCCGCCCCGGCGGCCTGTAGCCATTGCGCCCAATTGCCGGGTGCGGTCGTGTGGTAGAGCAGGGGTTCATCGGCCAGATCGCCCGGCGTGAGCCAGGCGCCCGCAGCCTGCCGTTGTCCCAGGCGGGCTGGGTGGCAGATCGGCACCACCTCGCGCCCGATCAGGTAATCGCAATCCCAGTGCGGCCATTGCCCGGGGCCCAGCCCGGTCAGCACGGCGGCATCCGGTGTGGCACCTGAAAAGTCCTCGTCCTTGCGGTACGGCACAAAGTTGATGTGCACCTCGGGGTGTCGCTGTTGAAACGTTTTCAGGCGCGGGATCAACCACACGCTGGCCAGGGTCGGCACCACCGACAGATGCAGGGCCTGGTCGGCGGGGCTTTCACGCAAGCGGGCGCTGGCGGCCTCGATCGCGGCCAACGGTTCGCGGATCGCGTCCAGCAACTGCTGCCCGGCCGCGGTCAGCGAAATCGCATTGGCACGCCGCAGCAGCAGGGGCTTGCCGTAGTGAAACTCCAGCCGCGCCACCGCCCGGCTGATGGCGCTTTGTGTCACACACAGTTCGACCGCAGCCTTGGAGAAGCTGCCCAGCCGCACGGCGGCCGCGAAGGCGTGGAGTTCGGACATCGAAGGTGAATGCAGTCGCATGGTGAGCACGGGGCGAAAGGGATGGGTATGACTGTTGCGCATGACCGCTGACCGGATTGTCGTTGGTGCCGGCGGGCGTCTGTCCGGACACTGGTCACCTCCCATCCAATGCCGAGTTGAGCCCGAATGCCATGAAATCCGTCGCACCTTTCCCCGTCGTACCGAACGTCGCATCCATCACCCGCCGCCTCATCGTGCTCGGCCTCGCCGGCTCGGCCACGCTGGCCCCCGCCCTGGCCCGGGCCGACTACCCCGACAAGCCGATCCGCCTGATCGTGCCCTTTGCCCCCAGCGGCTCCACCGATCTGGCGGCCCGCCTGATCGCCGAGTTCGCGGGCCGGGCCCTGGGGCAGGCGATTGTGGTGGACAACCGCGCCGGTGCCGGTGGCTCGCTCGGCATGGAGCAGGTGGCCAAGGCCCGCCCCGACGGCTACACCCTGGGCATGGCCACCATGAGCACCCATGGCTCCAACGTGGCCGCCTATGGCAGCCGCCTCAAATACGACCCGCTGAAAGACTTTGCGCCGATCAGCAATGTGGCCACGGTGCCCAGCGTGCTGGCCGTGAATGTCCGCACCCCCTACAAGAGCCTGGCGGATCTCATCGCCGCAGCCCGCACGGCGCCCGGCAAGATCACCTTCGCCTCGCCCGGCACCGGCTCGCTGGGGCACGCCAATGTCGAGTACTTCTCCAGCCTGGCCAAGATCGAGTTGCTGCACGTGCCCTACAAAGGCTCGGGCATGGCGCTGAACGATGCGGTGGCGGGCCAGGTCGAGGCCATCACCGACAACCTGCCCTCCGCCTTGCCGCACATCCAGTCGGGGCGCTTGCGGGCGCTGGTCGTGTTGTCCGACAAACGCTCACCGGCCCTGCCTGGCGTGCCCACCTATGGCGAGCTGGGTTTTCCCCAGATGGGCAACGGTGGTTGGTTCGGGGTGGTGGCGCCTGCCGGCACCCCGGCCCCGGTGGTGCAAAAGCTCAACCAGGCCATCCACCAGGCCATGCAGCAGCCCGACTTCATCAAGAAGATGAACGAGGCCGGCGCCACCCTGATCCCCACCACCCCGGCGCAGTTCCAGAGCCAGATCCAGCAGGCCGTGGCGCGCTACCTCGAAGTGGCCAAGGTGGCCAAAGTGGAGGCCGAATGAGCCCGCACACGCCCCCCTTGTTCACCGTGCACGAGCCTACCGCGCCGCGCATCCCCCTGGTGTGCGACTCGCCCCACAGCGGCACCAACTACCCGCTTGATTTCAAGACGGTGCTGCCGCGGCTCGAATTGCGCGCCGCCGAGGACACCCATGTCGAAGCCCTTTGGAGCGCGGCGCCCGCCTTGGGCGCCACCTTGCTTGAAGCCCACTTTCCGCGCAGCTATCTGGACCTGAACCGCAGCCTGGACGACATCGACCCGGCCCTGCTCGACGGCCCCTGGCCCACCCCCCTGTCGCCGGGCGAGAAAACCCGCCTGGGCTCGGGTCTGATCTGGCGCAGCGTGAAAGGCCAGCCCCTCTACGACGGCCCGCTGTCGGTGGCCGAGGTGCAGCAACGCATCGACCGCTGCTACCGGCCTTACCACGCCGCCCTGTCGGACGCGGTGGCCCAGAACCAGGCCCGCTTTGGTGCCCTCTGGCACCTGAACCTGCACTCCATGCCCAACAACGCCTACGAGCGCCTGCAGATCAAAAGCCCCCGCCCGCTGGCCGACTTTGTGCTGGGTGACCGCGACGGCAGCACCTGCGAGCCCGGCTTTGTGGCGCTGGTTGAAGCGCATCTGCGCGCCAAGGGCTACACCGTGGCCCGCAACGACCCCTACAAGGGCGTGGCCCTGATCGCCCGCATCGGTCAGCCCGCCCTGAACCGCCACAGCCTGCAGATCGAGATCCGCCGCCCGATCTACATGGACGAGCAGACCCGCGAGCGCAGCGCCGACTTCGGCACCGTGCAGCGCGACATCACCGAGCTGCTGCAGGTCATGGGCGCTTACCTGAAGGCGCATCCGTCGCTGCGGCTTGCTGGCGACTGAGCGCCCTCATGCCTGAAGAGGGGTTTCATTCCTGGGATGGCCAGAACCAGGGCGGGCCGAGGTTTCGGGCGCGGATGAAGGTTGTCGGGAAAATGGCACCAGGCCCGCTCGCCTGCCGCGGGCTCCGGCCACCAGACCGGGGTCATGTCGACTCGGTCTCCATCAGGCTCGAACGCACCGAGCGCTTGCGGCCTCGCGGTACGGCCTTCTTGATCTGATCCAGTTGGGCGGCCGTGAGCGCTCCGTCGTCCGCTTCGTATGGCGGCAGCAGCTTGATGGCCAGCTCGTGCAGCGCCATGTGGATGGCCGTGGTTTCGTCGACCCCCAGATGGTCCGCCAGGCGCTGTCCGTGGCACGGTAGCGAAAGGCAATTTGCTGGGCGGGGGAACGTGTGGGCAAGGCAGTCTCCTGCATGTAGGCATCCAAAAGGTGTCTTGTGCGGGTTGCTCAAGTCACGGCAGCTTGTCCTGCGCGATGGGCCCATCGAGGCGGCCATCTGACCACTCGGCGACTTTTCACCCGAGGCGATTGAGGGCTGCCGCCCGGAATGCCGGTCAGGGCGAGAATGGGGCGTTCAGGGCCGTCCGTGACGGCCAGGCCTTCTGCCATTCACGTGGCGCGGGGTTGGGCCGGCGCAGGCTGAACGCACCCGTAGCCCTTCCCTCTTTTGAAACGTCGATTGGAGCCCGCGACATGAAGACGCTTTATCTCATCCTGTGCTTGTTGGGGGCTTCAGTGCCTCTGGGGCTCTTCTTGCCTTGGCTGGGGCAGCATGGGCTGAATCTTCCTTTGTTGATTCAACAGGTGTGGGCCTCCCCGGTGGCGGCATTTGCCTGGGCCGATGTAGGGGTGTCGGCTTTGGCCTTACTTGCTTTCATGGCGCATGAAAACAAGCGTCGCCCTGTCAGGCACCGAGGGTGGGTTATCGCAGCCTTGTTCTTCATCGGCCCATCCTTGGCTTTGCCGCTGTATCTGTTGCTTCGCGAGCCCGTGGAATCCCATTGACTGGACGGAGGCAAGGGGCCATGAACTACCTTTCATCTGATCTTGATAACCGATGGGCGCCCTTCGGTCCCGATGGGACGGGGTGAGCCAAGGTCCCTGGCTTCTGGTTGGCAGACTGAGCGGGGCATTTCCCGCCCCCTGTCCCCAGCGGGGTCAAGCAGGGGCGCAATGCCATCGTCCTGCATTCCCGATTGGAGATCATCAGTCATGTTCGATTCATTTTTGCAAGGTCAGCAGGTGCTGGTTTTGGGCGGCACCTCAGGCCTGGGCCTGGCCACGGCGGCAGGGGCCTTGCGGGCTGGCGCGCAGGTGCATGTCGGCGGGCGTGATCCGCAGCGCCTGGCCGAGGCGTTGGCCCAGTTGGGGCCGAAGGCCGGCGGGGCGTGTGTGGATCTGGCGGATGAGGGCTCGGTGCAGGCTTTCTTCACCCCATTTGCCCGGGTCGATCACCTGGTGGTCTGCGCGGCCAACAACCAGCCTGCGCGCTTGATCGATGGCGATCTGGCGGCCTTGCGCACCAGCCTTGACTCGCGCTTCTGGGGCGCGGTGCACGCTCTGCGCGCCGTGGCCCCGTGCCTGGCGCCTCAGGGGTCGGTGCTGCTCACCTCGGGCATGGTCAGCCAGCGTCCGCGCCCGGGCATGGCCATAGTGGCCGCGGCGGCCAGCGCGGTGGAGTCGCTGGCGCGCTCCCTGGTCAGCGAGCTGGCGCCGCGGCGCATCAATGTGATCAACCCGGGCCCCATGCAGACGCCGTTGCTGGAGCGGGCGCTGGGTGGCCAGGCCCAGGCCCTGCAAGGCCTGGCCGATCTGCAGCCGCTCAAGCGCCTGGGCCAGGCGGAAGACTTTGCCCAGACGGCGCTGTTTGCCATGGGCAATCGCCAACTCAACGGGGCGGTGCTGCACCTCGATGGCGGTGCCCGCTGGGCCTGAACCGCAGCGCTTCAGCCCGGCAGCAGCCGGGCCGCCACCGCCGCTGCCGCGGTGCGGGTCTCGACCCCCAGCTTTTCAAAGATGTGCTCCAGGTGTTTGTTCACCGTGCGCGGGCTCATGCCCAGGATGTCGGCGATGTCGCGGTTGGTCTTGCCCTTGGCCAGCCACGACAACACCTCGGTCTCGCGTGGGGTCAGGGCCACGTCGGGTTGTGCGCGCGGGGGCGGGGTGTCGGCCGGGCCCAGGGTGAGCAGCAGCATGGATTCGGCCAGGCCGCTTTCGCCCAGGTGGCGTGCCCTCAGGACCTGGGTTCCGGGCGGGTGTTGGGGCAGGGGCAGGCGGGTCGGTGTGCCCAGGGCGGCGCTGCGCAGCCATTGGCGGGCCGCCTCGCCGGCCAGGCCCTCAGGGGCGAAAGCCTGTTCCAGCCATTGCGTGGCCTGGGGTGAGCGCCAGGCGGCCCGGCCTTGGGCGTCGAGCATCAACACCCCCATGCCGGCCACATCGACGGCCTCGCGGGCCAGACGTGCGGCTTGGGCGTTGCGCACATGGGTGGCCAGGCGGGCCAGCACCTCGGGAATGCGCAGCGGCTTGACCACGTAGTCCACGCCGCCACTGGCAAAGCCCTGCAGGATCTGTTCGGTGTCCGACAGGCCAGTCATGAAGATCACCGGCACGTGGGACCAGGGCGGGGTAGCCTTGAGCTGGCGGCACAAGGCAAAGCCGTCCTGCCCGGGCATCACTGCATCCAGCAGCACGCCGTCGGGCACGGTGAGTTCAAAGCGCTGCAGCGCCTCTTCGGCGTCGCGCGCCACCAGCACGGTATAGCCCTCGCCGGCCAGGGCTTCGCACAACATGCGCAAGGTGTCCAGGGCATCGTCCACCACCAGGATCACTCGGGCGGGGGTCGCGGCAGGCAAGCGCTGGGCTGGGCCTTCAGCCTGGCGTTCAGCGGTGGGGTTCAGGGTCATGTTCATCTTCGGGCTCGGGGTCGCGCAGTTCCTGGGTGATGGCGGCAAAGTCAAAACGTTCGGCCCGGGCCTGCAGGCGTGCCAGGCAGGGGTGGTGCGCCGCCGGCAGTTGCTCGCGCGCCTGCTGCAGGGCCTGTTTGAGCGCGCTGGCCTGCCCTTGACGGGCCAGGCGGGCCAGTTGCTCGCGCCAGGGCGCCGGCAGCGGTGTCTGAAGTGCGGGCTCCGGCATCGGGGCCGGGCGCTTCAGGGGGGTGTTGTCGCGGATCCATTCCAGCTGCAGGGCCTGTGCCAGCGCCTCCAGCAGTTCGGACTCGATCACCGGCTTGCCGACGAAGCCCTGGCATTGCAGGGCTTGCAGGCGCTCGGGCTGGTGGTCGAACAGGTTGGCCGAGACGAACACGATGGGCAGCTCGGCCGCGCTCCAGCGCTCGCGCAGCCGGGTGGCGGTCTGCCAGCCATCCAGATCGTCCATGGTGATGTCGAGCAGCACCAGGTCTGGCTTCTGGGCCTGAACAATGTCCAGACATTCGCGTCCGCTGGCGGCTTCGCGCAACTCGAAGCCCAGCGGCACCAGCAGGGCGGCCAGCAACTGGCGCTGCAGGGGCTGATCGTCCACCACCAGCAGGGTGCGTCGGGGAGCCAGGTAGCCGATCACGGGGTGCAGCGATTCGCCGTGCTGGCGCCGCCAGTTCGGGTCGGGCGGCACGCCCGGCAGGTAAAGGCGCACGCTGAAGGTGCTGCCCTGGCCCGGCGTGCTGGCCAGCACCAGTTCGCCACCCATGAGCTGGGTCAGCAGGTGGGTGATGGTCAGGCCCAGGCCGGTGCCCGCCTCGCTCACGCGGCGCCCGGCGCTGCCGCGTTCGAAGGGGTGGAAGATGCGTTCCTGGTCCTGCGGCTCGATGCCGATGCCGGTGTCGCTGACCTCGAAGCGCGTCACGTGTTGCCGGAAATCCATGCGCAGGCGCACCTCTCCGTGCTCGGTGAAGCGCACTGCGTTGGACAGCAGGTTGATCAGGATCTGGCGCAGGCGTTTCGCATCCACCCGCACCCAGCCCGGCATCATGCCCACCGTCTCGACCGCGAAGCGCAGGCCCCGTGCCTCGGCCTGCGGCCGCATCATGCCTTCGAGCTGGGCCACCAATTCGGCCAGCGGCAAAGGGGCCGGGTCCAGGCGCAGGCGGCCGGCCTCGATGCGGGCCAGTTCAAGCGAGCCGTCGATCAGCGCGTGCATGTGCTCGCCGCTGTGCTGCATGGTCTGCAGGGTTTCGCGGGTGGCGCTGTCCAGCCGCGAGCTCTTGAGCAGGATCTGGGTGTAGCCCAGGATGCTGTTGAGTGGCGAGCGTAGCTCGTGCGTCATGCCGGCCACGTAGCGTGTCTTGGCCAGGCTGGCGGATTCGGCCAGGTCTTTGGCCGACTGCAGCGCGGCATCGGTGCGCTGGTGGGCATCGATTTCCTGCAGCAGCAACTGGGTCTGACGCTCGGATTCGTCCTGCGCCATGCGGCGGCTGTCGGTGCTCAGCACCACCCACCACGCGCACACCGCGGCCAGCAGGGCCAGCAGGGCAAACACCTTGAGAAAGGGCACGCGCAGCGCTTCCGAGGGCATGTTCAGGCTCTCCTGCACATACACCACGGCCAGCACGAAGCTGATCAGTGCGCACAGCGACAGCGTCACCATCAGGTACTGGCCCAGGCGGAAGTTGACCTTCAGCGCCCAGCGCGCCGGCAGCAGTCGGGCGGCCAGCGCACGCAGCTGATCGGAGGCGCGCGAGCCCGTCTTGCAGCGGTCGTGGCAGCGCGATTCGAGCGAGCAGCACAGCGAGCAGATCGGTGCGGCATAGGCCGGGCAGCGGGCCATGTCCTCGGCCTCGAAGGCGTTTTCGCAGACGGCGCAGCGCACGATCTCGCCGCGCTGCCATTGCGTGTCGGGTTGGCGCGCCAGGTAGTAGCGCCCCCCGGTGGCCCAGGCCAGCAGGGGCGACAGCAGCATCGACAAGGCCAGTGCGATCAGCGGCGAGAACGCGGCCGCCAGCTCGCCCAGCCAGCCCGCGTAGGCACAGCCGGCCACGGTGGCTCCCAGCACCATCGCACCCAGGCCCACCGGGTTGAAGTCGTACAGGTGGGCGCGCCGGAACTCGATGCCCGGCGGGCTCAGGCCCAGCGGCTTGTTGATGACCAGATCGGCCACCAAGGCGCCGACCCAGGCAATCGCCACATTGCTGTACAGGGCCAGCACCTTCTCCAGGGCGCCGAACACGCCCAGTGTCATCAGCAGGGTGGCAATGCCCACGTTGAACACCAGCCAGACCACGCGCCCCGGGTGGCTGCGCGTCACCCGGGCAAAGAAGTTGGACCAGGCCAGCGAACCCGCATAGGCGTTGGTGAGGTTGATCTTCATCTGCGAGACCACCACGAACACCACGGTGATCACCACGGCCAGCGTGGGCATGCCCAGGGCCTGGGTGAAGCCGGCCAGAAACATCTGGGTGGGCTCGGCCGCACGTTGCGCCCCCACCTCGAACTGCAGTGCGGCAAAGGCCAGAAAGGCGCCCCCGGCCATCTTGAGCATGCCCATCAGGATCCAGCCTGGCCCGGCCAGCAGCACCGCGCCCCACCACCGGGCGTTGTTGGCCGGCGTGCGCGCGGGCAGAAAGCGCAGAAAGTCGACCTGCTCGCCGATCTGCACCACCAGCGAGAAGATCACGGCTGTGGCCGCACCGAACATCAGCGGATCAAACCCGCTGCTGCCGCTCTTGAGCCCCGACAGGCCGGTGAACTCGCGGTACAGCTCGGGTTGCGACAGGGCGATCCACACAAAGGGCAGCACCAGCAGGAACAGCCACAGCGGCTGGGTCCAGGCCTGCAGTTTCGAGATCAGGGTGATGCCGCGCATGGCCAGCGGCAACACCACCACCGAAGACAGCACATAGCACCAGTTCAGCGGCCAATCGACCACCATCTGCATCGCCAGCGCCATGATGGCCGCCTCCAGTGCGAAGAAGATGAAGGTGAACACCGCGTAGATCAGCGAGGTGAGGGTCGAGCCCAGGTAGCCAAAGCCGGCACCTCGCGTCAGCAGGTCCATGTCCAGCCCGTAGCGTGCCGCGTAGTACGCGATGGGCAGGCCCGTCAGAAAGATCACCAGCCCCACCACCAGGATGGCCCACATCGCGTTGCTGAAGCCGTAGTTCAGCGCGATGGCACCGCCAATGGCCTCCAGCGCCAGAAACGACAGCGAACCGAAGGCCGTGTTGGCCACGCGGAACTCGCTCCAGCGCCGAAAGCTCTTGGGCGTGTAGCGCAGCGCGTAGTCCTCCATGGTCTCGTCGGCCACCCAGGAGTTGTAGTCGCGCCGGAAACGAAAGATCGTCTGCGGGGCGGCCTGGGGGGTGCTGTGGCGGGGGGGCGTGCTGGGCATGACGCCGGGCCATGCAAGAAGTGTTCTCGCCCCGTGCTGGTGCGTGGGCCGGCCATGCCCTGGCGATGGGGTTTGCGCAGGCCCCTACGTTAATTGACGTATGGGCCGCTCCCAGGGTTCTCCCTAATCTTTGCACCAGCGCGGCGATTCCCGCCGTCCGGTTTCAAAACCCTGTTGCAAGGAGCGTTTCATGAAGCACGTTTTCGACGTTCAAGACCCCCGGTCCACCAAGGCTGAGATCAGCCGCCGCCGCCTGCTGCAGGCCTTGGCCACGGCCTCTGCTGCCGGCCTGCCCGCCTGGTCTTTTGCCCAGCCCACCGACAAGGTCAACACCACCAAGCTGGCCGTGACCGACACCGAAGTCACCGTGGGCCAGTTGCACTCGGCCACCGGCACCATGGCCATCTCCGAGACCGGCTCCATCCAGGCCGAGCAACTGGCCATCGACCAAATCAACGCCATGGGTGGCATCCTGGGCCGCAAGATCAAGGTGATCAAGGAAGACGGTGCCTCCGACTGGCCCACCTTCGCTGAAAAATCGAAGAAGCTGCTCATCAACGACCGTTGCGCCGCCGTCTTCGGCTGCTGGACTTCGGCCTCGCGCAAGGCCGTGCTGCCGGTGTTCGAGAAAGAAAACGGCCTGCTGTACTACCCCACCTTCTATGAAGGCCTGGAGCAGTCCAAGAATGTGATCTACACCGGTCAGGAAGCCACGCAGCAGATCCTGTACAGCCTGGACTGGGCCCAGAAGGAGAAGAAGGCCAAGACCTTCTTCCTGATCGGCTCGGACTACATCTGGCCGCGCACCTCGATGAAGATCGCCCGCAAGCACATCGAGAACTTCCAGAAGGGCAAGGTCGTGGGCGAAGAGTACTACCCGCTGGGCAGCACCAACTTCGGCTCGCTGATGAACAAGATCAAGGTGCAAAAGCCCGACTGCATCTTTGCCGCCGTGGTGGGGGGCTCGAACGTGGCCTTCTACAAGGCGCTCAAGGCCGCCGGCATCACCGGCGACAAGCAACTGCTGGTGACCCTGGCCGTGACCGAGGACGAAATGACCGGTGTGGGCGGCGAGAACTTCGCCGGCTTCTACTCGTCGATGAAGTACTTCCAGAGCCTGGACAACGAGAACAACAAGAAGTTCGTGGCCGCCTTCAAGGCCAAGTACGGCGCCAGCGCGGTGATCGGCGACGTGACCCAGGCCGGCTACCTGGGCCCGTGGCTGTGGAAGGCCGCGGTCGAGAAGGCCGGCAGCTTCGATGTGGACAAGGTGGTGGCCGCCTCAGAGACCGGCATTGAACTCAAGACCGCACCCGAGGGCTACGTGAAGCTCGACAAGAACCACCACCTGTGGAGCAAGTCGCGCATCGCCATGGGCCTGCCCGATGCCACCTTCAAGGTGGTGTCGGAGTCGCCGGACCTGATCAAGCCCGATCCGTTCCCCAAAGGGTACCAGTGACCCCCCCGTTGCTTGCTCACTGCGTGTAGCCGGCATACCCCCCAGGGGGCGATGCGTGCCGACCGGCAAAGCCGGTCCGCCGCATCCCCCAACGGGCTTCGCTTCGCTTGCCGGGGCTCCGTTTTTGGCGACACAAGCACTGCGCCCTGAGCGTGCTTTCGACTTTGCAGACCCACCCCTTCGGGAGTTCGTGCCATGACTTTTTCTGAAATGCTCAACATCGGCCTCATGCAGGGCTTTGCCGGCTTGAGCCTGTTTGCGGTGCTGCTGCTGATGGGGTTGGGGCTGGCGATCATCTTCGGGCAGATGGGCGTGATCAACATGGCGCATGGCGAGTTCATGACCATTGGCGCCTACACCATCTACCTGGGCTCGACGCTGGCGTCCACGCATGCGCCGCAGATGGTGCCCTACTACTTTCCGCTGGCCATCCTGGCGGCCTTCGGGTTCTCGTTTGCCGCGGGCTGGCTGGTGGAGTGGGGGCTGATCCGCCATCTGTACAAGCGCCCGCTGGACACCTTGCTGGCCACCTGGGGCGTGAGCCTGGCGATCCAGCAGATGTTCCGCACCTTCATCGGCCCGAAAGAGGTCAGCCCCACATTGCCCGACTGGCTGCTGGGCTCGTGGGCCCCGGCCGAGGGGCTGGACATTCCCATCAACGGCCTGTTCGTGCTGGGCCTGACGGTGGTGGTCACGCTGGGCGTGCTGCTGGCCCTGCACAAGAGCCGCTGGGGGCTGCGGGTGCGGGCCACGGTGAGCAACCGCGTGATGGCCAACGCCATCGGCATCGACACCAAGAAGACGGACCGTCTGACCTTTGCCATCGGCTGCGGCATCGCCGGTGTGGCCGGTGCCGCCTTCACCACCATCGGCTCCACGGGGCCCACCTCGGGCTCGCTCTACATCGTCGATGCCTTCCTGGTGGTCACCTTCGGTGGTGCGGCCAGTCTGCTGGGCACCGTGGTGTCGGCCTTCGGCATCGCGCAGACGCAGTCGATCACCGAATTTTTCCTGGCCGGCTCGATGGCCAAGGTGATCACCCTGTCGCTGATCGTGCTGATCCTGATGGTGCGCCCGCAAGGCTTGTTCGCCTCCAAGGTGCGTCGCTGAGTTGCTGCGTTGAGTCGCTGCGTGTTTCCCTGTTCCTGAGTTCACCGGAGTCCTCCCCATGAATGCCCTCAAAGCCTGGATCCAGCGCTACCAGCTTGCCAGCCTGGTGCTGCTGACCGTCTTGCTCGCCGTGGTGCTGCCCCTGACGCTCGACATCTTCCGTCTCAACCTGGTGGGCAAATACCTCACCTATGCCTTCGTGGCCATCGGCCTGGTGATGGTCTGGGGCTACGGCGGCGTGCTCAGCCTGGGCCAGGGCGTGTTCTTCGGCCTGGGCGGCTATGCCATGGCCATGTTCCTCAAGCTCGAGGCCTCGGATCCGATCAGCACCAAGATCCAGTCCACCCCGGGCATCCCCGACTTCATGGACTGGAATCAGATCACTGAGTTGCCGGCCCTCTGGGTGCCCTTCAAGAGCCTGCCTTTCTCGCTGGCGGCCGTGATCGCGGTGCCCACCCTGCTGGCCTGGCTGGTGAGCTTTGCCATGTTCAAGCGCCGTGTGGGCGGGGTGTACTTTGCCATCATCACCCAGGCGGTGGCCCTGATCCTCACCGTGCTCATCATCGGCCAGCAGGGCTATACCGGGGGCGTCAACGGCATGACCGACCTGAAGACCGTGCTCGGCTGGGACACCCGCACCGACAGCGCCAAATACATCCTCTATTACCTGTGCGTGGCCTTGCTGATCGGCGCCATCGTGCTGTGCCGCTTCATCCAGACCAGCAAGCTCGGCACCCTGCTGCTGGCCATGCGCGACAAGGAAGACCGGGTGCGTTTCTCGGGCTACGACGTGGCCAACTTCAAGATCTTCACCTTCTGCCTGGCGGCTGCGCTGTCGGGCATCGGCGGGGCGCTGTTCTCGCTGCAGGTGGGCTTCATGTCGCCCAGCTTCGTGGGCATCGTGCCCTCGATCGAGATGGTGATCTATGCCGCCGTGGGCGGGCGCATGAGCCTGGTGGGCGCCGTGTACGGCACCTTGCTGGTGAATGCGGGCAAGACCTATTTCAGCGAGAGCTTTCCCGACCTCTGGCTGTTCCTCATGGCCGGCCTGTTCATCGGCGTGACCATGGCTTTCCCCATGGGCCTGGCCGGGGTCTGGGAGGAGCACATCGTGCCCTGGTGGAAGGGCCGCCGCCAGGCCCTGAAGGAGGCCGCCGTCCAGGCCCCCGCCAGCACCCCGGCCAACGCTGCCCAGGTCGCCGCCCCAGTCGCCGCCGATCCTCTCCCGGCCACGCTGCCTGACGGCGTGAGCAGCCAAAGCGTCTGACCCCCACGGAGCCCCCCATGAGCAACACCGACTTCGCCCTGGCCGTGGAAGACCTGACCGTCTCGTTCGACGGCTTCAAGGCCATCGACGCCCTGACCCTGTACGTCGACAAGAACGAGCTGCGCGTGATCATCGGCCCCAATGGCGCCGGCAAGACCACCCTGCTGGACCTGATCTGCGGCAAGACCCGCGCCACCAAGGGCAGCATCAAGTTCAAGAACGAAGAACTCACCCAGATGGCCGAGCACAAGCGCGTGCGCCTGGGCATCGGCCGCAAGTTCCAGACCCCCTCGATCTACGAGAACCTCTCGGTGTTCCAGAACCTCGAGGTGTCCTTTCCGTCGGGCCGCTCGGTGTTCGGCGCCCTGGCCTTCAAGTGCACCGATACCGTGCGAGCGCGTGTGCAGGCGGTGGCCGATGACATCGGCCTGGGCGACAAGCTCGACACCGAAGCCGGCCTGCTGTCGCACGGCCAGAAGCAGTGGCTGGAGATCGGCATGCTGCTGATGCAAGAGCCCGAGCTGCTGATGCTCGACGAGCCCATCGCCGGCATGAGCGCGCGCGAACGCGAGCTGACGGCCGAGCTGCTGCAACGCATCTGCCAGAACCGGGCCGTGATCGTGATCGAGCACGACATGGAGTTCGTCAAGCGCATCGCCCACAAGGTCACCGTCATGCACCAGGGAAAGATCCTGGCCGAAGGCTCCATGGACAAGGTGCAGGCCGACCCCAAGGTGATCGACGTCTACCTTGGCCACTGAAGCACCACTGAAGCACCACTGAAAAACGAACCCACAGGAGCGCAGCATGCTGGAAGTCAAGGATCTGTTTGTCGCCTACGGCCAGAGCGAGGCCCTGCATGGCATCTCGTTCGAGGGCCGGGCCAATGAAACCGTGGCCATCATGGGCCGCAACGGCATGGGCAAGACCACGCTGTTCAAAAGCCTGATGGGCGTGATGCCACTCAAGAGCGGCAGCATCCGCGTGGCCGGCCAGGACGTGTCGCGCGACGAGAGCTTTCGGCGCGTCGCCAAGGGCATTGCCTATGTGCCGCAAGGCCGCATGATCTTTCCGACCCTGACGGTCGAGGAGAACATCCAGACCGGTCTGGAGAACTCGAAGACGCGCCAGATCCCCGAAGAAATCTACGCCCTGTTCCCCGTGCTGTGGGACATGCGCCGGCGCAAGGGCGGCAACCTGTCGGGTGGCCAGCAGCAGCAACTGGCCATTGCCCGCGCCCTGGTCACCGACCCCAAGGTGTTGTTGCTCGACGAGCCCACCGAAGGCATTCAGCCCTCGATCATCAAGGACATCGCCAAAGCCCTGAACGAGATCCGCAAGCTGCGCGAGATCACCATCATCGTGAGTGAACAGGTGCTGTCCTTTGCCATGGACGTGGCCGATCGCCTGTTCGTGATCGAGGGCGGCCGCCTGGTGCATGAAACCGCCCGCGCCGACACCGACCAGCAGCACATCAAGGCCTACCTGTCGGTATGAACCGGGCTGCGCCGCACGTTTTTTCACCTCTCCACTTTCATTCCCAAGGAGCACACCATGGCTGAGACCCTGATCAAGGTTGACCTGAACCAGTCCCCCTACGACAACCCGCTGGTGCACAACCGCTGGCACCCCGACATCCCGATGGCCGTGTGGGTCGAGCCCGGGGCTGAGTTCAAGCTCGAGACCTACGACTGGACTGGCGGTGCCATCAAGAACGACGACAGTGCGGAAGACGTGCGCGACGTGGACCTGTCCACGGTCCACTTCCTGTCGGGCCCGGTGGGGGTCAAGGGGGCCGAGCCCGGCGACCTGCTGGTGGTCGACCTGCTCGACATCGGGGCACGTGACGACAGCCTGTGGGGCTTCAACGGCTTCTTCTCCAAGCAGAACGGTGGTGGCTTTCTGGACGAGCACTTTCCGCTGGCGCAGAAGTCGATCTGGGACTTCCATGGCCTCTACACCAAGAGCCGCCACATCCCTGGCGTCAACTTTGCCGGCCTGATCCACCCGGGCCTGATCGGCTGCCTGCCCGACCGCGCCATGCTCGATGCCTGGAACACCCGTGAAGCCGACCTGATTGCCACCAACCCGACGCGCGTGCCCGGCCTGGCCAACCCGCCGTTCGCCAGCACCGCCCACATGGGCAAGCTGCAGGGTGAGGCCGCCGCCAAGGCCGCAGCCGAAGGCGCCCGCACCGTGCCCCCGCGTGAGCACGGCGGCAATTGCGACATCAAGGACCTGTCGCGTGGCTCGCAGGTGTTTTTCCCTGTCTACGTCGAAGGCGCCGGCTTGTCGGTGGGCGACCTGCACTTCAGCCAGGGCGACGGCGAGATCACCTTCTGCGGCGCCATCGAGATGGCCGGCTGGGTGCACATGAAGGTCAGCCTGATCAAGGGCGGCATGGCCAAGTACGGCATCAAGAACCCGATCTTCAAGCCCAGCCCGATCACGCCCAACTACAAGGACTACCTGATCTTCGAAGGCATCTCGGTCGACGAGTCGGGCAAGCAGCACTACCTGGACGTCACCATCGCCTACCGTCAGGCCTGCCTGAACGCCATCGAGTACCTGAAGAAGTTCGGCTACAGCGGCGCCCAGGCCTACTCCCTGCTGGGCACGGCGCCGGTGCAAGGCCACATCAGCGGGGTGGTCGACGTGCCCAATGCCTGCGCCACGCTGTGGCTGCCCACCGAGATCTTCGACTTCGACATCAACCCCACGGCCGCGGGGCCCCAGAAGATCATCACCGGCGGGGTCGACCTGCCGATTGCGCAAGACAAGTAAGCCATCCCAGCAGGAGACCGCCCATGCCTACCTACGACTATGACTGCGCGGCCTGCGGCGGCTTCGACGCCCTGCGCAGCCTCGCGCAGCGCAACGAGCCCGCCGCCTGCCCGCAGTGCGGCGGGGCCTCGCCGCGGGTGTTTGCCCACGCGCCGCACCTGGCCTGCGTCAGTCCCGAGCAGCGCCGTGCCCATGACACCAATGAGCGGGCGCGTCATGAGCCCCGCAGCAGCTCACGCGACGGCACTGAAGGCTCTTATGGGCGCATGCGCCACCCGGCGGGCTGCGGTTGCTGCAGCAGCAACGGCGGCAACAGCGGAAAACGCAGCGCCACCTACACCGCACCCAGCGGGGCCAAGGCCTTCCCGAGCAAGCGGCCCTGGATGATCAGTCACTGAAGACCGGCCAGGCCGGCAAGGAGCACAAGCCATGATTCACGGCGACATATCCAGCAGCAAAGACACCGTCGGTGTGGCGGTGGTCAACTACAAGATGCCACGCCTGCACACCAAGGCCGAGGTGCTGGACAACGCACGCAAGATCGCCGACATGCTGGTCGGCATGAAGGCCGGCCTGCCGGGCATGGACCTGGTGATCTTTCCCGAGTACAGCACCCACGGCATCATGTACGACGCCCAGGAGATGTACGACACGGCGGCCACCGTGCCCGGGGCCGAGACCGAGATCTTTGCCGAGGCCTGCCGCAAGGCCAAGGTCTGGGGCGTGTTCTCGCTCACCGGTGAACAGCACGAAGAGCACCCTTACAAGGCGCCGTACAACACCCTGATCCTCATGAACGACCAGGGCGAGATCGTGCAGAAGTACCGCAAGATCATGCCCTGGGTGCCGGTCGAGGGCTGGTACCCCGGCAACTGCACCTATGTGAGCGAAGGCCCCAAGGGCCTGAAGATCAGCCTCATCATCTGCGACGATGGCAACTACCCCGAGATCTGGCGCGACTGCGCCATGAAGGGCGCTGAACTCATCGTGCGCTGCCAGGGCTACATGTACCCGGCCAAAGAGCAGCAGATCCTGATCAGCAAGGCCATGGCTTTTGCCAACAACACCTATGTAGCCGTGGCCAATGCTGCCGGCTGGGACGGGGTGTACAGCTACTTCGGCCACAGCGCGCTGATCGGCTTCGATGGGCGCACCCTCGGCGAATGCGGCGAAGAGGAGTACGGGGTGCAGTATGCGGCCCTGTCGACCAGCCTGATCCGCGACTTCCGCAAGAACGGCCAATCGGAGAACCACCTGTTCAAGCTGCTGCACCGCGGCTACACCGGCACCATCAACTCGCGTGATGGCGACAAGGGCGTGGCCACCTGCCCCTACGACTTCTACAGCCGCTGGGTGAACGATCCCGAAGGCACGCAAAAGGCGGTCGAGGCCTTCACCCGCCCCATGGTGGGGACCGAGGAATGCCCCATCGAGGGCATTCCCAACCCGGGCGATGCGGGCCACCGCTGAGGCGTCCGCCCCCTGTGCGACGGGGGCGGACGCCCTGGCTGCCTGGCGCTTGCAGAGCGAGCCATTCTACCAGCCGGTAGGTGATGAGGTGAAGGCCTTCGAGGCCGCCACCGCCTGCCGCTTGCCGGTGTTGCTCAAGGGCCCCACCGGCTGTGGCAAGACCCGCTTTGTCGAACACATGGCCTGGCGCTTGCAACGCCCCCTGGTCACCGTCGCCTGCCATGAGGACCTGAGTGCCGGCGACCTGGCTGGGCGCTGGTTGCTCGATGCCCGAGGCACCCACTGGCAGGACGGTCCCTTGGCCCTGGCGGCACGCCACGGCGCCATCTGCTACCTGGACGAATTGGTCGAAGCCCGCGCCGATGCCACGGTGCTGCTGCACCCTTTGGCCGATACCCGCCGGGTGCTGCCGCTGGAGCGGCGCGGCGAGCTGCTGAACGCCCATCCCGACTTTCTGCTGGTGGTCAGCTACAACCCGGGCTACCAAGGCTTGCACAAGGCCCTCAAGCCTTCCATGAGGCAGCGTTTCACGGCCTTGCAATTTGACTACCCCGAGCCCGCCCAGGAGGCCGCCGTGGTGGCCCGCGAGGCGGGTACCGACCCTGGGCTGGCACAGCAACTGGTGGCCCTGGGCCAGCGCACGCGGCGGCTGCAGGACCATGGGCTGGAAGAGGGCGCCTCCACGCGCATGCTGGTGCACGCCGCGGCCCTGGTGCGCGCCGGCCTGTCCCCAGCGGCGGCGGCCTTGCAAGCGGTGGCCACGCCGCTCAGCGACGAGCCCGGTCTGCAGCGCACCTTGCGGGCGCTGGTGGAGGCCGTGTTTGGTCCACCAGATTGACCCGGGTCGGGTGCCGCCCCCTTTGGCGCCCTCGCTTGCGGCGGGGCTGGGCGCCTACCAGCAAGCCTTGTGGGGCTTGCCGGCGCGGCTGGTGCTGTGGGACGCCCATGACGCGCGTGCTGGGCAGGCGCCGGTCCTGACCGGAGGCCCCGCAGGCTTGCCGGGCACGACGCCCACCCTGCACCTGCCCTGGGCTGCGCCGGCACCGCCGCGTCGCTGGGCTGAGGCGGTGGTCAGCCACGCGGCGGCGCATCAGCGTTTTGGTGCGGTACCCCAACCCCGGGCCGGACTCAAGCCTGTGCAGCAAGCCTTGTACGGGGTGCTGGAGGACGCCCGTGTCGAGGCGCTGGCCTGTGCCGAACTGCCGGGCCTGCGTGGGCTCTGGCAAGCCTTTCATGGCGGGCCGGATGCCTTGCAGGGCCTGGGCTTCGAGGCCTTGTTGGCCCGCCTGGCCCGGGTGCTGCTCGACCCCGCCTGGCGCGACCCGCACCCCTGGGTCGACAAGGTGCGCCGTGGCGTGCAAGGGCCTGATGGCGGGGGCCTGCTGCTGGCCACCCCCGCCTCTTTGCGCCAGGCCGCATCGGTGCTGGGGCATGACATCGGTCAGATGCGCCTGCCCTTCAACCCCCGCACCTACCGGCCCCATCCCGCGTACCGCGATGACAACCAGCACCTGTGGTGCTGGGACCCCGAGCTGCCGCCGTCCGATCTGCCGCTGCGGGGAGAGGCCGCGCAAAGCCGCGATCCCCAGCTTGATTTGCAGGCGCCGCCCAGCCTGCAGGCGGCTGCGCCACGGCCGGTCGAACCGGCCAGCCCGCCCACAGGGGCCGGGGCCTGGCACCCTGAGTGGGACCAGCGCATCGGCCGCTATCGGCCGGCCTGGTGCTGCGTGCGGGTGGAGCCGGCATTGCCACGCGGGCCGGCGCTGGCGGGGGCCCCGGCGCCGCCAGCCTTGCGCGCTGCGCTGGCCCGCCTGCCCGGGCCGCGCCAGCGTGCCCCGGGTTGCGCCGCCGAGGGCGAGGTGCTGCACCCTGCCGCCCTGGTCGAAGCCGCGCTGGACCTGCGCCGCGGCCAGCCCCCCGACCCCAGGCTGTACCAGCGTCAGCGGGTGCAGGGGGCGCCGCTGGCGGTCAGCCTGTTGCTGGACATGTCGGCCTCCACGGCCGAGCCCGGGCCCGGGGGCTTGCCCCTGCTGGCGGCCTTGCGACCTTCGGTGGCGCACACGCTGGCCGCCCTGCAGGCGCTGGGGCACCGGCAGGCGGCCTGGGCATTTTCGTCGCGCGGGCGCCTGCAGGTGACGCTGCAAGGCCTCAAGGATTGGAATGAATCGGCCCTGGCGCCCGAGGTGCAGGCGCGGCTGGCGGGCCTGCAAAGCGGCGGTTCAACCCGCTTGGGCGCCGTGCTGCGCCAGGCCTTGCAGGCCCAACTGGCGGATGCCGCCCGGCACCCGGGCTGGCGCCGGGTGATGGTGTTGCTCACCGATGGCGAACTGCACGACATCGATGTGCACGAGGCGGGCTACCTGCAGGCTGACCTGGCCCGGGCCTGCCGTGAGGCCGCACGCCAGGGCGTGGCCGTGCGGGCGCTGGTGCTGCCGCCAGGACGGCCGCAGGCCCTGCACCCCTGCCTGGGGGCCGGGGCCTGCGCCGAGCTCGGGGGACCGACCCAGTTGGCTTGGCGCCTGCCATTCCTGTTGGGCGCGGGTTGGTGAGTCCTGGGCGGCCTCAAAACACGTGCTTGATGCCCAGCGAAACGCCGGTGGCGGTGCGGCGTGTGCCCGGCAGGTGGGCCGCGCCTTGCCACTGGGTCTGGTCCAGTTCGGCGTACACCAGGCTGCGCCGCGAGAGCTTGTATTCGAGGAAGCCCACTGCTCTGTTGAAGCCATCGTTGGCCAGGCCGGTCTGCTGGCGTTTCACGTGGTAGAGCGCCATCACCAGGTCCAATTGGGCGCTCAAGGGCAGCACGCCCCCGAAAGACAGGATGTCGCGCCGGGTTTCCTGGGTGGTGCTGGTCTGGGCGATGTGGCGTGCATAGCTGGCGGACCAGCGCCCGCCCCAGGCGGCCAGGCCCAGGCCGGCGCTGACGGCTTTCAGGTTCAGGCCTTCAGCGGTCTTGAACTGGCTCAGGGACAGGCTGCCGTTCAGGTCGGGCGTGTCGTAGAACAGGCCCAGCTCGGTGGCGCCGGCCTGCGAAGGGGCGTCGCTTTGTCGCTGCCCCAGGGCGCGCAGGGCCCGCCATTCATAGGCCCCGGTCTTGAGGCTGTATTTGAGGGTGTTGTCCAGTCGGAACGAGCCTGTTGCGGAGCCTGCCGGTCCGTACTCCTGGCCCAGGCCGTGGGCACTCAAGCCGGCCAGTGCCACATTGGGGTTGAAGGGCGCAAAACGAAAGCCCAGGGGGTCGATCTTGCCGAGGGAGTCTCCCAGCAGCGTGGTCTGACGGCCCAGTGTCAGCGTGCCCGCCTCACCCGACAGGCCGAGAAAGGCGGCCCGGTCAAACCATTTGTTGCGGTTGATGCTGGTGCCGTCGTTCAGGTTGAGGCCGGTTTCCAGGTTGAAGAGCGCAGCCAGTCCGGCGCCAAGGTCTTCGCGGCCGCGAAAGCCCAGCCGGCTGGTGGTGTCGATGCCGCTGCCGACCAGGCTGCTGTCTCCCGTGCTGGGGGCATTGCCCGGCGTGAGGCCGCTGGCCTGTCGAAAGCCCATGTCGGCAATGCCATACACGGTGACGCCGTTTCCGGCTGTCTGGGCCTGGGCGAATGGCCCCATCAGGCCGAGCCAACCCAGACAGCCTGCCATGCAGGCAGTACGAGCGTGAAATTTCATGAATAGAGTCTCCGGAGCCCGCGTGCGGGCCCTTGTTGATGCCAAGGTGGTTGTTGAGCCGCCGGATTCGACGCAGGCGCCCAGGTGGGGCGCCGCCGTTGTGAGGCGGGGGCCGAATGGCGCTGCGTGCTTGGGCAGCGGTGCCGGCGGTCAGAGCCCAGAGAGCGTAGAGGCCGTTCGATGCGGTCGCCCAACCGTTGGGTCGACAGATTCAGACCTTGGTCGGGTCAGGCGATCGCTCCGAGCCGGGTCGCGCGGCGGGCCTCAGCGTTCGCCGCGGACGTCTTGTATCAACTCGATGAAGCGCCGGGCCCCCAGGCCCAGCGGGCGCTCCTTGGACCAGACCACGTCCACCCACAGCGCCAGGCCGTTGGTGAGGTTTTCGAACGGCAGCACCACCAGGCTGCCGGCAGCCACCTGGCTGCGCACAAAAGACTGCGGCAGCCAGCCCCAGCCCAGGCCGGCCTCGATCAGGCGCAAGGCGGCCACCTGGTTGTCGGTGCGCCAGTGGTGGCGGGCAAACACGAAGCGGGGGTCGCTCTGGCCCAGGTCCCGACCGGCCACCACGATCTGGCGCACCTCGGTCAGCAGGTTTTCGCGAAAGGTCTGGGCCGGCTCGCCGGGCGCTGGTGGGTGGGCCAGCATGGGATGGCCTGGGGCCATGACGGCCACCAGGGTCTCGCTGCCCACCTCCTGAAAGCCCTCACGGCCGTCCAGGCTCGGGCGTTCGAAGACCAGGGCCAGCTGGGCGCGACCCTCGTGCAGCAGCTTGAGCGCATCGGCCTGCGGGGCTGCCAGCAGTTCCAGCTGCAGCAGCGGGTGCTCGGCCGCCAGTGCGGCCAGCGGGCCGCTCCAGGGGCCGGCCAGCAGTTCGGGCGCGATGGCCAGCGTGAGGCGTTCCTCCAGCCCCTGGTTGAGCGAGCGGGCCTGCGAGTTGAGCTGGCGCAGTTGCACCGCCAGCAGACGCGCCTGGGGCTCCAGCGCCCGGGCGGCGGCGGTGGGGCGGGGCTCGCGGCCGCTGCGGTCGAACAGCACCAGGTCCAGCTCGGCCTCCAGTTGGGCCACAGCCATGCTCACGGCCGAAGGCACGCGCCCCAGCGCCCGGGCGGCGGCCGAAAACGAGCCCCGGTCCAGCACGCTGAGAAACAGATCCACGTTGTCGGCGCTGAAAGCCATGATGTATCAATAAATCTGAAAGGAGATGACTTTAACTGTCAGAACGGTGCACATAAAGTACGCGCATGTCTTGCCCATCGCCCACCTCGTCTTCCAACGTTGCCAGTTTGCCTGCCACCCGTCCCAGCCCGCGCCCCTGGCTGTTCGCGCTGCAGGGTTGGCGGCGCCGGGTGCTGTTTGTCTCGCTCTATGAGGCCATCGCCATCGCGTTTTCCAGCTGGGGCCTGGCCCAGATGTCGGGCGACGGGCTGGCGCATGCCGGTGTGATGGGGCTGGCGGCCTCGGCCATCGCCATTGTGTGGAACCTGGTGTTCAATGCCTTGTTCGAGCGCTGGGAAGCCCGTCAGTCCGTGCGGGGCCGTGGCTTTGCCCGCCGGGCCGCCCACGCGATCGGCTTTGAGGGCGGCCTGCTGCTCTACTTTGTGCCGCTGTTCGCGTGGTGGTTCGACGTCAGCCTCTGGCAGTCCTTCGTCATGGACCTGGGGCTGCTGGTGTTCTTCCTGATCTACACCTTTGTCTTCAACTGGTGCTTCGACCGTGTCTTCGGCCTTCCCGGCAGCGCGGCCTGACCGGCCTCGGGTGGTCAGCACCCCGGCTCAGGACATCCGGTCCATCTCCTGCTGCATGGTCTGGATCAGGGCCGCGTAGCTTTTCAGTTTTTCGGTGCGCTCGCGCACCCGGTTGCTCATGTGCACGCCAATGGCGAGCAGCAGTTTCACGCCCAGGGCGGGGTCTTCTTCCAGCAACTCGCCCAGTGCGCCCCGACCGAGCTTGGCCGCCAGCACCTCGGTACAGGTGGTGCAGGTGGCCGACCGGGGTGAGCCATCCAGCAGGCCCAGTTCACCGACCAGAGCGCCGGCGCCGATCACGGCCGTGGTGATGGGGGTGCGGCGGCTGACGATGAAGTTCTCCACCATCACGTCGCCTTCCAGGATCAGCAGCATGTAATCGGTGTCTTCGGTCTGACCTTCGCGCATGAAGCATTGGCCGGACAGCAGGCGCACGGGCTCCATGTAGCTGACGATGCGGCGCGCGTCATCGGCCGAAAGCTGGATCAGCGCGCTGGGGGCATGCAGCATCTGCGCTGCCAGTTCGGCCGCGGGTGAGTCCTGCACCGACAGGCGACGGCGTTTGCGCGATTTGAGTGACTTCAGCAGGGCTTCGAGCATCTTGGGCGAGGACCGCAACAGGCCGGCAGGGGGTAGTGGGTGGTGGGCAGGGGGTGAGCCAGGGGATCACACAGTAAAATCAATGGTATCTCAAGGAGCGTTGCAGCAAGCCCGCGGGCTTGTCAGGCTTGAGATGTTTACGCGATGTCAACGACGCTCACCTGATTCCGCACGACCCTCCAGGTGAGTCCCATGTCTGATCAAGCCCTCGAAAACAACGACGCCGATAACCACGCTGCAAATTCTGTGCCTCCGATGCTGCTGTCCGGCCTGGAGCCCGTGCGCATTGGCGAGGGCAGCCTGTTCGTCAACATCGGCGAGCGCACCAATGTCACCGGCTCCAAGGCCTTCGCCCGCATGATCCTCAACGGGCAGTTCGAAGAAGCCTTGGTGGTGGCCCGCCAGCAGGTTGAGAACGGCGCCCAGGTGATCGACATCAACATGGACGAGGCCATGCTCGACAGCCAGGCCGCCATGGTGCGCTTTCTGAACCTGATCGCCTCCGAGCCCGACATTGCGCGCGTGCCGATCATGATCGACTCGTCCAAGTGGAGCGTGATCGAGGCCGGCCTGCGCTGCATCCAGGGCAAGGGCATCGTCAACTCGATCAGCATGAAAGAAGGCGAGGCGGCCTTCATCCAGCAGGCGAAGCTGCTGCGACGCTACGGCGCTGCCGCCGTGGTGATGGCCTTCGATGAAAAAGGCCAGGCCGACACCTACGAACGCAAGATCGAGATCTGCGAACGCGCCTACCGCCTGCTGGTCGACCAGGTCGACTTCCCTGCCGAAGACATCATCTTCGACCCCAACATCTTTGCGATTGCCACCGGCATCGAAGAGCACAACAACTACGCGGTCGACTTCATCAACGCCACGCGCTGGATCAAGCAGAACCTGCCCGGTGCCAAGGTGTCGGGCGGCGTGTCCAATGTGAGCTTCAGCTTCCGCGGCAACGACCCGGTGCGTGAGGCCATCCACACCGTGTTCCTGTACCACGCCATCCAGGCGGGCATGGACATGGGCATCGTCAATGCCGGCATGGTGGGCGTGTACGACCAGCTTGAACCGGTGCTGCGCGAGCGCGTCGAAGACGTGGTGCTGAACCGCCGCCCCGATGCCGGTGAGCGCCTGGTCGAAATCGCCGAGACCGCCAAGGGGGCGGCCAAGGACGACAGCAAGAAATACGAATGGCGTGTCGGCACGGTCGAGCAGCGCCTGTCGCACGCGCTGGTGCACGGCATCACCGAGTTCATCACCGAAGACACCGAAGAGGCCTACCGTGGCATCCTGGCCAAGGGTGGGCGCCCGTTGCACGTGATCGAAGGTCCGCTCATGGACGGCATGAACGTGGTTGGCGACCTGTTCGGCCAGGGCAAGATGTTCCTGCCCCAGGTGGTCAAGAGCGCCCGCGTGATGAAGTCGGCGGTGGCCCACCTGATCCCCTACATCGAAGAAGAAAAGCGGCAGGACGAAGCCGCCGGCCGCGATGTGCGCAGCAAGGGCAAGATCATCATCGCCACCGTCAAGGGCGATGTGCACGACATCGGCAAGAACATCGTCACCGTGGTGCTGCAATGCAACAACTTCGAGGTGGTCAACATGGGCGTGATGGTGCCCTGCCATGAGATCCTGGCCCGAGCCAAGGTCGAGGGAGCTGACATCGTGGGCCTGTCGGGCCTGATCACCCCCAGCCTCGAAGAAATGCAGTACGTGGCCGCCGAGATGCAGAAGGACGCGCATTTCCGCGTCAAGAAGATCCCGCTGCTGATCGGGGGCGCCACCACCAGCCGGGTGCACACCGCGGTCAAGATCGCGCCGCACTACGAGGGCCCCGTGGTCTATGTGCCCGATGCCTCACGCAGCGTGAGCGTGGCGCAGAGCCTGCTGTCCGACAACGTCCAGGTCTATGTGGACGAGCTCAATGCCGACTACGACAAGGTGCGCGCCCAGCATGCCAGCAAGAAGCAGACCCCGATGTGGCCGCTGGCCAAGATCCGCGCCAACAAGACGCCGCTGGACTGGGTCACCTACTCCCCGCCGGTGCCCAAGTTCATCGGCCGCCGCGTGTTCAAGAACTTCGACCTGGCCGAGCTGGCCCGCTACATCGATTGGGGCCCGTTCTTCCAGACCTGGGATCTGGCCGGCCCCTACCCGGCCATCCTGGACGACGAGATCGTGGGCATCGAGGCGCGCAAGGTGTTTGAAGACGGCAAGCGCATGCTGCAGAAGATCATTGACGGCCGCTGGCTCAGTGCCAGTGCAGTGATGGGCATTTACCCGGCCAACAGCGTGAACGACGACGACATCGAGCTCTACACCGACGACACCCGCCAGCAGGTGGCACTCACCTGGTACGGTTTGCGTCAGCAGACCGAAAAGCAGGCCATTGACGGGGTGATGCGCCCCAGCCGCTGCTTGGCCGATTTCGTGGCTCCCAAGGCCAGCGGGCGTGCCGACTACGTGGGGGTGTTTGCCGTCACCGCCGGCCTGGGGGTTGAAAAGCGTGAGCAGGCCTTCATGGACCAGCACGACGATTACTCCGCCATCATGCTCAAGGCCCTGGCCGACCGCCTGGCCGAGGCCTTTGCCGAGTGCCTGCACCATCGGGTGCGCAGCGACCTGTGGGGCTACGCCGCCCAGGAGGCGCTCAGCAACGAGGACATGATTGACGAGAAGTACCAGGGCATCCGACCCGCGCCCGGCTACCCGGCCTGCCCGGACCACAGCGTCAAGCGCGAGATGTTCGAGCTGCTGCAATGCGCCGAGATTGACATGGGCCTGACCGAAAGCCTGGCCATGACCCCTGCGGCCAGCGTCAGTGGCTTCTACCTGAGCCACCCCGACAGCACCTACTTCAATGTGGGCAAGATCGCCGAAGACCAGTTGCAGGACATGGCCCAGCGCCGCGGCCTGCCCGAGGATGCGCTGCGTCGCCTGCTGGCGCCCCAGCTCTGAGCCGGGCGAAGGGCGGCCATGCCTCTGCGCATGACAGGGGCTTGGCGGGGCGCAGACGCAGTGCAGCACAGACGCGCTACATTGGCAGCCTGTGCGCCATGCCCCTGGTGGGGCCTTGCTGAAGGAGGCTGATCATGACGATGTCTGCCCATCTCCCCCCTCATCCCCCCGGCCTGCCACCCCAGGGCGACGCGGCGACGCCCGCGCTGCTGAGGTCTTTTGCCGGCCTGCTGGGGGTGGTGGCCCTGGCCGTGGCGGCCAGCCTGGTGCTGGTCAAGACACGGCCGGCCGAGTTCAAGACCGCCGTCGCTCCGAGCGCCTCCAGCGTGTCTGCCGCCACCTCGACGGCCCCGGCGCCGGGTCGTCCGTCGTCCTTCACGCCGCCCGACTTGCACCCCACGCCCCCCCGCATGCCGGCCTTGGCGGGGGCCCGCCCGGGCGGCCCGCCTCCGCTTTCCTTTGCCTTGCCGCGGCAGGGGCCATCGCACCACGCATCCCTGCCGCCATCGCCGGGCACCGCCTCGCTCAAGGGGGTGTATGGCACCCAGAAGGCCTGCGCCCAGTGCGGTTGGGTCGAGTCGGTGCAGTCCTTGTCGGTGGGCTCGGGCGGCTTGCCACCCGGGGCTGCCGTGGCGGCAGGCGCGGCCCTGGGGGCGCAGGCGGGGGCCAACCGGGGCGGCACATCAGGTGCGTATGGCGGCAGCGCTGCAGCGGCGGCCGCAGGTGCCGTTCTGGGGGCCAACGTGGGTGCGCGCACTGGGCCGCGTCAGCAAGCGGCCTACGAGGTCAACATCCGCATGGAAGACGGCAGCCAGCGCGTGTTTGAACTGCCTGAGCCCCTGCCCCTGGGGGCCGCCGTGGTGGTGGAGGGCGGGGTACCGCGTCTGGCGCCCGACCGGGGCGCTGCCGCCAGCGCTGGCACAGGTGTGGGCACGGGCACCGGCACCGGCAAGGCTTACGGCACCTCCCGCTGAGCGCCAGGCCCGGCCTGGTCGGGTTCAGAGCGCCGCGTACACCAGGGCCGGGTACAGCTCGATCCAGTGGTTGAGCAGGCCGGGCGCCTGGGTCAGCAGCAACGCGAACAGTTCTTCGGCCGGGTCGACAAAGAAGACCGTGCCCCCCAGGCCGCTCCAGCCGTATTGGCCGGCCGAGCCCGGGCGTGCGGCCAGCCCGGTTTCACGGCGCACCGACACGCCCAGGCCAAAGCCGTGGCCGGGCGGCAGGATGTCGCCCGCCACCGGGATGCTGCCCAGATGGTCTGCCGTCATGAAGGCCAGGGTGGCTCGGCTGACCAGGCGCACGCCCTCGCGTTCGCCGCCGCCCAGCATCAGCTGCAGAAAACGGGCGTAGTCGCCGGCCGTGGACACCAGACCGCCGCCGCCCGACTCAAACACCGGTGGCCGGCTCACATCGATCAGGTTCACGGCGGTGCCTGTGGCGGGATCTTTGGCCAAAGGCTCGGCCAGTCGGTGCTGTTGCGCTTCGGGCACGGAAAAGCCCGTGTCGTCCATGCCCAGCGGCTCCAGGATCAGGCGCTGCAGCACGGCGCCCAGCGGCTGGCCCTCGATGACCTCCAGCACCGCGCCCAGCACATCGGTGGCACGGCTGTATTCCCAGGCACTGCCCGGGTCGCGCAGCAAGGGCAAGGGGCCCAGGTTCTGGGCCAGCTGTTGGTTGCTGTGTTGGCGCGAGCCGATGCGGGCCACCCGGTAGGCCTGGGCCACCGGGGTTTCGTCCCAGGCGTAGCTCAGGCCTGCGGTGTGGCGCAGCAGGTCATGCAAGGTGGCTTCGCGCCGCACGGGGCGGCCGCCTTCGGGGCTGTACACGCTCTGGCCGGCAAAGCTGCCCAGGTAGCGTGACACGGGGTGGGCCAGTTGCAGCCGGCCCTGCTCCATCAGCATCAGCACCGCCAGCGAGACGATGGGTTTGGTCATCGAATAGATGCGGAACACCGTGTCGCGGGCCATGGGCGGGGCGCCTGTGGCCGGGCCCTGGGCCCCCAGGGCGGCGTGCAGCACCCGCTGGCCCCGGTGCTCGATCAGGGCCACCGCACCGGGCAGCAGCCCCTGGTCGATGGGGGCTTGCAGAGCGGCTTGCAGGTGGAGCAGGGCAGGGGGATGCATCAGGGCCTCGAGATCAGTCGATGGGTCGGTGGAGCCGATTCTAGGAAGGCCCCGCGCCCCGGGCGTCGCCCTGGTGACGCCTGGCCTCAGTGCCCGCCGTGCAGCACCACCGGGATCTCGGTGGCGGGTGGCGTGTTGCGGCTGCGCCCGCAGCGCACCAGGCCGTCGATCATCACCATGCCGATGCCGGGCAGGTCGCCCAGTTGCACGCTTTCCAGCAGGGTGGCGCCGGCGGTGTGCTGGGCCCGGTCCATGAAGACAAAGTCGGCGGCCCGGCCGACCTCGATCAGGCCGCAGTTCAGCTGACGGATGCGCGCCGTGTTGCCGGTGGCAAAGCAGAACACCAGCTCGGCCGGGATGTTGGCAAAGCTGGAGATCAGCGCAATCATGCGCAGCATGCCCAGCGGTTGCACGCCCGAGCCCGCGGGCCCGTCGGTGCCCAGAATCACGCGGTGGGGGCATTTGAGCTCGATGGCTGCGCGGGCCGCTTCGATGGCGATCTTCTCGTTGCCGTTGTGCACCAGTTCGATTGCGCGCGACGATTTCTCGCACAGCTCGCACACATGCTTCCAGGGCAGTGAGGTGTGGCCTCCGTTGATGTGGCCGATCACGTCGGCGTCGGCCTCCAGCACCACGTCCTTGTCGATCAGGCCCGAACCCGGGATCGAGGGGCCGCCCGTGTGGATGGTGCTCTGGATGCCGTGTTTGCGGGCCCAGGCCACCATCTCCTTGGCCTCGTAGCCGGCCTTGACCGAACCCAGGCCCACCTCGCCCAGCAGGGTCACGCCGGCTTCGGCCAACTCCTTGAAGTCGTGCTCGGTCATGCCTTTTTCGATCACCGGGGCCCCGGCAATCACCTTCACCCCACCGGGGCGGAAGTTGTCGAAGGCACGTTGCGCCGTGATGGCCAGGGCCTTCAGGCCCACGATGTCCTTGGGGCGGCCGGGCAGGTGCACCTCGCCGGCCGAGATCATGCTGGTCACGCCGCCGTTCAGGGTCGACTCGATCCAGCCCAGCTGGTTCTGGCGCGGCGTCCAGTCGCCGAACACCGGGTGCACGTGGCTGTCGATCAGGCCGGGGGCCAGGCAGGTGCCGCGCGCGTCGATCACGGTGCGTGCGCCCTCGGTGTCGCAGTCCTTGAAACGCCCCACGGCTGTGATCAGGCCGTCGTGCACCACCACGGTGTCGGCGTCGAGGATGGGGCGGTCCAGATCGCCCGACAGCAAAAGACCGATGTTCTGGATGACGACCTTGCCGGACTTCTCGCCGGCGACTGCTTCTGCCATGGTGTGCTCCTGTGCTTCTGTGGGGTGAAAACGCCAGCCGCCGCCAGGGGCTGCCGGCCGGAAATCGGTCAGCCCGTCAGCCTGGCTGTGCGGGAGGGGATGCGGGCGCCACCGCCCGAAGCACCGTGTCGACCACGAACTCTTCCCAGTGCGCCAGGGCCTCGGGGGCCTCCAGGTCTTCGCCCAGGAAGGCCGACAGCGTGTGCCGGTTGGACATGTAGAAATAGCCGTTGGCGGCGATCAGCAGGTACAGATCGCGGGCCGAGATGTCGGGCCGGAACAGGCCCTGGGCCTGGCCGCTGGCCAGCAGCTGGCGGATGATCTCGATGGCGGGGGAGGAGTACTCGCGGGCCCGCACCGACTTCACGATGTGACGCCCCTTGTGCAGGTTTTCGGTGTTGAGCAAGGTGACGAACTCTGGGTGGCGCCGGTAATAGCCCACCACGAAGCGGATCACCGCCTGCAGCGCCTCCAGGGGCTGATCGGGGCGCAGGTTGAGCTGCTCCTCGGCCTCGTTCATGCGGCGGTAGATTTCTTCGATGACCTCGATGTAGAGGCCTTCCTTGCTGCCGAAGTAGTAGTAGATCATGCGGTCGAAAGACTTCGCCGCCTTGGAGATCTTCTCGACGCTGCCGCCGTCATAGCCGTAGCGGGCGAACACCTTGATGGCCGCCTTGAGGATGTTGTCCCGCGTGGTCTGGGCTGCCTGCTCGCGCACGCCGACCGCACGGCGGCCGGTGGGGCTTTTCTTCGCAGCAGTCCGGGTCTTTCTGGGGGTGGCCGACATGAAAGGGTCCAGAGCAAGGGCCGGGCCAGCCCGGGCGGGCGGGCCTGGTCAGGGGGTCACTGTTCAGCGAAAGCGCGTTCGATCACGAAGTCGCCGGGCTTGGTGGTGTTGCCTTCCTTGAAACCGCGGGCTTCCATCATGTGCTTGAGGTCACGCAGCATCTCGGGGCTGCCGCAGATCATCACGCGGTCTTCGGCCGGGTTCAGCGCGGGCAGGCCGAGGTCGGTGGCCAGCTGGCCGTTCTCGATCACGGTGGTCACGCGGCCCTGGTGCTTGTAGGGCTCGCGGGTCACGGTGGGGTAGTACTTGAGCTGCTTGCTGACCATCTCGCCAAGGAACTCGTGCTTGGGCAGTTCTTCGGTGATGTAGTCGTGGTAGGCCAGTTCGTCGACCTGGCGCACGCCGTGCACCAGCACCACTTCCTCGAACTTCTCATAGGTGTCGGGGTCGCGGATCAGGCTCAGGAAGGGGGCCAGGCCCGTGCCGGTGGACAGCATGTACAGGCGCTTGGCGGGCAGCAGGTAGTCGATCAGCAGGGTGCCGGTGGGCTTCTTGCCGACAATGATGCTGTCGCCCACCTGGATGTGCTGCAGGCGCGAGGTCAGCGGGCCGTCCTGCACCTTGATGCTCAGAAACTCAAGATGCTCTTCGTAGTTCGGGCTGACGATGCTGTAGGCGCGCAGCAGCGGCTTGTTGTTCACGCGCAGGCCGATCATCGTGAAATGGCCATTGGAGAAACGCAGGCCGGGGTCGCGCGTGGTGGTGAAGGAGAAAAGGCGATCGGTCCAGTGGTGAACCGTCAGCACGCGTTCTTCGTGAAAAGCACTCATGGTTTCAGATGGCAATGGTGGATAAACAGGGGCTGCCGAGGTGCTGATGGGGCCGATTTCGGGCCTTTGGCACACCTCGAACAGGGAACTCGCAACCCTCCATTGTTCCGCAAGTCGGGAAAGCCCTGGTTTTCGGGGCTTCACCAGTCCGTCGGGGACGGCACCGAAGCGGGGCATGGCGGAGGTTCTGCATCAAAACGGGGCTCCTGGTCGGGTCACTTTGGCACCCTTGCGGGGCACGCGAAAATACGGTTGCGGCAAGGGTTTCGATACGTTACATTGTGCCGGAAATGTAGTGAACACCACATTTTTGTTTGGTGAATGCTACACAAATGGGATGGCCTTCACAAGCTGTCTTTTCGAGCCTTCGATGTGCCCCCATGGGCCTGGAAATTCGGATCCTGCGATGACTGAACACACCAAGACCGACGGCCTGCCCGGCCTCGAATCGCCCGGCCTGCCACCGCTGGCCGAGCGGGCCCGCCCGCGCAACGAACGCATGAACACCGCCAAGGTCGAGTGCAACGCCTGCCCGGTGCTGTGCCAGATTTCCGAAGGCCGCGCCGGTGCCTGCGACCGTTATGCCAACCAGGGCGGCACGCTGGTGCGGCTTGACCCGGTGGTGCTGTTGCGCCGCACGCTGGAGGCCGGTGAAACCCCGCTGGTGCCTTTTGCCGGGCGCAGCACCGACAGCACCCCAAGCCCTGACGCCCCTGATACCCCTGATACCCAGGGCACCGCAGCCGCACCCGCCTGGTCAGGTGATCTGCTGCTGGCTGATCAGGTGTTCGTCACCGGTGTGGGTTCGTCCACCACCTACCCCGACTACAAGCCGGCCCCTTTCATTGTGGGCTCGCAGGTGCAGGGGGTGGACATGGTCACCGTGGTCACCGAGGGCATCTTCAGCTACTGCAGCTTCAAGGTGAAGATCGACACCGACCGCTTCCTGGGCGCCGAACAGGCCAATGTGCGCTGCAAGGGCGAGGTGGTGGGGCACGTCACCACGGCCGAGTACGGGTCGCAGATGCTGTCTTTGGGGGGGGTGCACCACCTCACCGGGGGTAGCAAGAAGGAAGGGCGCATCACCGCCGAAATGATGCAGGCCCTGGGCAACAAGCAGGCGGTCGAGTTCACCATCGACGGCGGCTCGCAGATCCTCATCCAGGCCGGGCGTGCGCCCATCGTCAACGGGGTCGAGGAACAGCGCATGCGGGTGGGCTGCGGCTCGGCGGCCGTGGGCATCTTCGCGCGCCAGTTGTTCGGCCTGGCCGACGAGGTGGTGGTGGTCGACGACCACATCACCGGTGTGTTGACCGAGCACCAGGCCGGCCGTTGCCTCGACATGCGGCCCTCGGGCATCCAGATGCTGGGCCGCAAGTCCACCCCGGGGCGGTACTTCCAGGTGGCCAACCCGGGCACTGGCTGGGGTGGCACCGACATTGCCGACCCGCTGGCCATCATCGAAGGCTGGAACGCCGAGGTGGCCTGGCCCGGCCTGCGCCTGCTCATGACCAGCACCACCGGTGAGCACGCCAGCTGGTACGTGCTCGACGAGCAACTGCGCCCGGTCGAGGCCGAGATGCCCACCGACGTGCGCCGCATCGTCGATCGCATTGGCGAGAACTGCGAGCCCTCGCTGGCCTCGGTGTTGTTCCTGGCCGGGGCCGGGGGCAGCTTGCGCGCCGGCGTCACCGAGAACCCGGTGTTGCTCACCCGCTCCATCAAGCAGGCCCTGGTGAATGTCACCTGCGGCGGCGCGCCGGCCTATGTGTGGCCCGGCGGCGGCATCACCGTGATGGCCGATGTGTTGCGCATGCCCGACAACAGCTTCGGCACCGTGCCCACGCCGGCCATCGTCGCGCCCATCGAATTCAGCATGCGGCGCAGCGACTACGCCGCGCTGGGTGGCCATGTGGATCAGATCCGCTCACTGGCCGAGGTGCTGTCGCGTGGCGCCTGGCACAACGAGGGCGCCCCCCAGGCCCTGCAGTGGCAGCGCCAGCCCGATGCCAACCCCTGGCCCCTGGGCCGTCCGCCCCTGCTGGGCTGAGGCGCGCCCCATGCAAGCCACCCGACAGGCCCTCGAAGGCGAACGCTGGCACTTCCAGCATGGCCCCATCGACCTGGTGATCGCGGCCGAGGGCCAGGCCCCGGCCGTGGCGCAGGCGCATGAGCAGGCCTGGCAACGCTTTCAGGGCCTGCTGGCCGAGTTGGTGGCCGAGCTGCCTGCGCTGCGTGCGCCCGTGGCGGCGAACTGCCCGCTCCAAGGCCCGGTGGCCCGCTTGATGTGGCAGGCCTGCTTCCCCTATCGCCAGCCCTTCATCACCTCCATGGCCGCTGTGGCTGGTGCCGTGGCGCAGACCGTGCTCGAAGCCTACCGTCGCCCCGGCGTGCGCCGCGCCTGGGTCAACAACGGCGGCGACATCGCCCTGCACCTGACACCGGGCCAGTCGGCCCGTGTGGGCTTGTACGCCGACCTGGCCCGGCTCGATGGCGCCCAGTTGCGGCACGGCCTGAGCCTGGACGGTCAGCTCGAAATCCAGCCCCACTGGCCGGTGCGGGGCGTGGCCACCAGTGGCTGGCGCGGGCGCAGCTTTTCGCTGGGCATCGCCGACAGCGTCACGGTGCTGGCCGCCACGGCTGCCCAGGCCGATGCCGCCGCCACCGTGATCGCCAACGCGGTGCAGGCCGAACACCCCGCGATCGAACGCGCCCCGGCGCACACGCTGCGTGACGACACCGATCTGGGGGCGCGCCTGGTCACCGTGCAGGTGGGCTCGCTGCCCGCAGGGGTGGTGGCCGACGCTTTGCACCAGGGCTTGAAAAAAGCGGAAGAATTGAGGGACGCCGGGCTGGTATGGTTCGCCTTGCTCTGCTGCCAGGGGCAGAGCCGGGCCACCGGCGGACCTGAAATCGGGGATGGCCCGGCAAAGCCCTTGTCCCTGGCCGGTTCGGCCAAAGTTGGTTCAGTATTTGCTTAACGAAATGCACAGGCTCACAGCATGATCGACATCCGACGCGTTTTCACCCATGTTGAAGAAATACGGCACGAATTCGGGCCCCCGGCGGCCGTGCCGCTCCAGCGTGGTGCCATCGGCGCCGTGTTGACCAACCCCTTTGCCGGCCGCTACGTGGAAGACATCCTGCCCATGATGGAGGCACTGCAGTCCGTCGGCCTGGACATGGCGCAGCGGCTGCGCGCTGCCATGGACGTGCCGGTCGAACGCATCGAGGGCTACGGCAAAGGCGCCATCGTGGGGGCAGCGGGTGAGCTGGAGCATGGCGCACTGTGGCATGTGCCCGGTGGCTATGCCATGCGCGAACTGCTGGGCTGGAAGGGCGACCGCGACGCCTACAAAAAAGGCCAGGCCGAGGTCAAGACCGGGCAGCCTGCCAATGCGCTGGCCATCGTGCCGTCCACCAAGAAGGTGGGGGGCCCGGGGGCGGCACTCGACGTGCCGCTCACGCACATCAACGCCAGTTATGTGCGCAGCCATTTCGATGCCATCGAGGTGCGCGTGCCCGGTGCACCGCGCGCCGACGAGATCGTCTTCATCCTGGCCATGAGCACCGGCCCGCGCGTGCATGCCCGCGTCGGCGGCCTGAAGGCCGCCGACATCAGCCTGTGGGATGGCCTGCGCTGAGCGCTGCCGCCCACCTGTCCAGAACACCGAGCCCGAGGAACCCCCCCCCATGTCTGCCAAGATCCGAAAAATCATCGTGCAAGTCGACGAAGTCCGCCGTGAAATGGGCCAGGACGTGCAGCCCCCTGTGCGCAAAGCCCTGGCCATGGCCGTGATCGAAAACCCCTTGGCCGGCCGCTACGCCGAGAACCTGGACGAGCTGATTGCCATCGGCGAAGAGCTGGGTGGCCTGCTCGGTGAGCGCTGCGTCAAGGCGCTGGGCATCACCCCGGCCCAGGCCCAGAGCTACGGCAAGGCCGCCATCGTGGGCGAGGCCGGTGAGCTGGAGCACGCCGCCGCCATCCTGCACCCCAAGCTGGGCGCTCCTTTGCGCGTGGCCGTTGAAAAAGGCGCCGCCCTGGTGCCCTCGGCCAAGAAGCTGGGCAGCCTGGGCACGGCCATCGACGTGCCGCTGGGCCACAAGGATGCCGCCTATGTGCGCAGTCATTTCGACGCCATGGAAGCCCGCGTCGCCGATGCCCCGCGGGCCAACGAGATCGTGGTGGCCGTGGTGGTCACCGACAGTGGTCGCCCGCTGGCCCGCATCGGCGGCCTGCAGGCCCATGAGATCAAGGGCCAGGACGGCTTGCGCTGACCCAGACCCATTCTTCACCCTGCCTGTTCTGCTTTTCCGCTCATCTCACCCCCACACCCAGGAGAGCCCCACCATGAAGCTGACCCCCCACCTCATCCGCACCACCGCCCTGGTCACCCTGACCGGCGTGCTGGGCACAGTTCACGCGGCCGATGTCATCAAAATCGGTGAAATCAACAGCTACAAGGCGCAGCCCGCCTTCCTTGAGCCCTACAAGAAAGGCATGGAGCTGGCGATTGCCGAGATCAATGCCGGCGGCGGCCTGTTGGGCAAGAAGGTCGAGCTGATCAGCCGCGACGACAACGCCAGCCCGGGCGACGCGGTGCGCGCCGCCGAAGAGCTGCTCTCACGTGAGAAGGTGGACGTGCTGACCGGCTCGTTCCTGTCGCACATCGGCCTGGCACTGACCGATTTCGCCAAGCAGAAGAAGGTGTTCTTCCTGGCCGGCGAGCCGCTGACCGACAAGATCGTCTGGCAGAACGGCAACCGCTACACCTACCGCCTGCGCCCCTCCACCTACATGCAGGTGGCCATGATGGTGCCCGAGGCCGCTGCCCTCAAGAAAAAGCGCTGGGCCCTGGTGTTCCCCAACTACGAATACGGCCAGTCGGCCGCCGCCACCTTCAAGCAGTTGCTCAAGGCGGCGCAGCCCGATGTCGAGTTTGTTGCCGAGCAGGCGCCCCCGCTGGGCAAGGTCGATGCCGGCTCGGTGGTGCAGGCCCTGGCCGATGCCAAGCCCGATGCGGTGTTCAACGTGCTGTTCGGCGCCGATCTCTCGAAGTTCGTGCGCGAGGGCAACACCCGTGGCCTGTTCGAAGGCCGCTCGGTGGTCAGTCTGCTGACGGGCGAGCCCGAGTACCTCGACCCGCTCAAGGACGAAGCCCCCAACGGCTGGATCGTCACCGGCTACCCCTGGTATGGCCTGCAGACGCCTGAGCACAAGGCTTTCCTGAGCGCCTACCAGGCCAAGTTCAACGACTACCCGCGCCTGGGCTCCATCGTGGGTTACAGCGCCATCAAGTCGCTGGCCGAGGGCATCAAGAAGGCGGGCAGCACCGACACCGAGAAACTGGTGGTCTCCTTCAAGGGCCTGCAAGTGCCCACTCCGTTCGGTCGCATCACCTACCGCACCGAAGACAACCAGTCCACGATGGGCGGCTTCATCGGTCGCACCAAGAACGAAGGTGGCAAGGGCGTGATGGTGGACTACCGTTACCTCGATGGCGCCAAGTTCCAGCCCAGCGCTGACGAAGTCAAGAAAATGCGTCCGGCCGACTGAGTTCGGTTGAAGGTCGGGTGATCAATGCGGCGCCGCTGGCGCCGCCGTCCCCTGGCGGGCAGAGCCGCCGGGTGTGACACGTCCTGAGGGGTTTGGCATGGGCTTTTCGAGTTTCGTGGTGCAGCTGCTCAACGGCTTGGCGGGGGCGTCCTCGCTGTTCCTGGTGGCTGCGGGTTTGTCGCTGATCTTCGGCGTCACGCGCATCGTCAATTTTGCGCATGGCTCGTTTTTCATGCTGGGCATCTACCTGGCCTACAGCCTGGTGGGCGCGCTGGGCAACAGCCTGGGCTTCTGGCCCGCCCTGCTGCTGGCCGCGTTGGGGGCCGGCCTGATCGGCGCGGCCGTCGAGATGCTGCTGCTGCGTCGCATCTACAAGGCCCCCGAGCTGTTTCAGCTGCTGGCCACCTTTGCCCTGGTGCTGGTCATCAAGGACGCCGCGCTGTGGATCTGGGGCCCGGAGGAACTGCTGGGCCCAAGGGCGCCAGGCCTGGCCGGCTCGGTCAGCATCCTGGGTCGCCACTTCCCGGCCTATGACCTGTTCCTGATCGTGGTCGGCCCGGTGGTGCTGGGCGCGCTCACACTGCTGCTCACCCGCACCCGTTGGGGCACCCTGGTGCGCGCTGCCACGCAAGACCGCGAGATGGTCAGCGCCCTGGGCGTCAACCAGGCCTGGCTGTTCACGGCGGTGTTCGCCCTGGGGGCCCTGCTGGCCGGCCTGGGCGGCGCCCTGCAATTGCCGCGTGAACCGGCCACCCTGGAGATGGACCTCAACACCATCGGTGCCGCTTTCGTGGTGGTGGTGGTGGGCGGCATGGGCTCGATCCCGGGCGCCTACGCCGCCGCCTTGCTGATTGCCGAGATCAAGGCCGTGTGCATCTGGCTGGGCGTGGTCGAGCTGTTCGGTTACAGCGTGTCGTTTTCCAAGCTCACCCTGGTGGTCGAGTTCCTGGTGATGGCTGTGGTGCTGGTGGTGCGCCCCTGGGGCCTGATGGGCAAGCCCCAGGCCAACAGCCGCAACGTGGGCCTGCCCGAGGCGCCCTTGCGTCACCCCGGCAGCTGGTTCAAGCTGGGTGGGGCCTTGCTGATGCTGGCGCTGGTGGCACTCCCCTGGCTCGCCGCCGATTCGCCCTACCTGTCGGTGCTGGCCATCGACCTGATGATCGCGGCCCTGTTCGCGGCCAGCCTGCACTTCATCATGGGGCCGGCCGGCATGCACTCGTTCGGCCACGCCGCCTACTTTGGCATCGGGGCCTATGCCGCCGCCCTGCTGGTGCGCAGCGCCGGCCTGCCCATGGAGCTGACCCTGCTGCTGGCGCCCCTGGTGGCCGCGGCCGGGGCCTTTCTGTATGGCTGGTTCTGCGTGCGACTGTCGGGCGTCTACCTGGCCATGCTGACCCTGGCCTTTGCCCAGATCACCTGGGCCATCTGCTACCAATGGGATGGCTTCACCGGCGGCAGCAACGGCTTGACCGGGGTGTGGCCGGCCGAGTGGCTGTCCGACAAAACCCACTACTACTACCTGACGCTGGCCCTGGTCACTGCCGGCGTGCTGCTGTTGCGCCGCGTGCTGTTCTCGCCCTTCGGCTATGCCTTGCGAGCCGGGCGCGACTCGGCTTTGCGGGCCGACGCCATCGGCATCGACGTGAAGCGCATGCAGTGGGTGGCCTTCATCATTGCCGGGGGCTTTGCCGGCCTGGGCGGGGCGCTGTTCGCCTTCTCCAAGGGCAGCATCTCGCCCGAAAGCCTGGCTGTGGGCAAATCGGTCGATGGCCTGGTGATGGTCTTGTTGGGCGGCCTGCAGACCCTGTCGGGCCCGGTGGTGGGGGCCGTCACCTTCACCTGGCTGCACGACACCGTGGCCCGCAACACCGACTACTGGCGCGCCATGCTGGGCGGCATCATCTTGCTGCTGGTGCTGCTGTTCCCGCAGGGCATTGCGGGCTCGATCAAGCATGCGGTGGAGCATTGGCGCGAGGGGCGCAAGCCCCGCGAACCGCTCAACCAGAGGGGCGGCGCCAAGGCCTCTGTCTCGGTGAGCCCTGTTTCTGCATCCAAGGAGGCCGCATGAGCCTGCTCAAAGTGTCCGGCCTGGGCAAGGCCTTTGGCGGCGTCAAGGCCGTGGACGGCATTCATTTCGAACTGGCAGCGGGTGAACTGCTGGCCCTGATCGGCCCCAACGGCGCCGGCAAGTCCACCACCTTCAACATGGTCAACGGCCAACTGCCGGCCGACAGTGGTTCCATCGTGCTCGATGGCCATGAGCTGGTGGGCCGCAAGCCGCGCGACATCTGGCGCCTGGGCGTGGGGCGCACCTTCCAGATCGCCGAGACCTTTGCCTCTCTCACGGTGGTCGAGAACGTGCAGATGGCGCTGATCTCGGTGGATGACCGCTTGTTTTCGTTCTGGCGCAAGGCCTCGGATCACAAGCGCGACGAAGCCCTGGCCCTGCTCGATCAGGTGGGCATGAAGCCCCAGGCCGACCGCCCCTGCAGCGAGTTGGCCTATGGCGACGTCAAACGCGTCGAACTGGCGATTGCCATGGCCAACTCGCCCAAGCTGTTGCTGATGGACGAACCCACCGCCGGCATGGCGCCCAAGGAACGCAACGATCTGATGGCCCTGACCAAGCAGCTGGTGATCGACCGCGGCATGGCCGTGCTGTTCACCGAGCACAGCATGGACGTGGTGTTCGCCTACGCCGACCGCATGATCGTGCTGGCCCGCGGCCGCCTGATCGCCGAGGGCAAGCCCCTTGAACTGCGCGACCACCCCAAGGTGCAGGAGGTGTATTTCGGCTCCGGCAAGACCTTCGAAAAGAAAGAGACGGCCCTGGCATGAGCAACCCCAGCACCGCTTCCCAAGCCTTGGCCCCGGCACTGTTGCAGGCCCGTGGCCTGGCCGCCTGGTACGGCGCAGCGCAAATCCTCTACGACATCGACCTCGACGTGAAGCGCGGCGAGGTGGTGGCCCTGATGGGCCGCAACGGCGCTGGCAAGTCGACCACCCTCAAGGCCTTGATGGGCATGCTGGCCAAGCGCCGCGGCCACATCGAGTTCCTGGGCCAGGACATCTCACGCAGCGAGCCCCATGTGGCGGCCCGCCTGGGCCTGGGCTTTGTGCCAGAGGACCGGCGCGTTTTCACCGACCTCAGCGTGACTGAGAACCTCGAGGTGGGACGCCAGCCGCCGCGCCGTTGGCCCGATGGCAGTGCCGCCCCCGAGTGGACGCCCGATCGCCTGTACACCTTGTTCCCCAACCTGGGCGAGATGCGCCAGCGTGCCGGTGGCCGCATGAGCGGTGGCGAGCAGCAGATGCTGACGGTGGCGCGCACCCTGATGGGCAACCCCTACCTGGTGCTGCTTGACGAGCCCAGCGAAGGCGTGGCCCCGGTCATCGTCGAGCAGATGGCGCACATGATCCTTGAGCTCAAGGCCCAGGGTGTGAGCATCCTGCTGTCCGAGCAGAACATGCACTTTGCCGAGCTGGTCTCCGACCGCGCCTATGTGCTTGAAAAAGGCCAGATCCGTTACCAGGCTTCGATGGCCGAACTGGCCGCCAACGAAGAGGTGCGACGGGCCTACCTGAGTGTGTGAAAGCCCGCGGGGCGGCACGGCTCATGCTTGCCGTGGTGCGCCCCTCATCTGTTGTTGTGTCAGTCATCCAAACCCCCAGGAGTGATGCCATGTCTTTGCCGCTTTCGATGTCCCAACGCCGCCAGTTTCTCCAGTCTGCCGCCCTGCTCGGGTTGGCGGGCGCCGGCCTGTCGCAACGCGCTTTCGCGGCCGCCATCAAGCCCGGTGCCGACAGCGCACTGATCGTGGTCGACGTGCAGAACTGCTTTGTGCCCGGTGGCACCTTGCCCGTCGCCAAGGGCGACGAGGTGGTGCCGGTGATCAACCGCATCGCCCCCGCCTTTGAGAACGTGGTGGTCACGCAAGATTGGCACACCCAGGCCCATGCCTCGTTTGCCAGCAGCTATCCCGGCAAGAAGCCTTTTGAAACCACCAAGCTCAGCTACGGCCAGCAGGTGCTGTGGCCCGACCATTGCGTGCAAGGCACCGACGACGCGGCCCTGCACAAGGACCTCAAGGTGCCCCAGGCCCAGATCATTCTGCGCAAGGGCTTTCACCAGCATGTCGACAGCTACTCGGCGTTCGAAGAGGCCGACCGCAAGACGGCCACCGGCCTGGCGGGCTACCTCAAGGCCCGCGGCATCAAGACCGTCTTCGTGACCGGTCTGGCCACCGACTTCTGCGTGGCCTGGACGGCACTCGATGCCCGGCGCCTGGGCTTCAACACCTATGTGATCGAAGACGCCTGCCGCGGCATCGACCTCAACGGCTCGCTCGACGCCGCCTGGAAGCAGATGGCGGCCAAGGGCGTCAAGCGCATCCAGTCCAGCGACCTGGCCTTGGCGTGACCTGCTGAAAACCCCCTGTGCGGACCGGGCGCGCCCGGCCACACTGGGCAGCCACGCGTTTCAAGTTCAGTGAACACTGAATGAACCGGCTGCTATCACCTCTGCCCCGCTTGCCAGATCTGCCATGCCCACCCCCGCTCTTGAGGTCAACGGCCAGGCCGTGACCCTGCCCGACTCGGCCCAGGCCACCCTGCTGCACGTGCTGCGCAACGACCTCGGCCTGAATGGCCCCAAGTACGGCTGTGGCCTGGGCCAGTGCGGCGCCTGCACCGTGTGGGTGGACGGCGTGCCGGCACGGGCCTGCGTGATCCCGGCCCAGGGCGTGGCCGGGCGCCGCATCACCACGCTGGAGGGGCTGGCCCCTGGTTCGGACGCGGCGGGTCTGCACCCGGTGCAACAGGCCTTCATTGACGAACAGGCGGCCCAGTGCGGCTACTGCCTCAACGGCATGGTCATGATGGCGGCGGCCCTGCTGGCGCGTGAGCCCGACCCCGACGAGGCCGCCATCCGGCGTGAACTCTCGCGCAACCTGTGCCGCTGCGGCACCCATGTCGAGATCGTGCGCGCGGTGCAGCGCGCTGCGGTGCTGCTGCGTGGCGCTGGGGTGGGTGAATGACACTGCCCATGACCCCGCCCCGGCCCGTGACCCGGCGCGCCGAGATCCCCCAGCACCGCGCCGATTACTTTGCCGCCCAGGGCGTGCTGCTGGTCTGGCGCGATCCGCCGCCGCCCCGCACCCCCACGCCAGGCCAACCTCTGTCCGTGCCCAGCAACCCCGCCGAAGGCCCCGAGTTGCTGCTGGCCGTGTGGGACGATGGCTCGGTCACCGCGCTCAATGGCCACGTTGACCTGGGCACCGGCATCGGCACCGCCCTGGCGCAGATCGTGGCCGAAGAACTCGACCTGCCCATGGCCGCCGTGCACATGGTGCTGGGCGACACCACGCGGGCGCCCAACCAGGGCGCCACCATCGCCAGTGCCACCTTGCAGATTCATGCCCAGCCACTGCGCCAGGCCGCCGCCCAGGCCCGCCATTGGCTGCTGGCCGAGGCCGCGGCCCAAGCGGGTTGCCAGCCCGAGTCCCTCACCCTGCGCGACGGTCTGTTGCAAGGGCCCGGCCTCACCGAGGCCTGGCCCCTGGGCCGGCTGCTGCAAGGCCGCCAGGCCTCGCTGCGGCTGGACCCGGCCACCCCCACCAAGCCGGCCGCCGACTACCGCCTGGTCGGCCAATCCGTGCCCCGGGTGGACATCCCCGCCAAGGTGCAGGGCCAGGGTGATTTCGTGCATGACTTCCGCCTGCCCGGCATCCTGCATGGGCGGGTCGTCCGTCCGCCCTACGCCGGGGCCGACCATGGTGACTTCATCGGCAACACGCTGGAGTCGGTGGACGAGGCCTCGGTAGCCCACATCCCGGGCCTGCGGGCGGTGGTGGTGATCCGCGATTTCGTGGGCGTGGTGGCCGAGCGCGAGGAGCACGCCGAGCAGGCCCTGCGCGAGCTGCGTGTGCGCTGGAAGCCCTTTCCCGGCCTGCCTGATCTGGGCCACCCCGAGGCGGTGCAGCAGGCGCTGCGCAACAACCCGGCCACCCAGCGCCGCTTGGTCGACGAGGGCGATGTCGAGACCGCCCGGGCCGCCGCGGCCCAGCCCATGGACCGCACCTATGTCTGGCCCTACCAGCTGCATGCCTCGCTGGGGCCGTCGTGTGCGGTGGCCCATTGGCAGCCGGCGGGGCACAGCCCGCGCCTGGCCGTGTGGGCCGGCACCCAGAACCCGCATGTGCTGCGTGCCGACCTGGCCCGGCTGATGGAACTGGCCGATGTCGACATCGACCTGGTTCGCCTGGAGGCCTCGGGCTGCTATGGCCGCAACGGCGCCGACGACGTGGCCGCCGATGCGGCCCTGCTGTCGCGGGCCGTGGGGGCCCCGGTGCGCGTGCAGCTCACCCGCGAGCAGGAGCATCTCTGGGAGCCCAAGGGCACGGCCCAACTCATGCAGGTGCGCGGCGGCCTGAATGCCGACGGCTCGGTGGCCGCCTACGACTTCGAGACCTCTTACCCCAGCAACGGCGCGCCCACGCTGGCGCTGCTGCTCACCCGCCGCATCGAGCCCACGGCCCAGGCCTACGAGATGGGCGACCGCACGGCCCGCCCGCCCTACGACTACGACAACCTGCGCGTGGCGGTGAACGACATGCCGCCCGTGATCCGTGCCTCATGGCTGCGCGGCGTCTCGGCCCTGCCCAACTCCTTTGCCCACGAAAGCTACATCGACGAACTGGCCGCCGCTGCTGGCATCGACCCGGTGGCCTACCGGCTGCAGCACCTGAGCGACCCGCGTGCCATCGAACTGGTGCAGGCCACGGCACAGAAGGCCGGCTGGCAGCCCCGCACCGGCCCCCGCCTGCAGGCCGACCCGGCCCAGCCCGATTGGCTGCACGGCCAGGGCTTTGCCTATGCGCGCTATGTGCACAGCCAGTGGCCCGGCTTCGGCGCCGCCTGGGCGGCCTGGGTGGCCGATGTGGACGTGAACCGCCAAACCGGCGAGGTGCATGTGCGCCGGGTGGTGGTGGGACACGATGCGGGACTCATGGTCAACCCCGCGGGCATCGAACGCCAGGTGCATGGCAACGTGGTGCAGACCACCAGCCGGGCCCTGAAAGAGCAACTGCAGTTCGAGACCCCGCTGCGCACCGAGGGGGCTGCGGCTGCTGCGCCGGTGCTGGCCAGCCGCGACTGGGGCAGTTACCCCATCCTGAGCTTCCGCGAAGTGCCGGTGGTCGAGATCGTCCACATGCCGCGCCCCGGCGAAGCCCCGCTGGGGGCCGGTGAATCGTCGTCGGTGCCCGGCACGGCGGCCATTGCCAACGCCATCTTCGATGCCACTGGCGTGCGCTTTCGGGCGCCGCCCTTCACGCCCGAGGTGGTGCGTGCCGCGCTCAACCCCTTGCCGTCGGCCGGGCCCGGGGCAGGCGCAGAAGCGCCGCCGCAGGCCTTGCCTCCAGCCTTGCCAGCTCCCGCCGGTCTGCCGCCTGGTGCCGTGCTGCCACGCCAGCGTCGCCCCTGGGCCCGCGTCGGCGCCTTGCTGGCCGCGGGCGTCGGTCTGGGCCTGAGCGTGCTGGGCTGGCGCCCGGCCATCGCACCGGTGCAGAGCACAGGCGGGGCCTCGGTCTACAACGCGGCCACGCTGGAGCGAGGGCGGCTGCTGGCCGCGGCAGGCGACTGCGCGGTGTGCCACACCGCGCCGGGCGGGGCCGTCAACGCGGGCGGGCGGGCCATGGACACGCCCTTCGGCCGCCTCTACACCAGCAACCTCACGCCCGACCCCGAGACCGGCCTGGGCCGCTGGTCCTTCAGTGCCTTCCAGCGCGCCATGCGCGAGGGCCTGTCGCGCGACGGCCATCACCTGTACCCGGCCTTTCCCTACACCGCCTTCGCCAAGATGAGCGATGACGACCTCACCGCGCTGTACGCCTGGCTGATGTCGCAACCCCCGGTGCGGGCCGAAACCCCGGCGCCCGAGATGCGCTTTCCGTTCAACCAGCGTTGGCTCATGGCGGGCTGGAACGCGCTCTACCATGACCCCAGCCCCTGGCAGCCCGAGCCCGGCCAGAGCCCCGAATGGAACCGCGGCGCCTACCTGGTGCAGGGCCTGGGCCACTGCGGCGCCTGCCACACCCCGCGCAACGCCTTGGGGGCCGAGCAGGGCGGGGCGGCGTTTCTGTCAGGTGCCCTGATCGACGGCTGGGAGGCCCCGGCCCTCACCGGCCTGTCGCGCGCCCCCGTGCCCTGGACAGGCCAGGCCCTGTACGACTACCTGCGCCACGGCCACAGTGCCCAGCATGGCGCTGCCCTGGGGCCCATGGCCCCGGTGGTGCGCGAGCTGCAGGCCCTGCCCGACAGCGACATCCGCGCCATGGCCACCTACCTGGCCAGCTTCAACCCTGCCGTGCCCGACGCCCCTGAGCGCGCCGCGCGTCAGGTCGCCACCGCCGCGGCCCAGGCCCCGGCCCCGGGGCGGGTGCAACGCCTGTTCGAAGGTGCCTGCGCCGCCTGCCACCACGACGGCGACGGCCCGCGCCTGCTGGGCGCCAACGTGCCCCTGGCGTTGAGCAGCAAGCTGCACAGCGAACGCCCCGACAACCTGCTGCGCACCCTGCTGCACGGCGTGCGCGAGCCTGCCACCGCTGAGTTGGGCTTCATGCCCGCCTTCGACCAGGCCCTGAGCGACACCCAGATCGTCGAACTGGTCGGCTGGCTGCGTCAGCGCTATGCGCCGGGGCAGCCCGCCTGGGCGGATCTGCCGGGGGCGCTGGCGCGGCTGCGGGCGGGGGCTGCGCATCCTTGATGTCGCGGTGCATGCCGCCCTTGTCGATGGCTTAGGTGTCAGGGGGCAGGTAGGCCCCGTCGATCAGCATTGGACAGCGTTGGTCGTAGCGGACCCGGCCTTGCCGCGTGGGGGACAGGACTGGGCACTCCATGGGCCTTCAATTGTGGTGTGCTGAACCCGCCGTTCTGTTGGGCCCATGGGGGCATGCGAGTGCAGCGGCCGTTCCGGCACTCACTGTTCAACCCATCAGGAGACTGCTCATGAACCACGATGCCATGAAGGCCTATTTGCAATCCATCATCGCGAAGACGCCCTTTGCCACCTGCCTGCAAGCCGAGGTCCTTTCCATTGAACCAGGCAGGGTCGAGCTCGTCATACCCATTGTGGCGGACCGGGTGAATCAGCACCACGGCTTTGTGCATGGTGCCGTGATCGGCTTTGTGGCGGACAGCGCCTGTGCCTGGGCCGCGGGCTCTGTGGCAGGCGATGTGCTCACCTCGGAGTACAAGCTCAACTTTCTGGCACCTGCGCTCGGTGATCGCCTGATCGGTGTCGGCTCAGTCATCAAGGAATCGTCACGGACGGTGGTGACCCAGGCCGAAGTGTTTGCTGAGCGCGCGGGCGACAGAAAGCTGGTTGCCATCGCATTGGCGACCCTTGCCAAGGTGGAACGCACATGAGCACGGCGAGCCCCCCCGCTAGCTTCCAGCCGCTCTTTCGCACCAGTCCCTTTCTGGAGGCCACGGGGCCCTATTTCTTCAAACCTGTGAAGGACGGTTTGGTGCTGGGCCTGCGCGTCGAAGAAAAGCACACCAACGCCTCAGGCACCGTGCACGGGGGACTGCTCGCCACGCTGGCCGATGTGTCGCTGGGCTACGTGACCGCTTTGTCGCAGACGCCGCCGATGCGGCTGACCACGGTGAGCCTGGGTCTGGACTATGTAGGGGTCGCCAAGATCGGGGATTGGTTGGAGGCGCGTGTCACGGTGGTCAAGGTCGGTGCCCGTCTGGCCTTTGCCAACGCCATTGTCATGGTGGATGAGGTGCCAATCATGAGTGCCAAAGCGACATTCTTCGTGGCGGGTATGGTGGACCCAGCCAGCTTGCCAACGCGCTGATAAAAAAGCCGGCCCCCTGGCAGAGGGGCCGGCCTGTGGCTTGGGCGCTGACAGCGCCCAAATGCTCCGCTCAAATGCTCGATCAGTTCAGCTGCAGCGCATTGGTCAGGTCGCCCATGACGGAGGCACCATTGGCCTTCAATGCGGCGTCACGCGAGGCCAGGCCGGGCAGGGTGTCCAGGCTGAAGGTGCGGGTGATCAGGCGCAGCACCGAGGCGGTGTCGTACTGGGTGTGGTCCACGGTGCCCTTCTTGGCCAGGGGCGAGATCACCAGGGCCGGGATGCGGGTGCCGGGGCCGATCAGGTCGCCCTTGGGCGGGGCCACGTGGTCCCAGGTGCCGCCGAACTCGTCATAGGTCACGACCACCACCATGTTGTTCCACTGCGGGCTGGCCTGCAGCTTGGCGATCAGGTCAGCGATCTTGCTGTCGGCGTCCTTGATATTGGCGTAGCCGGGGTGCTGGTTGTACAGGCCTTCGGGCTTGTAGAAGGTCACTGCGGGCAGGGTGCCGGCGGCGGCATCGGCGACCAGGTCGTTGTAGTCCTTCAGGTGGTTGGTGCGGTAGGCGGCGCCGGTCACCGGGTCGGCCTTGGCGTAGTAGTTGAAAGGCTGGTGGTGCGGCTGGAAGTCCACATTGGCGGTGGTGGCCACACCAAAACTGTTGCCGGCGTAGATCACCGAGCGGGTGGCCGAGGGGTCTTGCACGCCGTCGGCCAGGGCGCTGTTCCAGGCGCCGCTGTACCACTTCCAGGTCACGTTCTTGGCATCCATCAGGTCGCCGATGTTCGTGGCCGTCTGCGCGGGCAGGGTGGTGGCCTTGGTGGCGTTGGCGTACAGGCCGTTGCTGCCAGTCACGTTGGCCGGGGCGTTGCCGCTGGGCTGGTAGGGCGGCTGCATGGTGTTCACGGCGTAGAACTTGCCGTCACCAAAGTAGTTGGCGGGGGTGATGTTGCCGCTCAGCACATAGCTGGGGGCGCCGTCCAGGGCCGAGGCCGGGCTGGTCGACTTGGTGGTCAGTGTGCTGGTGTACTTGCCGCTGGCGTCCTTGTTCAGCACCGCGATGGTGGGGGCGGCGGTGGCGGTGTCGGCGTTCGGGTACTCGGGGGCGCAGGCGCACACCAGGTACTGGTGGTTCAGGAACGAGCCGCCGAAGGCGCCCTGGAAGAAGTTGTCGGCCAGCACGTATTGCTGGGCCAGCTTGTACATGGCGGTACCGCTGGTGTCGAAACGGCCCATGGTCAGGCCGCCGGCGTCTGACCAGGCGGCAAACATGTCGTTGGCGCCGCCGTTGATCTGCATCTGGTTTTCGAAGAAGCGGTGGTACAGGTCGCGCGTCACCGTGGCGGTGGTCAGCACGGCGTTCGAGGCGGCCTGGAAGGCGGTTTCGATCGAGAACGGCGCGTTGGCCAGGCCAGCGCTTTGCGCCTGGGTCACCACCGGGGTCACGCCGCCGGCCGTCACACCGCCCCAGGTCTGGGGCAGGGTGGCCAGCACGTTGCCGTTGCGGTCTTTTTGCGGCACGTAGGCCGAGGTCAGCTTGCCGTTGGCGTCGTACAGGTTGCTGATGCCGTTGGCACCTGGGAAGTTGCCATACAAGCCGTCGAAGGAGCGGTTTTCGGCGTAGATGACGACCACGTTCTTCACCTTGGAGCGCAGGGCGGTGGTGGTGTCGACGCTGTCGCTGCCGCAGGCGCTCAGCGCCAGTGCAGCCAGCACGGTCAAGGGAAAGACGGCAAGGCCTTTCAGCGAGGGACGGTTTTTCATGGTGGAGTGATCCCGGTGGGTGACAAAGATGGACGGCTCAGTGTTCCGAGCGCCTGTGACAGACCGTTTACATGCGCGGAATCCGGCCCTTCTTTACCGTGTCTTTGCAATGGGGCGGCTGCCCTCGTGTCCGCCCACAGCCGACTGTCTGGCTGTCACGGCATTGCCACGGGGCGGCGGTACAAGGGCGACCTCTGTTGTCGAAAGCGTCGCCCGTGAGCCGTCTGTCTTCTGCTTTTTCTGCTGCTGTGTTGTCTTGGTGTGCCTTGGCGGGCACGGTTGGGGCCGCACCGTCGGAGCCAGCCCAGCCCTTCTATGCCACCCGCTTCGAGCGCCAACCCAATCCGGCCGAACTGACCGAGCTGGGGCGGCGCCTGTTCAATGAGCCAGCCTTGTCGGCCTCGGGCCGCATGAGCTGCGCCTCGTGCCACAGCCCGCAGCACGCGTATGGGCCGGCCAACGCCCTGGCGGTGCAGTTGGGCGGCCCCGACGGGCGCCTGCAGGGCTTGCGTGCTGTGCCCTCGCTGCGCTATCGGCAGGCCACCCCCCCGTTCAGCGAGCACTTCAATGACAGCGACGGCAACGACAGCATCGACCAGGGCCCCACCGGGGGGCGCACCTGGGACGGGCGCGCCAATTCGGCGCATGAGCAGGCCGAGATGCCCTTGTTGTCACCGTTGGAGATGGCCAACCGCAGCCCGGCGGACGTGGTGGCTCGCTTGGCCGCTTCACCGAGTGCAGGCGCTTTTCGCACCACTTTCGGGCCCCAGGTGCTGAGCCAGCCCGACAAGGCCTGGAAGGGCCTGCTCTGGGCGCTGGAGGTGTTCCAGCAAAGCCCGGCCGATTTTTACCCCTACAACAGCCGCTACGACGCCTTTTTGCGCGGCCAGGCCCAGCTCAATGCGGCCGAGCGGCGCGGCATGGCCGTCTTCAACGACCAGAACAAGGGCAACTGCCTGCAGTGCCACCCGGGTGCGGTCAAGCGTGGGGCGTTTCCGGAGTTCACCGACCACGGCCTGATCGCCCTGGGCGTGCCACGCAACCCCGCCATCCGTGCCAACGCCGATCCGGCCTGGTTCGATCTGGGCCTGTGTGGCCCCTTGCGCACCGATCTGAAGGACCACCCCGAGTACTGTGGTCTGTTCAAGACCCCCAGCCTGCGCAACGTGGCGGTGCGCCAGGCGTTCTTTCACAACGGGGCTTACCACCGGCTGGAGGATGCGGTGCGCTTCTATGCCGATCGGGATGCCCGGCCTGAGCGCGTGTATCCGCGGGGCCGCGACGGTCGCGTGAAAAAGTATGACGATCTGCCCGCCAGCTACGAATCCAATGTGAACACCGAGGCCCCCTTCGGCACCGGCCCGGGCGGGCGGGCTCGCCTCAGCGAGGCGGACGTGCGCGATCTGGTGGCTTTCCTGCGCACCTTGACCGACAGCGATTTGCCGGCGGCGCGGCGCTGAGCCTCAGCGCCGCACCACCAGCGGCCGGTACTGCGCGGCTTCGGCCAGGTGCTCGGCCAGCACGGTGTCTGAATCGGCCAGGTCGGCCACGCTGCGGGCCACGCGCAGCACCCGGTGCACGCCGCGGGCCGACCAGGCCCATTGGCGGCTCATGGCCTGCAGCAGGCCGGCCACGCCCTCGCCCAGCTGCAGATGGGTGTCCAGCGCCTGGCCTTGCAGGTCTCGGTTGGGGCCGCCCTGTCGTCGCAGGGCGCGGGCCCGGGCCTGGGCCACGCGGGCGCGCAGTTCGGCGCTGTCGGTGGCGGGCAGGGGCGGCACGGCGTTGGTCACGCCGGGCAGCAACTCCAGCGCCGGCACGGCCGTCACTTCCAGGTGCAGGTCGATGCGGTCGAGCAGGGGGCCGCTGAGTCGGCCTTGGTAGCGTGCGATCTGCTCGGGCGAACAGCGGCAGGCGCGCAGGGTCGAGCCGTGGTAGCCACAGGGGCAGGGGTTCATGGCGCCCAGTAATAGGAAGCGGGCCGGGAAGTTGGCCCGCCGCCCGGCCCGCGAGATGGTGATCTCACCGGTTTCCAGCGGCTCGCGCAGGGCCTCCAGGGCGCTGCGCGGAAATTCGGGCATTTCATCGAGGAACAGCACACCATGGTGGGCCAGCGAGATTTCGCCGGGGCGGGGCGGTGATCCGCCCCCCACCAGGGCCACGGCGCTGGCCGTGTGGTGCGGCTGCCGGGTGGGCCTGCGGCCCCAGTCACTGATGTTGAAGCGCCCCTCCAGGCTGGCCACGGCCGCGCTTTCCAGGGCCTCGTCCAGGCTCATGTCGGGCAGCAGGCCGGCAAAGCGCTGGGCCAGCATGGATTTGCCAGAGCCTGGGGGGCCGCTCATCAGCAGGCTGTGGTGGCCGGCCGCGGCGATCTCCAGGGCCCGCTTGGCCGCGGCCTGGCCCCGAACGTCTCGGAGATCCGGCCCGCTGAAGGCCGGGTTGCGCGCCGGTGCCTGCACCCGCACCAGGCCGGTGCCCGCTTCGGCCTCGGCGGTCGGGCCTTCGCCGGACGACCAGGCAAAGGCCTGCACCACGTCCAGCAGGTGGTTGGCGCGCCAGACCGGCATGTCGGGCACCAGGGCGGCCTCTTCGGCACTGCCGGGGGGCAGCACCAGTTGCACGGGCTCGCCCCCTTGGCGGTGCAGGGCCAGGCACATGGCCAGTGCGCCGCTGACCGGGCGCAGTTCGCCGGACAGCGACAGTTCACCCGCGAACTCGTGCCCGGCCAGCCGGGCCGGGTCGATCTGCTCGCTGGCGGCCAGCAGGCCCAGGGCGATGGGCAGGTCGAAGCGGCCGGAGTCCTTGGGCAGGTCGGCGGGCGCCAGATTGACGGTGATGCGCTTGTTGTGCGGAAACTCCAGCCCCGAGTTCTGCAGGGCCGAGCGCACGCGCTCGCGCGCCTCCTTGACTTCGACTTCGGCCAGGCCCACCAGGGTGAAGCTGGGCAGGCCATTGGCCAGATGCACCTCAACGGTCACCGGCAGCGCCTCGAAACCGAGCAAAACCCGGCTTTGCACCAAAGAAAGACCCATTTTCATGCGCTCCTGTTCATCTCGTCACCAGAAGAGTGCATTGGGAGGCCGATCGGCGTAGGCTGCACGTAATTGCACCAATTAGGTGCTCTTCTAACAATTTTGAAACAAAAAGACCCGCCCACTTCCAGGGCGTTCCGCTGGCGGCAACGGGGATTTGCGCAAAGAGCCGCAAAAGTTGGCACACAACCTGCATAAGTGCAGCGTCAACCCGATGATTTTTTTTAACAGGAGAACTCCGTGAAATTCGACGTCAAAAAAACAATGATCCTGGCCGCTCTGACCCTGGCTGCCTCGTCTTCGTTTGCCCAGACTGCTGCACCGGCCGAAGCTCCGGCTGCCGCGCCTGAAAACACGCTGGCCTTCAACGCCAGCCTGGCCTCCGAATACCGCTATCGCGGCATTTCGCAGTCGCGTTTCCTGCCGGCCGTGCAAGGCGGCGTCGATTTCACCCACACCAGCGGCTTCTACGTGGGTGCCTGGGCCTCCACCATCAAGTGGATCAAGGACGGCGGCACGGTGGCCGGCGTCAACGCCAAGGGCCCGGTCGAGCTCGACCTGTATGGCGGCTACCGCGGTGAAGTGGTCAAGGACGTGGCCTACGACGTGGGCTACCTGCGCTACGAATACGTGGGCAACACCTACAAGAACGTGTCGGGCACCAATGCCAACACCGATGAAATCTACGGCGCCCTGACCTACAACGTGGTCACCGCCAAGTATTCGCACAGCCTGTCCGACCTGTTCGGTACCCCCAACAGCAAGAACAGCGGCTACCTCGACGTGTCGGCCACCTTCGACCTGGGCAATGGCCTGAGCCTGGTGCCTCACGTGGGCCGCCAACTGGTCAAGAACAATGGCCTGTACAGCTACACCGATTACGCCCTGACCCTGAACAAGGACCTGGGCAATGGTTTCGTCGTGTCGGGCGCCGTGCTCGGTACCGACGCCAAGAGCGGCGCTTACGTGTCCCCGTCCAACAAGAACCTCGGTCGTGACGGTGTCGTCGTCAGCGTCAAGTACAACTTCTGATCAGCGGCCCTGGCCCTAGGAGAACGCATGAAACTCGTAACCGCCATCATCAAACCCTTCAAGCTGGACGAGGTGCGTGAAGCCCTGTCCGCGATGGGTGTGCAAGGCATCACCGTCACGGAAGTGAAGGGCTTCGGTCGCCAGAAGGGCCATACCGAGCTCTACCGCGGTGCCGAATACGTCGTCGACTTCCTGCCCAAGGTGAAGATCGAAGCTGCGGTGGCCGACGACCTGGTCGAGCGCGTCATCGAAGCCGTGGAGTCCGCAGCCCGCACCGGCAAGATCGGCGACGGGAAGATCTTTGTGTACGACCTCGAGCAGGTGGTCCGCATCCGTACCGGCGAGACCGGTAAAGAGGCCCTGTAAACGAGCCCTCGGTCACGTCCGAAAGAAAGTCACAACCATGAAAAAGCTATTCGCAACGATTGCACTGGGTTTCAGTCTGATGTTTGCCGGCGGCGCCGTGCTGGCTCAGACTCCCGCCGCGCCCGCGGCTGAAGCACCGGCTGCTGCAGCACCTGCTGCCGAAGCCAAGGCCGCTGATGCCAAGCCGGCCGATGCCGCAGCACCTGCCGCAGCCGCAGCCGCCCCGGCCGATGCTGCTGCTGCCGCTGCTCCGCAGCCGGTTCCCAACAAGGGCGACACCGCCTGGATGATGGTCTCCACCCTGCTGGTCATCCTGATGACCGTGCCGGGCCTGGCCCTGTTCTACGGCGGCCTGGTGCGCAGCAAGAACATGCTGTCCGTGCTGATGCAGGTGATGGTCACGTTCTCGCTGATCGTCGTGCTGTGGTTCATCTACGGCTACAGCCTGGCCTTCACCGAGGGGGGCTCCTTCATCGGCGGCTTTGACCGGCTGTTCATGAAGGGCATCTGGGACAACGCCGCAGGCACTTTCGTGAACGCTGCCACCTTCAGCAAGGGTGTCGTGATTCCTGAAATCGTGTTTGCCGCCTTCCAGGCCACCTTCGCCGGCATCACCTGCACGCTGATCGTCGGCGCCTTTGCCGAACGCATCAAGTTCTCGGCCGTGCTGATGTTCATGGTGCTGTGGTTCACCTTCAGCTACGCTCCGATCGCCCACATGGTCTGGTTCTGGATGGGCCCGGACGCTTACACCGGCAAGGACGTTGTGGATGCCATGAACGGCAAGGCCGGCATGATCTGGCAATGGGGCGCGCTGGACTTCGCCGGCGGCACCGTGGTGCACATCAACGCCGCTGTGGCGGGCCTGGTGGGTGCCTTCATGGTCGGCAAGCGCATCGGCTACGGCAAGGAATCGATGGCGCCTCACAGCCTGACCCTGACCATGGTCGGCGCCTCGCTGCTGTGGGTGGGCTGGTTCGGGTTCAACGCCGGCTCCGCTCTGGAAGCCAACGGTTTTGCCGCCCTGGCCTTCATCAACACCTTCGGCGCCACTGCTGCCGCTGTGCTGTCCTGGTCCGTGGGTGAAGCCCTGCACAAGGGCAAGGCCTCGATGCTGGGTGCTGCTTCTGGCGCCGTCGCCGGCCTGGTGGCCATCACCCCGGCTGCCGGCAACGTCGGTATCGGCGGTGCACTGGTGATCGGTCTGCTGGCTGGCTTTGTCTGCCTGTGGGGCGTGACCGGTCTGAAGAAGATCCTCGGCGCTGACGACACCCTGGACGTGTTCGGTGTGCACGGCGTGGGCGGTATCCTGGGTGCCATCCTGACCGGCGTGTTCAACTCGCCTTCCCTGGGCGGCCCTGGCTTCGTGGCTGACTGGGTCACGGCCACCGGCATCACTGCTGCTGACTACTCCATCGCTTCCCAAGTCTGGATCCAGACCAAGGCCGTCCTGGTCACCGTGGTCTGGTCGGGCGTGGTCTCGTTCGTGTCCTACAAGGTGGTCGACCTGACCATTGGCCTGCGCGTCAGCGAAGAAGACGAGCGCGAAGGTCTGGACATCACCTCGCACGGCGAAACGGCTTACAACCGTTGAGGCCATGCCGGAGGGGCCGTAGCTGCCCTGCGACCCCTCCGAGGTTTTTTTCATTGAGAGTCTCCCTTGGATATTGGGCCCGCTTCGGCGGGCCCTTTTTTTGCGCGAGCCATTCCGGGCCGAGGGCACAATCCGGGATTCCGTTTTTCGCCGCCCCGGCCGCCAAGGTGAATGCCATGCACGATGCCCCCACCCTGATCCTGGACAACACCGCCGCAGGCGGTGAACTGCGTTGCGCAGTACGCCCCGACCTGGGGGGCTGTCTGGCCGGCCTGTGGTGGCGCGGCGAGCCGGTGCTGCGCCTGCCGCCGCCTGAGGGCCTGGCCCAGGCCCGGCAATCCGGCAGCTACCCGCTGGTGCCGTATTCCAACCGCATCGGCCACTCCGTGCTGCACTGGCAAGGCACCGGCCACCCCCTGGTGCACAACAACGCGCCCGAGCCCCATGCCATTCACGGCGTGGGCTGGCAACGCGCCTGGCAGGTGCTGGAGCAAAGCCCTGACAGCCTGCTCATGGCCTTCGAACACCCGGCCGACGGCGCCTGGCCCTTTGCCTTTGACGCCTCCCAGACCCTGCGCCTGCGCGACAACACCCTGGAGCTGACGCTGAGCATGACCAACCAGTCGCCCCAGCCCGTACCTGCAGGCCTGGGCTGGCACCCCTGGTTCGTCAAGCGGGCCGGTGCCCACCTGGCCTTCGAAGCCACCGCTCGCTGGGAAATGGGCCCCGACAAGCTGCCCACTCACCGCACCCCGTCCACGGGCCTGCACGCCGATGCCAAACTGCTGGACCTGGACCACTGTTTCGAGGGCTGGCGTGGCCTGGCCACCTTGCGCGATCCGGTCATGACGGTGCGCGTGCGCAGCAACACCGCCTACCTGGTGGTGTGCACCCAGCCTCAACGAGACAGCGTGGCCATTGAGCCGGTCAGCCATGCCAACAACGCCATCAACCTGCAGCACGCGCAGGGCCGCACCCCGGCCGAACTGGGGGTGCGCACGCTGGCGCCAGGCGAGTCGCTGACCTTGCAGATGAGCATCGAAGTCAGCCATGACGAAGGAGAACCCGCATGAGCACCACCCTGCAACTGAACTGGCAGGCCGTCAGCCCCGAACGCAGCAAACTTGGAGAATCGCCGTTCTGGCACCCGCACGAGCAGATGCTGTACTGGGTCGATATCCCCGGGCGTGAACTGCTGCGCTGCAACGTCTTCACTGGCCACATCGAGCACTGGGCCCTGCCCAGCGAGCCCGGGTGCGTGGCACCGGCCCACGCTGGCGGCCTGGTGCTGGCGCTGCGTGATGGTGTCTACCGCGCCCGCGATTGGGGCGGCACCTTGCAGCGCATCGCTGGTTTCAGTTATGACCCGCGTACCACCCGCTTCAACGATGGCCGCTGCGACCCGCAGGGCCGCTTTTGGGCCGGCACCATCTATGAGCCCCGCGACCGCCGCCTGGGCGAGCTGTTCAGCGTGGACGCCCGCGAGGGGGGCAAGCCCACGCTGGCCTTGCGCGCCATCAACAACGTGGTGTCCAACGGGCTGGCCTGGTCGCCCGACAGCCGCACCTTGTACTGGGCCGACACCCAGGACCACCGCATCGACGCCTGGACCTTCGACCCCACCAGCGGGGCCTTGCGCCGACATCGCCTGTTCGCCCAACTGCCCCCCAAGCCCGAAGGCTTCCGCTCCGACGACATGGCCGCCGCCGCAGGCTATGGTGGCCGCCCCGACGGTGCGGCGGTCGATGTTGAGGGCAACTACTGGAGCGCTCAGTTCGAAGGCGGCCGCCTGCTCAAGTTCTCGCCCGCAGGCGAACTGCTGGCCGAGGTGCCACTGCCCGCCCGCTGCCCCACCATGCCCTGCTTCGGGGGCGACGATGGCCGCACCCTGTATGTCACCACGGCGTCCAACGGCCGTCCGGAGGCCGAGGCCGAGCGCTGGCCTGATAACGGCCGCGTGCTGGCCGCCCGGGTCGACGTGCCGGGCCTGCCGGTGAATTTCTTCGCCGAGGGCTGAGAGCCAGTTCACGATCTCGCGCGGCCCGTGGGAGGCGTGAACAGCCTCTGAGCCCCGACCCCGCCCGGGGGCGTCCTGCGGACCCGCTCCGGACCGGCCTTGGTCGGTGGAATTTGCCCTGGCTCAATTTTCTGCATGCAGGGCGTTCAAAAAAATCACGTGGCTGCCTATCGCGCCTCCCGGGCCCTGGGCGTACCATTTGCGCCCATGGAGACCGCCTTGCAAACCCTCATCGAGCGCATTCGCGCCGCCGCCGCCGCTGCCACGCCCCTGCGCATCCGCGGCGGTGGCACCAAGGATTTCTATGGCCAGAGCCTGCATGGCCAGGTCCTGGACACCCGCAGCCTGTCGGGCATCAGCGCCTACGAACCCAGCGAACTGGTGATCACCGCCGGTGCGGGCACCCCCCTGGCCGAGCTGGAGGCCGCACTGGCGGCTCAGGGCCAGTGCCTGCCCTTTGAGCCACCGCATTTCGGCCCCGGTGCCACCGTGGGGGGCATGGTGGCGGCGGGCCTGGCCGGACCGGCGCGGGCCGCGGTGGGCAATGTCCGCGACTACGTGCTGGGGCTGGAGCTGGTCAATGGCCGTGCCGAGCACCTCACCTTTGGCGGCCAGGTCATGAAAAACGTGGCCGGCTATGACGTGTCGCGCCTGCTGGCGGGCTCACTGGGCACGCTGGGGCTGATCACCTCGGTCTCGCTCAAGGTGCTGCCGGTGCCGGTGGCCGAGGCCACGCTGCGCTTTGAATTCGACGAGCCCACCGCACTGACCCGCCTGAACGCCTGGGGCGGCCAGCCTCTGCCCGTCAATGCCTCGTGCTGGCTGGCCGGTGTGCTCCACCTGCGTTTGCGCGGCGCCCAGGCCGCGGTCCAGGCCGCCTGCCAGCGCCTGGGCGGCGAGCTGTTGGCGCCCGAGCCGGCGCAGGCCTTCTGGCAGTCGCTGCGCGAGCAGACCCACCCCTTTTTCCAGCCCCAGGCCGATTTCAGCCTGTGGCGCCTGGCCGTGCCTGACACCGCCGTGCCTTTGCAGCTGGGGCCCACCCTGATCGAGTGGGGCGGCGCGCAGCGCTGGTTGCATGCGCCCTCGGACCAGGCCAAACGGCTGCGTCACCACGCGGTCAGTGTGGGCGGGCATGCCACCCGTTTTCGCGGGCCGGACGCCGGACTCGACGTCTTCACCCCGCTGTCGCCGGCACTCGATCGCATCCAGCGCGGCCTCAAGCAGCAGTTCGACCCGGCCGGCGTGTTCGGCCATGGCCGGCTGTACCGCGGCTGGTAAGCCGGCTCGAGCCTTCCCGCCGCCACCCCATGCGCCGCCTGCGACACCTCACCGGACTGCACCGTACCCCGGCCACCAACCGGATGCTGGGCTTTTTGCTGGCCTTCAATGCCGGCGCCATCAACGCGGGTGGGTTTCTGGTGGTAGGCATGTACACCTCACACATGTCGGGCTTTGTGTCCATGCTGGCCGACAACCTGGTGCTGGGCAATGTGCTGCTGGTGGCGTCGGCCTGTGGGGCCTTGCTGTCCTTCACGGCCGGGGCCGCCTTGACGGCCGTGCTGGTCAACTGGGGCCGGGTGCACCATTTGCGCAGCGGTTACGCGCTGCCCCTGCTGCTGGAGGCCATCTTGATGCTGCTGTTCGGCCTGATCGGCAGCACCTTCAATCGCCAGACCCCCTTTGCCGTGCCGTTCACCGTGCTGTTGCTGGCCTTCATCATGGGCTTGCAGAACGCGCTGGTGACCAAGATCTCCTCGGCCCAGATCCGTACCACCCACATGACCGGGATCGTCACCGATCTGGGCATCGAACTGGGCAAGATGCTGTATTGGAACGGCAGCGTGCCCGGGGCCGGCCCCCAGGTGCGTGCCAACCCGGCCCGGCTCAAGCTGTTTGCCTCCTTGCTGGGCCTGTTCACCGTGGGCGGCATCGTGGGGGCGGCCGGCTTCAAGCACATCGGCTTCATCTGGGTGCTGCCTTTGGCCACGCTGCTGTTGTCCCTGTCGCTGCCGCCGCTGCTGGGTGACCTGCGTCGGCTGGGGCGCCTGGTCGAACAGCGGGCCGCCGCCGACTGACTCTCTCCAACGGCCGCCTGCGGCCCAAGAACACGCTCCTTTACCGCTCCCACCATGCAAACCCATCTCGCCCCCCAATACCAGGACAGCGCGGCCGGCCGCGAGGCCGAGGCCATTCTGCGCAAATGTGTGCACTGCGGCTTCTGCACCGCCACCTGCCCCACTTACCAGCTGCTGGGCGATGAACTCGATGGCCCGCGTGGCCGCATCTACCTGATCAAGCAGGTGCTCGAGGGCGAGGCCCCCACCCGCAAGACCCAGATGCACCTGGACCGCTGCCTGACGTGCCGCAATTGCGAAAGCACCTGCCCCAGCGGCGTGCAATACGGGCATCTGGTGGACATCGGGCGCCAGATCGTGGACGAGCAGGTGCCCCGCCCGGCGTCCGAGAAGGCCGTGCGCTGGCTGCTGAAGGAGGGCCTGCCTTCGCCGCTGTTTGCCCCCGCCCTCAAACTGGGCCAGATGGTGCGCGGCGCTCTGCCACCCACGCTGCGCGCCAAGGTGCCGCTGCCCCAGTCGGCGGGGCGTTGGCCCAGCGCCAGCCATGCCCGCAAGGTGCTCACCCTGGCCGGCTGCGTGCAACCGGCCCTGTCGCCCAACATCAACAGCGCCACCGCCCGGGTGCTGGATGCCGCGGGCATCGAGTGCGTCACCGCACCCCAGGCCGGCTGCTGTGGGGCGGTCAAGTTTCACCTCAACGACCAGAGCGGTGGCCTGGGCCAGATGCGCGCCAACATCGACGCCTGGTGGCCCCTGCTCAGCAGTGGCCAGGTCGAGGCCCTGGTCATCAATGCCTCGGGATGCGGTGCCACCATCAAGGATTACGGCCACCTGCTGCGCGATGACCCGGCCTACGCCGAAAAGGCCGCCCTGGTCAGTTCGATGACGCGTGACCTCAGCGAACTGCTGCCCGACCTGGTGCCCTTGCTCAAATCGCGCCTGAAGAGCGCCCCGCAGGGGGTGGTGGCCTTCCACCCGCCCTGCACGCTGCAACACGGCCAGAAACTGCGTGGCGGCGTGGAGACCCATCTGGGCGAGCTGGGCTTCACCGTGCAGGTGGCGCGCAACGAGGCCCACCTGTGCTGCGGCTCGGCCGGCACCTACTCGGTGCTCAACCCCGACATTGCCTACGAGCTGCGCGACCGCAAGGTGGGGCATCTCGAAGCGCTGCAACCAGAGGTCATCGTCAGCGCCAACATCGGTTGCATCACCCACCTGCAAAGCGGTACCGCAACACCGGTCAAGCACTGGGTCGAGGTGCTCGATGAGGCCCTGCAAGCCTGAGTGCTGGCATGATGGCGGGTTTGTCCCTTTGCGAAATCCGTTCTGCCATGACTGAATCCGTGTCCGAAACCGCTGGCGTACCTCCTCTGGCCGATGCCGCGTCGGCGTTGCCGCAGGCCGCCGCATCCGAAGTTCCGACCGGTGCCGTCACCGCGCAGGAACCCGCTGGCGAGGCCGGCGCCCCCCCTGAGCGCGGCGCGCGGCGTGGCCGCCGCGGTGGCCGTGGGCGCTCGCGCCCCGAGGGCGGTGAGGGTGCTGCCGCCCAGCCAGCGGCCGCCCAAGCGGCCCGTGACCGGGGTCGTGACGGTGGACGTGACGGTGGTCGCAACCCAGGCCGTGAAGGTGGCCGCCGCCCGCAACGCCAGCCTGGCGCCGAGCGTGCTGAGCATGGTGCGGCAGCCCCTCAGTCGTCCAAGCCTGCCCGTCCGGCGCGCAGCCACCCCGTGCTCGATCAACTCGCCGGCCTGTACCCGGCCCTGTTTGGCGAGCAGCCCTTGCCGCTCAAGCGAGGCATCTTCCAGGACCTGCAGGACGCCCACCCCGAGGTGTTCGAGCGCGAAGCCTTGAAGGCCGCCCTGGCTTTGCACACCCGCTCCAGCCGCTATCTGACGGCGGTGGCCGCAGGCCAGCAGCGCCATGACCTGCATGGCCAGCCGGTCGAAGCCATGGCCCCCGAGCACGTGCACCATGCCTTGCTGGAGGTATTCCGCCGTCGCCAGCAGCGCCCGGGCGCCGAAGACCTGCGTCCCAAGCTGCGCCGGCGCATCGTGCAGGCCTTCGAGGCCTCGGGCCTGAGCTCAGAGGCCTATGCGGCCCGCGTGATCGGCCGTGACGAAGCCGCCAATGCCGTGCTCGACGAAGCCCTGGCCGAGGCCGCCGAAGCCGCCGCCCGCGACGAAGCCCGCCTGCGCGCCTTCGAAGCCAGCGGCCAGACCGTGCAGGCCTTTGCCGACATGTACGGGTTCGACCCGCGCGACGCGGCCCGCACCGTGGAGCGCGCCCAGCGCCGTCGGCAGATGGCGGCTGATGCGATCGCTGCGGCCGATGCTGCCGCCTCCGCTGCGGCCGAGGTGGCTGACGACGCGCCCGAAGCGTCTGAACTGCCCGCAGCCCCCGCGGCCTGAGTCGGGCATCTCTGTCCTCTGCGGCCCCGCGCCGCAGGCTGCTGACACCCCGTTGTCAGCAGCCCCCCCGCAACATGGCGTCCTTCACAACCCTGCTTGAAGGAAAAGACCATGAACACCTCTTCTGCCACCTCCACCCGCCACGCGATCACCTGGTTCGAGATCCCCTGCGCCGACCTGGACCGTGCCCAGGCCTTTTATGAGGCCGTGCTGGCCCGCCCCATGCACCGCGAAGATTTTGGCGGCGGCCCCATGGCCGTGTTCTGCCACGACAAGCCGGCCCCGGGCGGTTGCCTGGTGGCCGGCCCCGGGCGCCGCGTGGCCCCCGATGCGGGCGTGCGCCCTTACCTGGACTGCAGCCCCTCGCTGGCGGCGGCCGTGGCCCGCGTTGGCGCGGCGGGTGGTCAGGTGTTGGACACCTGCATCGAACTGCCCCACGGCATCGGCTTCATTGCCCATGTGCACGATACCGAGGGCAACCTGGTGGGCCTGCACAGCACTCAGCGCTGAGCCGGGGCACGCCATGCACGCCATGCCCCTGTTCCCGGATGCCCCCTTGTTGCCCGACCGTGTGCCGCGCCACTGGATGGCCGTGGCTTGCGCCGAGCACGCCCGCCGCGGCCGCGACCACGCCCCGCAGGGCTTCATGCAGGTCTGCCGCGGCAAGCGAGGCCCGCTGGCGCGTCTGCAGCCCGGCGACTGGGTGGCCTATTACTCGCCCAGCACCCGCATGGGCGGTAGCGACCGGCTGCAAAGCCTGGTCTCGATCGGCCGGGTGGCGCCGGGCCAGCCCTATGCCTTCGACATGGGCGGTGGCTTCGTGCCGTTCCGGCGCGACGTGCATTACCTGCCAGTGGCCCGAGAGGTACCGATCCACCCCCTGCTGGACCGGTTCGACTTTGTCGAAGACCGCCAGCGCTGGGGCGCCCGCTTCCGCTTCGGTCTGTTCGAGCTCAGTGCCCACGACATGGGGCTGATCGCCCACGCCATGGGCGTGGCTGGCCCGGCCTGAGGCGGGTCGCCGGGCGTGAGATGGGGCTCATGCCCCGAAACTCAGCTCGGCACAGGGCACGATCTGTACCCGAGGCCCGAAACTGCTGATGTTGCTCAAGGTGATGTTGTGGTGCGCCACCACCTGCTCTGCGCTCAGGGCCGCATTGCCGGCCGAGCCATGGCCATCGGCCGGCAGCGTCACCGGGTAGCCCAGGGCCAGCGCACGCCGGGCCGTGGTGTCCACGCAGAACTCGGTGTGCATGCCACACAGCACCAGGGCCTGGATGCCCAGCGCCTCCAGGCGCAGCTTCAGCCCGGTGTTCAGGAACGAGTCCGGGGTGGTCTTGCGCACCCGCAGGTCCAGGGTGCTGGCTTGCAGCCCGTCGGCCAACTGCCAGCCCCGCGAGCCGTGCGCCAAGGGGCTGCCCGGGCTTTCATGCTGCACAAAAACCACCGGCACGCCGGCCTGCCGGGCCCGCGTCGTCAAGCCATTGAGGCGTTCGATCAGCGCGGGGGCCTGCCAGACGGCGCCTTCGCCCTCACACAGGGCTTGTTGCACATCAATCACGATCAGGGCGGTTTTCATGGCGTCGGGCTTCCGGGCAAAGAATGAACTGGCATCATCGTCGATCCGGGGCCGGCCCACCTGACCCCACCCAACCGTTCCAATGCCCATGCGCCGCGCCGACCGTTTGTTTCACATCGTCCAGCTGATTCGCGGTCGTCGCCTCAGCACGGCCGCCTTTCTGGCCGAGCGGCTGGAGGTGTCCGAGCGCACCATCTACCGCGATGTGGCCGACCTGCAGCACCAGGGCGTGCCCATCGAGGGCGAGGCTGGCGTGGGCTACCGCATGGGGGCTGGCTTCGAGCTGCCGCCCCTGATGTTCACCCAGGCCGAGGCCGGCGCTCTGCTGGCGGCCGTGCGCCTGGCCCAGGCCTGGTTCGACCCGGCCCTGGCGCGCGAGGCCGAACAGGCCCTGGGCAAGATCCTGTCGGTGCTGCCCGCAGGGGCGCGGGCGGCGGCCGAGTCGCAGGCCGTTTATGCCCCCACCCTGGGGCAGGACCCGCAGGTTCAGCAGCACCTGCAGCGCCTGCGCGAGGCGGCCCAGTCGCGCCACAAGGTGCGGCTGTGCTATCACGCGCTGTCGGGCGAGCACAGCGAACGCACGCTGCGGCCGCTGGGCTGTTTTTTCTGGGGACAGGTCTGGACGCTGGCCGCCTGGTGTGAAAGCCGGCAGGCCTTCCGCAGCTTTCGGCTGGACCGCATGACCCAGCTGGAGTGCCTGGAGGATCGTTTTCGCGATGAGGCCGGCAAGACCCTGGCCGACCTGTTGCGCGAGGTGGGCCAGGGGCGCCGCGAGCGCGCCTGATGCACGTGGACCAGGCGGGGTTTTTGTTCACATTTCACAAAGTGCAAACCAGCTTGTCGCACACTGGGGGCTGAGACCTTGAACACGCCCCCAACAATCCGGCGCCTTGGCGCAGTTTCCCCATGACCACCTTGTCTCCTGCGAAAAACGTGCTGGGCACCGAGCTGATGGCCTGCTCTTACGACCCCCTGACCGGCTACTTCCGAGACGGCTGTTGCCAGACCGACGCCGACGACGCCGGCAGCCACTTGGTCTGTGCCCGTGTGACGGCCGACTTCCTGGCCTTTTCGCTCAGTGTGGGCAATGACCTCAGCACCCCGAGACCTGAATACCGCTTTGCCGGGTTGCAACCGGGCGACCGCTGGTGCCTGTGTGCGCTGCGCTGGCGCGAGGCGCTGGAGGCAGGCGTGGCCCCACCTGTGGTGCTGGAGGCCACCCATGAAAGCGCGCTGCAGTTCGTGACCCTCGAATCGCTGCAGCGGCACGCCTGGCGCCAGCCCAGCCGGTCCTGAGCCTTGTTGAACGCACCTGTGCCCGACGCCGAGCCCCCGTTGCGCCCCAGCGGCGTGCCACAGGCCTTTGACTCGCCGCGCGATCGCGCCCTGTACCGGCGGGTGCCGCACCGGGCCGGGGTGGAGCTGTACCGGGCCGAAATCGTCGACCACGTCTTTGCGCCTCATGCCCACGACGCTTTTGGCATCGGGGCGGTCGAGTGGGGTGTGGAGCGCTTTCGCTACCGCGGCAGTGAGCACGTGGCCGGCCCAGGCTCCCTGGTGCTGATGGATGACGACGAGCTGCACACCGGGCGCGCCGATACCGCCCAGGGCTGGCGCTATCGCATGGTCTACCTGGAGCCGGCCGTGCTGGCCGAGCTCAGCGGCCAGCCGGTGCAGCGTTTTGCCCAAGCCGCGGTGGATGACCCGGTGCTGGGGCAGCGGGTGACCCAGGCCCTGGATGTCCTGTGGGCCTGTGTCGGGCAGCCGCTGGCGTTTGACAGTCAGCTGGCCGTGCTGGTCGATGAGCTGGTGCGTCGCCATGGCCGCGCTGCCGGCATGCCGCCTCGCCAGGCCGGGTTGTCGGCGCTCACGCTGGCCCGCGTGCAGGACTACCTGGAAGCCCACCTGCACCAGACCTTGCGCCTGGACGAGCTCGCCGGGGTGGCGGGGCTGTCACCCTTTCATTTTCTGCGCCGCTTCCAGCAGAGCACCCGCCATACCCCGCAGGTCTACCTGCAGGCGCGCCGTGGGGCCCGGGCCAAGGCCTTGCTGGCCCAGGGCGTGGCGCCGGCCGAGGTGGCCGCCAGCGTCGGGCTGGTGGATCAGCCCCACCTGAACCGGCTGATGCGTCGCCTTTACGGCATCACCCCGGGCGCCTACCAACGCCAGCTGGATTTGCGTTCCTGAGAGGCCGCAGCGCAATCCGGTACAAGACCGGCGCCCGTGCCTGGGGCACACTGCGCCGCTTCGACCTTTTGCTGAGACAGCCTATTTCCCCATGGCAACTGCCGATCTGATCCGAGGCGTGGCCTATGCCCTGGCCGCCGGCCTCATGTGGGGCCTGGTCTTTGTGGCCCCCGCCCTGTTGCCCGATTACCCGCCGGCGGCGCTGGCCTTTGGGCGCTACATCGCCTTCGGCGTGGTGGCCTTGCTGCTGGCCTGGCCTGACCGCAGTCGCCTGGCGGCCCTGCGCCGCGCCGACTGGGTGGAGGCATTCAAGCTCGCGTGGGTGGGAAACATCCTGTACTACCTGTTTCTTTCGGCGGGCATCCAGGCGGCCGGCGTGCCCCTGGCCAGCGTGCTGATCGGTACCCTGCCGGTGGTGATCGCGGTGTGTGCCAACTGGCATGACCGCTCCTTGCCTTGGGCCCGGCTGATGCCCTCGCTGGGCCTGATCGTGGGGGGCATCGCCTGCGTCAACCAGTCGGAGATGGCGCGCCTGGGCGGTAGCGAAGGCCATGCCTACGGGCTGGGCGCTGGCCTCACTGTGGTGGCCGTGGCCGCCTGGACCTGGTACCCCATCCGCAATGCCCGCTGGCTCAAGGCGCACCCGGGCCTGTCGGCCACCACCTGGACCACCGCACAAGGCCTGGCCACGCTGCCACTGGCGGCATTGGGCTGGCTGGCCTGGGGCCTGTGGCAGGGCCGACTGCCCGGGCAGACCTGGTGGATGGGCCTGGGGCCCCAGCCGGGCCTCTTTGTGGGGCTGATGCTGGCCATGGGCCTGTTCGCCTCCTGGGCTGGCACCCTGGCCTGGAGCCGGGCCAGCAAGCTGCTGCCCACCTCATTGACGGGCCAACTGATCGTGTTCGAAACCCTGTCCGCCCTGGCCTACGGCTTCCTGCACCGCGGCCAGTGGCCTGGCTGGCTCACCGGGACCGGCATCGGCTTGTTGATGGGCGGGGTGATGATGGGCGTGCGGGCCTTCCAGCGCCCTGTGGGGCACTGAACCTGGCCCCAGATCAGCTGGCCAGCGCCTGCTCAATGTCGCCGGCCAGCCTGGCCGGGGCATCCTGCGGCGCATAGCGACGGATCACCCGGCCATCCCGGCCCACCAGGAACTTGGTGAAATTCCACTTGATCATCTTGCTGCCCAGCAGACCCGGGGCTTCGGCGCTGAGCCAGCGGTACAGGGCGTGGGCGTGGGGGCCGTTCACCTCGATCTTGCTCATCATCGGAAAGCTCACGCCGTAGTTGACCTGGCAGAAGCTGGCGATCTGCTCATCGCTGCCCGGGTCCTGGTGGCCGAACTGGTTGCATGGAAAGCCCAGCACCACCAGACCGCGCCCGCCATAGCGCTGGTTCAGCGCCTCCAGCCCCGCAAACTGCGGCGTGAAACCACAGGCGCTGGCGGTGTTCACGATCAGCAGCACCTGCCCCTCGAATTGCTTCAGGGGCACGGTCTGGCCGTCGATCTGCTGGGCTTCGAAATCGTAGACGCTGGGCATGCAAGGATCCAATCGATGGTGGTGGGGTGGGCCATGCTAGCGGGGGCCCAACAGCCGCACCGTCAGAAGTGCGACATTCCGTATCGCCATCAATGCGCGGCGCCTTCGCCGGGGGTGCTGGGTGCCAGCGCCTGCCAGGCGGCAGCGGCCACGATCAGTGCACCCCCCAGCCACACCCGCAGCGGCAGCTCGGCCGCCCCCAGCAGCACCGAGGAGGCGCTGGCAAACAGCACCTCCGACAGCATCACCAGCGAGGTGGTGCTGGCGGCCAGGCGCGAGGCGCCGTATTGCAAAGCCACATTGCCCAGCAGGTAGGCCAGGCTCAGCCCGGCGGCCAGCAGCAGCCAGCCGGGTGCGGCCGCAGGCAGGGGGCTGATGTGGCCCTGGACCACCCCCAGCGCCGCCGTGGCGCACGACAACACCGAGCCACCGCCGAACATGGCCAGCACCCGGGACTCGGCCGGGGCGTTGCTGAAACGCTTGAGCAACACATTGGTCAAGGCGAAGCTGGCACCGCCGCCCAGGGCCAGCCAATCGGCCATGGACTCGGGCACCGGCCAATCCACGCCCGGCGCTTTCAGCACCACCGCCACCCCGGCCAGGGCCAGGGCCATGCGCAGCAGCGAGACCAGGCGCGGCCGCTCACCCAGCAGCCACCACGCCAGCAGGGTGGACCACACGGGCATCAGGTAGAACAGCAGCACCACGCGCACCACATCGCCCACCGTCACGGCCCAGTTGAAGCACACATTGGTCATGCCCGCGCCCAGCGACAACAGCCACAGCCCGCGGTGCCGCAGCAGGCCACCCAGCGCCCCGGGGCGCAGCAGCAGGGTGACGCTCAGCGACAGCAGGTAGATCAGCGCGGTGGCCCACAGCGGGTGCAGGCCGGCCTGCTCCAGTTGGCGCAGTGGCCACCATGACACGCCCCAGACGAAGGCGTTGAACATCAGGGCCAGCACACAGGGCAAGGCTTGCAGTGAGGCGTGATTCGGGGGGCTGTGCAGGGCAGGTCGGTTCATGAGGTGGGCTGGGTCATGGCCAGGTGCGGGCCGTTTGCACCAGGGCCAGAATCCACACCGTGTCACTCTGTACCTCGTAGACGAGGCGGTAGTTTTCGTGGGGAATCAGTTCACGCGTACCCGGGATCAGGCCGGCCTGGCCCAGCAAGGGGTGCCCGGCCAGGCGAGCCGCCCATTCGGCGAAGAGGTGGTCCATCTGGATGGCGGCCAGCGGGTTGCCCTGGCGGGTGTAGTCGAAGATGTCGCTGCGGTCCTGCTCGGCGGCCGAGGCCCAGAAGACCCTCATGTGACAGCCCGCCCCGCCTGGGCCAGCAAGGCCGGGTGCCGGGCTGCAAACCGGGCGTCTACCTCGCCCGCCGCGTGGTACCGGCCCGCGCGCACCTGCTCACGCGCAGTGGCAACCTTGTCGTGCAGAAACGTGGCGTAGTCGTGTGCCTGATGCTGGCGCTGCACAAAACCGCGGACCAGGTCTTGCAGGATCTGCTCGGCCGGCTGACCGTGCGCCTGGGCTGCCGCCAGGAAGGCGTCACGCAGTGCGGGCTCCAGCTTCAGGGTGAAGGCGGCGTTCTTGGGCATGGGGGGGCTCCCGCTGTTGAGGCGCTGAGGCGGGTTATACACCGGCCAGGTGACCACTCAGGTGAGCACCCAGGTGAGCGCCCTCCTGGATCGAAACCTCAATGCCCTTGGTCGTTGCGCGCCAGCGTGATCAGCGCCTTGAGCTCGTCGGCGTGCTGCACGCAGTTGTGCTGGTGCCAGCGCTTGATCAGCCACATGGCCACCGCCACCACCAGGCCGAAGGCCGTGATCGCGCCGAAAGCCGACAGGCCGAACTTGGTGGACAGGCTGTAGAAAGCGCCCAGGGCCAGGATGCAGGCCTGTTCGTTGAAGTTCTGCACCGCAATCGAGCGGCCTGCGCCCATCAGGTTGTGCCCACGGTGTTGCAGCAGCGCGTTCATTGGCACCACCAGGAAGCCACCCAGGCCCCCCAGCAGGATCAGGAAGGGCGCGGCCAGCCAGACGTTGTCGATGTAATTCATCAGCACCACCAGCACGCCCATGGCAATCCCCAGGGGCATGACGCGGGTGGCGTGCTCCAGGCGCATGCGCATCGAGGCCACCACGGCACCCACGGCCGTGCCGATGGCCACCACCCCGACCAGGGACGAGGCCTGGGTGGTGCTGTAGCCCAGTGCGGCCGCACTCCAGGCCAGCACGATGTAGCGCAGGTTGCCACTGACGCCCCAGAACAAGGTGGTGGTGGAGAGCGAGATCTGGCCCAACCGGTCGTGCCACAGGCGCGAGTTGCAGGTCCAGAAATCGGGCACCAGGTTCAGGGCATTGCGCAGCACGCTCTGCTCGGGGTTCTGGCGCAAGGAGCGCATGGTGACGCCGGTGTGCGGGATGCGGGTGTTGAACCAGGCGGCCAGTGCGTAGACAAAGATCAGCACGAAGATGGCGGCCTCGGGCGGGGTATCGACCCCGGTGTCGAACACCGGGAAGTCAAACGACAGCAACAGGCCCGACACCGAATGCCCCACCAGTTGCCCCCCCACCAGCACGCCCAGGATGATGGAGGCGATGGTCAGCCCCTCGATCCAGCCATTGGCCTTGACCAGTTGCGAGGCCGGCAGCAGTTCGGTGAGGATCCCGTACTTGGCCGGCGAGTAGGCCGCCGCGCCCAGGCCGATCACGGCGTAGGCCATCAGGGGGTGGGTGCCGAACAGCATCAGCAGACAGCCCAGCACCTTGATCGCATTGCTGATGAACATCACCTTGCCCTTGGGCTGGGCGTCGGCAAAGGCCCCCACAAAGGGCGCCAGGATCACGTAGAACAGGGCGAACATGGGCACCAGGGCCGCGCGCTGCCACTCGGGGGCGCCTTCGCTTTTGAGCAGTTCAACCGCGGCCACGAATATGGCGTTGTCGGCCAGCGAGCTGAAAAACTGCGCCGACATGATGGTGTAGAAACCGCGCTTCATGGAGTGGCTGATTCGTGCATCAGCAAAACTGATACTTTTGTAATGTTGAACGAGGCCTCAAAAAGGCAAACGGTTATATCACGCGCCCCCCGGGCTGAAATGCCAAAATCCCCTTACTTCGACTTCAGCTTCCCGTCATGCCGCGTCCCATCCAGGCCACCGTTCATACTGCTGCGCTGCAGCAAAATCTGGCGCAGGTGCGTCGTTCCGTGCCCGACGCACGGGTCTGGGCGGTGGTCAAGGCCAATGCCTACGGCCATGGCATCGAGCGGGCCTTCGAAGGTCTGCGGGGTGCCGACGGCTTTGCCCTGCTGGACCTCGCCGAAGCCGAGCGCGTGCGCCGGCTGGGCTGGCGTGGCCCCATTCTGTTGCTGGAAGGGGTGTTTGAATCGCGCGACCTGGAGCTGTGCTCGCGCCTGGATCTGTGGCATGCGGTGCACTGCGACGAGCAGATCGACATGCTGGCCGCTCACAAGACCCAGGTGCCGCACCGGGTGTTCCTGAAGATGAACTCCGGCATGAACCGCCTGGGTTTCACCCCCGAGCGCTACCGTTCGGCCTGGACCCGGCTCAATGCCTTGCCCCAGGTGGACGAGATTTCGCTGATGACCCACTTCAGTGACGCCGACGGCCCGCGCGGCATCGCCCACCAGGAAGAGGCCTTCCTGGCGGCCACCGCCGACCTGCCCGGTGAACGCAGCCTGGCCAACAGTGCGGCCACGTTGCGCCACAGTGTGCAGCCCCGCGTCAAAAGTGACTGGGCGCGCCCCGGCATCGTGCTGTATGGCAGCGCGCCTGATTTTCCGGAGCACAGCGCCGCCCACTGGGGCTTGCAGCCCACCATGAGCCTGAACACCCGCCTGCTGGCCGTGCAGACGCTGGCGCCGGGCGCCACCGTGGGCTATGGCTCGCGCTTCCAGGCCGAGGTGCCCATGCGCGTGGGCATCGCCGCCTGCGGTTACGCCGACGGCTACCCACGCCATGCCGACACCGGCACCCCCATTCTGGTGAATGGCGTGCGCACCCGCCTGGTGGGCCGTGTCAGCATGGACATGCTGATGCTCGACCTCACGCCGCTGGAACAGGCCGGCGTGCCCTTCGGCTTCGGCAGCGAGGTCACGCTGTGGGGCCGTTCGTCCAAGGGCGCCGTGCTGCCCATCGACGAGGTGGCCCACGCCGCCGGCACCGTGGGTTACGAACTGATGTGCGCAGTAGCGCCCCGGGTGGCCATGGCCATGGCCGTGGACAACGGCTGAGGCTACACCTTTGAGTCACTTCGGTGCCTGTTTAGGTTTAACAGCGCCCATGGATGATCTTCTTGGCCTGAAGTAGACCCTTCGGCCAGACCGGTACCAATCCATCAATCCTTCGAAGTCATCCAGTCGGAGCGAGGCTGCGCAACTGCTCCATAGCCAGCGAACGGGTCACCCGATTCCTGATCGGCGTAGGCCGAGTGTCGATTCTCCGGATCAATTTTGTGACGATTGTCTGGAGCGCGTTTCTCGCTCGTGAGGCGTAATTTTCCATGGCTTACGCTGGTTACTTCCTTTGAATAACGTTTCAACGCATTCGCGTTAAACTGTTCAGCGCAGAAATTTATAACAAACTGCATAAATATTGGTTTTGAGATCATCCGGGAATGGCGTCCCGCTATTGATGGATGACAGTGGCCGCAGGGTTCTCTCGGAGTTTTTGCGTGCTCGGCGGTTTTGCTTGTGACGCCCATCTCATTTCAAAGTCGATTGTGAGGTAATAAATGATCGGAGTCGTCATCTTTTTCTGGGGGCTTCTGAAGGTCTCCCGGCCCGATGTGAGCACTTCACAGTACCGTGAGGGGCTGTTGCGGTTACGCCAATCTTTTGTTGGTGTACTGAAATGATGCTGCATGATCAAGTCGATCCTCGGTCGGGTCGAGTTACGTCACAGTTAAATATTGGTGTGATAGTAGGTGTGGTTCTGTGTGTCCTGCCTGTTATTGGCTATTTTTCGAGTTTGATATCGTGGTTGATTAATGGGATTGATTTACCATATTATGATGACTGGAGAATTTTCAACGCCGAAAATATAGGCTCATTCAGTTCTTCTAGATTGTTTGCTGCCGCTGGGGGGACGCTGGCTCCTTTGGGTTATTTTTTGGACGATCTCGCGCAAATTTTTTTGCGCGGCAATTCAATTGCCTACCAAACCATAACCTATTCGGTCGTCATGGGAGCTTTGCTTTGTCTGCAGTGGACTCTCCTGCGCAGAGTTCTGAGCGACTTTGTGTTATGTGCTGCCTGCTTTTCCTTGACACTCTACATGCTGCAGCCTGGATCGTATTGGGGCGCGCAGAACATGGCGTATCACCAAGCACTTCCTTTGATTTTTATTTTGGGAATAATTCGCTTGGTGCTGGCGAATTCCATGCGTGATCGTCTTCGTCAGCCACTCGTCTTAATTCTCGCGCTTTTGGCCAGCCTGACGTATATATCCGGTGCATTTGCTTCGTTGACGACAGGTGTTTTTTTTCTCTGCTTCTCTTGGGTCTTGCGTAAAAAAAATGATCAAGCGGGCGTCCCGTTACGGCGGGCTGGGGTGAGTCTTACATTGATCGGGTCAATTGCGGCGTATGCGCACTGCTATTGGGCGCTGCTTCCTCGAAATGGCGTAAATCCCCACCCTGTGGTCATGGCATGGCCAACGGAAATGGATTTTTGGTGCTACCTCCTTGGGAAACTGGCTCGTGCCTTGATGTTGCCTCAGGGGGGGGCTTCCATGCTGATCGCTATTTTTGTAGGAGGTGGAGTTTTCCTCTCGATCTGCTGGGCCGCCGGGCGCTTTCTTGTTAAAGAATCTTCAGACGACAAGTCAATTCAATTGCTGACTATCGTTGGGACTTTGTTTTTTGGAGTCCTCGTTTACTTGATGATGGTGGCTGCAGGGCGCACTAACTGGCGGTCTCCTGATATTAATACCCCCCTCAAGGTCTTCGAGTTTGGCATGCTTCGATTTCATTATTTTTGGGTCACCTTGTGGTGGCCGTGGTGTTTGGCATGCGTTTGCTTCGCGATTCAGAGTTGTCGGTTCGTGAGGCTGGAAAATCTGCGGAGATTGGTTTTAATTGTTGCTTCTTTGCTAGTGCTCCATGCAATTAATTCTGGTGTTTATAAGCACAATCAATACTTTCAAGAGACCAGCTCTTTTCAATTGGAGCTTCGCGATTGCTTGGTTAAAAAACTTCAGGAAGGGCGTCCTCTGAAATGTCCGCAGGTTAATTTCATTGCTGATTTGTCAAGGGCGTACGCATATGCTCGCAAGTTGCAGTCGTCATTCGTTCAGTCGGTTCCAGTTCTGCCTTTGCCTGAGAAGGCGGATTTCCCGGCTAGTTGGCTTAGGTATTCTCGCGACAAGGCCTCATCACAGTTTGTCTGGCTTCGAACAACCAATCTTCCGCATGATGTGGTGGGTGGTTTTGTCACTGGAGAAAAGGCTCAACTATTTTTAAATATACCTGGAAATATTCCTGCAAGAGCTTGTAGGATTCTTGAGCTTGGTATTAGAAATCAAGGTCTTCAAAAGGCGATGGTAGGTGTTTTTTATACGGCCGATGGGCAAGATTTTTTTCAGATCGAGCACTCTGCTACGAAGCAACTGCAGGATGATACGGGTGATCATTCCGAGTGGATGAACTTCATTTTGGAAAGTCAAGTCGGATTTGGTCATTCATTACGCATTGATTTTGACTCATTGAATCCATCCGTCTCGTTGGGTGACGTTGATCTGCGTTGCAAGCTCTTGATCCCGGATTGATTGCCTCATGATTAATAATTATTGATGTCTGATCGCATTTTTAATTGAGGCCGTTCCATATGTTGATTTATGCAGTCGATTAATAATATATCTGCCCGATTGAGTCGATATCAAACATCTCTTGAGCAGGCCACTCAACGTGTCCTGGACAGCGGGTGGCTGGTGTTGGGGCCCGAGACCGCGGCGTTTGAAAAAGAATTCTCTGCTTTTGTCGGTGTCGATTTTGCAGTCGGTGTGGGTAACGGCAGCGATGCCATTGAACTGGCCCTGCGTGCGCTTGGGGTGGCGGCTGGCGATGTCGTGGCCACCGTTGCCAATGCCGGCATGTACACCTGCGGCAGTCTCTTGCATCTGGGTGCGACGCCCTTTTTCATGGATGTCGACTTGTCCACCCAGTGTGTGTCGGTTGCTGAAGTTCAAAAGGCGCTTGAGGCAGGGGTCCAGGCCGTTGTTGTCACTCACTTGTACGGTCGCGCGGTGCCTGGTATCGATGTGATGGCCAAGCTCTGCGCAGACCGTGGCGTGCCCCTGATCGAGGACTGTGCCCAGGCACATGGCGCAAGGGTTGCAGGGCGCCGTGTGGGGGCTTTTGGCGATGCCGCCTGCTTCAGTTTCTACCCCACCAAGAATCTGGGTGGGTTGGGAGACGGTGGCGCCGTGGTTTGCCGTGATCCGAAGACAGCGCAGGCCCTGGGTCAATTGCGCCAGTATGGTTGGAGCCAGAAGTACAAGGTCACCTATCCAGGCGGTCGCAACAGTCGCCTGGATGAACTGCAGTCCGCATATTTGAGGGTTTTCCTACCCTTTCTGGACCAAGACAACGCTCGTCGCCGTCATCTGGCTCATGGCTATATCCGTGGCCTGGTCCATCCCCTGGTCGAGGTGCCGACAGACCTGGACGAAAACCATGTGATGCACCTTTTTGTGATTCGCGTTGAGGCGCGGGCATCCCTGGCGGCGCATCTGCTTGAGCGGGGCGTGGCGACGGACGTGCATTATCCGATTCCCGATCATCGGCAACCCGTTCTGACGGGGTACGCAGACAGGGACTTGCCCTGCACTGATCTGCTGGCAAGCCAGGTTCTGACCCTTCCTTGCTATCCGGAAATGACGGAGCAGGACTTGGCCCATGTTGTGGAGTCCGTCAACAGTTGGCGACCATGAAATATTCAGTGGTGATACCGATCTACGGTAATGAGGAATCCCTGCCGGATCTGTTTGAGGTCCTGTCGCATCTGAACACGTCCTTGAATGGTTTGTTGGAAGCCGTGTTTGTCATCGACGGCAGTCCTGATCGCAGTTTCGAACGAGTGCGGGAGGCCTTGCCTCGCTTCACTTTTGCAGCCCAGTTGCTGGTCCACTCGCGGAATTTCGGCTCCTTTGCGGCCATCCGAACGGGCTTGGCAGCCGCACGAGGGGCGTACTTTGGCGTCATGGCGGCCGATCTCCAGGAACCGCCGCAATTGCTGCTTGATTTCTTCGATCTGCTGGAGCGGGACGTCTGCGATGTGGCTCTGGGCACCCGCGTGTCCCGCAAAGACCCCTTGCTGAGTCGCATGACATCTGGCCTGTTCTGGGCCTTGTATCGACGCTGGATCGTGCCGGAAATGCCACCAGGCGGAGTCGATATTTTTGGCTGTAACCATGACTTCAGAGAGCAGCTCCTCAAGCTGGAGGAGTCTCGGTCTTCACTGATTGCATTGATATTCTGGCTCGGTTTTCGACGTGAACTGGTTGGCTATGAGCGGAAAGAACGCGTGCATGGTCAATCAGCCTGGAGTTTCCGTAAAAAGGCTGAGTACATGCTGGACAGCGTTTTTGCTTTCACTGACTATCCCATCAGGCTGTTGATCCGCCTTGGGTGTGTGGGGGTTGTTGTTTCATTGCTGCTCAGTGTCTTGGTTGTGGTGGCCAAGATCTTCGGACTGATTCCAGTACCAGGCTATGCTGCAACGATGCTGGCCGTGCTCTTTCTAGGAGGACTCAATCTTCTGGGAATTGGCGTTGTCGGTAATTATGCGTGGCGGGCCTATGAGAACACAAAGCAGAGGCCGCTGTCGATCGTGGCCAGAAAATTTAAAAATGACCTCTGATTCCAATGAAATCCAGGTCGACCCATCATCCATAAAATAAATATGCCTACGATACACCCAGCAGCCGATGTTCAATCTTTAAAAATAGGAGCGAGGACCCGCGTTTGGCAGTATGTGGTGGTATTGCCAGGGGCTGTGGTCGGAGAGGATTGCAACATTTGCTCGCATTGTTTCATAGAGAATGACGTCGAGTTGGGGCATCGTGTTACTGTCAAATCAGGTGTTCAATTGTGGGATGGGGTGCGTGTGGCGAACGATGTCTTCATCGGCCCCAATGTCAGCTTTTCAAATGACAAATTTCCCCGCTCCCGTCAGCAACCTGAGAAATTTCTAAAAACAATCATTGAAAGAGGCGCTTCGATCGGTGCTGGCGCCAGTCTCCTGCCCGGGATTGTGATCGGCCAAGGAGCCATGGTCGGGGCCGGTGCAGTGGTGACCAAGTCGGTTCCTCCGAATGCCATTGTGATGGGGAATCCAGCGCGGATTACGGGTTACTCAAACAGCCAGACACCTGTCCGTGATGGCGTAGAGCAGGTTTTGTCGACTCCGAGATTTTCTGGTTCAGATTCGAAAGAAGAGCCAGCTTCCTATCCTTTGGCGGTACGCGGCGTCACCATGCATCATCTGAGATTGGTCAAGGATATGCGTGGTGATTTGTCCGTGGGTGATTTTGAGTCGCAAATTCCATTTGCTCCGAAGCGCTATTTCCTGGTTTTCAATGTGCCAAGTGAAAAGACCAGAGGTGAGCATGCGCACCGAGAGTGCCATCAGTTTCTCATCTGTGTGAAAGGCCGTTGTTCGGTCATGGTGGATGATGGTCAACAGCGCATGGAGGTCTTGCTGGACAATCCAGCCGCAGGTCTGTATCTGCCCCCCATGGTTTGGGGCACTCAATACAAATACTCGCAAGATGCAATCTTGCTGGTCTTCGCATCACATTCCTATGATCCAGCAGATTATGTCAGAGATTACACAGAGTTCATGACACTGACTTCCCACACGGGTGCCCGATGAAGGCTTCCTGGCGAGAGGGGTTGGGTCGTGTCGTTCGCTTTATCTTGAGCGGAGTCGCCAATACAGGTCTGTCATGGCTTATTTATTTGGCGCTCAAGAACTGGATGCATTATCAAGTTGCCTTTGCCGTGGCCTATGTCTCAGGTATCTTGATATCGTATTCTTTGAATGCTCTGTGGGTCTTCAGGGTTGGGCTCTCATGGCGGGGTGCATTTTCCTATCCTTGGATCTATCTGGTTCAATATGCCTTGTCGGCACCGCTGTTGTCCACTCTCGTCGAGGTCTTTCATCAGAGCCGCGTTTGGGCGCCGCTTGAGGTCACCGCCATGATGGTTCCCCTCAATTATTTTTTGGGCAAAGGCGTGCTGATGTTTGGCAAGTCCAAGGGTCGAGAGTGAGCAGGAGGGCTCCTGGCGGGCAGGCCAGTTTGGGCTGCGGTTCAATGGCTTGCCGGCCACTGCAGCCTTGACGTGGCGCCACAGGGCCTTTTTGCGGCGGACGATTCAGTCTGCGTAAAGCTGCAGCACGACCACACCGGCCATGATCAGGCCCAGGCCGAGCAGGCTGGGGCCGTTCAACTGCTGGCCATGTACGGCCCATGCGATCACGGTGATGAGTGCGATGCCCACGCCTGACCACACTGCATAGGCCACACCCACCGGCATCACCTTGAGCGTGAGCGAGAGCAGGTAGAAGGCCAGACCGTAGCCCAGCACCACGGCCAGCGAAGGCCCCAGGCGGGTGAAGCCCTCGGACGACTTCATGAAGCTGGTGCCGATCACCTCGGCCACGATGGCCGTGCCCAGCAGCAGCCAGCGGTTGACCGAGGCCGGCTCAGGGACCTCAAGCATGGCCAGGCACCTCGCCGCGCTCGGATTGCATCGTGTGGGCCGCCTGCAGGGGACCCCGCTGCTTGGGGCCCATCAAGCGCCCGAGGCCAGGGCCTGTTGCACGCCCGGGCGCTGCAGCAGGCGTTCGCGGTGGGCCACCACCTGGGGGAACTGCGCCACGTCAACACCGTCGCTGGCCAGCCAGGTGGAGATGGTGTACAGGTAGGCATCGGCCACCGAGTAGGTGTCGCCCAGCACCCAGGGGCCTTGCAGGTAGTGCTTTTCGATCAGCTGGAAGTTCTCGGTCATGTTGGCCGCCACCTTGCGCTGCATGGCCGCAATGGCTTCGGGCTCGTCGGCCCAACGCGAGGCGCGCGGCCGGTGGGCGTGGTTGATGTGCACGGTCGAGCACAGGTAGCTGTTCACCTCCTGCATGCGGGCCAGCAGGAAGGGGTTGTCCAGCGGGGCCAGGCCGGCCTCAGGAAAGCGCTGGGCCACGTACAGCAGCAAAGCGGGGGTTTCGGTCAGCACGCCCTGTTCGGTGACCAGGGCGGGCACGCGCCCCTTGGGGTTGACGGCCAGGTACTCGGGCGTGCGTTGCTGGGCTTCGGCAAAGTTGACGCGAACCAGCTCGTGGCCGGCCTGGGCTTCGGTCAGGGCGATGTGGACGGCCAGGGCGCAGGTGCCTGGGGCGAAATAAAGCTGCAGACGGGACATGAAAACTCCGGTGAAGGATGCAGGGGTTGGGCACGTCGGCCGGCCGATGGGCGGTTCAGGCGAACAGGCTGAGGCGGGTGTCGGTGTCCGAACCGGAGTTTACCGAGCGGTAGGCGGCCGTGCCTTGCCGGGCCTGTGGGCTGGTGCGTTCTGTGGCCTGCTGGTGGCGCTGAGCGTTGAGCTCGCTCTGGCCGTCGGCCACCAATTCGGCGCCCACGGCGGCCACGCGGCGGTCCTGCGGGCTGGGGTCGGCCGGGGCCAGGGCGGCTGACTGGATGCGCTGGCCTTTGTCGATGTTGGCCTCGGGCTTTTGCTCGCGCGAGGTGTCGATGCCCACCTCGCCCGCCACCGCGTAGCGCACGCCGTCGGGGCCGGTGGTGTAGGTGTACTGGGCGCCGCTGGTGACCACCCCCTGCCCGGCCGAGATGTGGGCTTGTTCATGGTTGCGCACGCGCAGGTCGGTGGCCTTCAGGGCGGCCACTTGGCGCTGCTGCTCGGGGCTCAACTCGGTGCGCGCCGCTGCCTTGCCGCGGCTGGTGGCGGCCGGCAGTGGAGGGGCGGCAGCGGCAGAGGTGGACGATCCGATCGAGGCCATGGCTGGGGCGTGCGCCAGCCATGGCGCACGTCCTCAGGAAGTGAAGCACAGAAGCGTCCCGGTTTCAAGCCGGGAGTTGGCCAGGCTTGATCGGACTCAGGGCGCCTTGCAGCGTGCCCAGGCCTCGGACGCATCAAACAGCGCGGCCTGGCCGCAGGCCGAGCCCAGCATGGCGTCGCCGTCGTGTCCCACGCCGGGCACGTCAAACTGGCGCTGGGCCAGTCCGGGGTGGCGCTGGCGCAGGTCGTCCACATAGGCATGGCCGCGGGCGTAGCGGTAGGGGCCCTGGGCCTCGGCGGCACAGCTCTTGTCCAGGGCCGGGTGCTGTGGGTTGGTGTCGGCGCTGCCCAGCAGGTAGATCACGTCGCGTTGCAGGTAGCGGGCCTCGTAGGCGCCGGGGCTGAGCTGGCTGGCGTAGCCTGGCGCCTCGGCCCAGCCGTATTTCCATTGGTTCACCCCGGGGCAGGCCGCGGCCACGGCCGGCACCGGTCGTTCGGGGTGAAAGTACAGGTAGGACGAGGGGTTGGCCACCACATAGCGCACGGCTACGCCAGGCAGGCGGCCTTCGCCCTGGCCCACCACCGCGTAGCGCTGCACCACCTGGGCGCCGCCTGAATGCCCGGCCACCACCACCTGGCTGAGTTTGGGAAAGCGCTTCCGGTCGGCCAGCAGGGCCAGCAGGGCGTCGATGGCTTCGAAGGAACTGAGGGCGGCGGGCGCGGTGGCGGTCTCGCCCCCCATCCAGCCTTCCAGGCTCCAGCGCAAGGTGTCGCTCGGCAGGGCATGGGCTGCCACGTCGCGATCGGCCAGAAACTGCGGCACCAGCAGCAGGCTGTGGGCTGCGGCGGGGCCGGCAGCCTGGGCGGCCTTGCGTGCCGAGGCCCAGTACACGTTGGCATCGCGCAGCCGGCCATGGAACACCAGCACCGCGCGTTCGACATCGGCCAGCGCGGCCATGTCCTGCAGATCCCGCGACGCGTACAGGCGCAGCGCGCCCTGGCCGGCTTGGCCGCTCACGCTCAAGGTGTCGGGCGCCACCACCTTGACCGGGGCTTTGTTGCCGGCGTTCTCGTCCACCGCCTGGGCGGGCAGGGCGCTCAGCAGGCCCGCGGCCAGCAGGCCGTACAGGCCGTACAGGACGGGCGTGAAAACGGGGCGGCAGCTCATCGCGGGTACAGCCCCAGGGTTTGTGCCTGCAGCCGGGCCAGGCCCAGCAGGGCGTCGGTGAAGGGGGTGGCCACGCCGGCCAACTGGCCCAGCTCGCGCACCGCGCCCACCAGGGCGTCGAGCTCAACGCTGCGCCGCGCCTCCACATCCTGCAGCATCGAGGTCTTGAAGGCGCCGAGCTTGAGCGTGACCTGGTGCCGGTCTTCAGGCTGCTGGTCGATCGGGATGCCGATGTGCTCGCCGATGGCCTTGGCCTCGCGCATCACGGCAGAGATGAAGTCACGCACCTGCGGGTCGCCCAGGATCAAGTCGGTGGTGGCGCCGGTCAGCGCACTCACCGGGTTGACCGTCATGTTGCCCCAGAGCTTGTACCAGACGTCACGCTGGATCTGGGCCGAGGCGCTGGCCTGGAAGCCGGCCTTCAGCAGCAGGGCCAGCAGGGCTTCCAGCCGCGGGCTGCTGCCGCCGGCAGGCTCGCCGATGATCAGGCCGTTGCCGAAATGGTGCTTCACCTGGCCTGGGCCGTTCAGCGAGCAACTGGCGTGCACCACGCAGCCGATCACCTGAGTGCTCGGGATGGCGGCCGTGATCTCGCCCGTGGGGTCGACCGACTGCAGCCGCGTGCCGGCCAGCCCGCCGCCAAAGCCCTGCAGAAACCACCAGGGCACCCCGTTCATGGCCGTCAGCACCACCGTGTCGGGGCCAATCAGGGGGGCGATCTGGCGCGCCACCTCGACCAGGGCCGGGGCCTTGACCGCGATCACCACCAGATCCTGCACGCCCAGTTCGGCCGGGTTGGCACTGGCTTGCACCGGCCAGTGCCGTTGCTGGCCGCCTTGTTCAAGGCGCAGGCCATGCGTTTGCAGGGCCTGCAAGGTGGCACCACGGGCCACCACGCTGAGGGTGGCCCCTGCGTCGGCCAGGCCGGCACCGATCCAGCCGCCGATGGCACCGGCGCCGTAAATGCATGCTTTCATGAGATGTCCAGGGCCCCCGAGGGGGCAAAAGATGAGCGAGGCTGTGATTGTGGCGCGCGGCCGGCTTCAGTGCTGGTAGCTGCGGTCCAGGCGTTCCACCTGGCGCACCAGGGCGTCGAACACGTCCTGGCCGGCGCCGTGGCTGGGGCTGAACTGCAGGGCATCGCGGCTGCTCTTGATGGCGGCCTCTTCGGTCACCGGGATGGCCGGCCCCATGGACAGGGTGGCCAGCTGGATCTCGCAGGCGCGCTGCAGCGTCCACAGGATGGCAAAGGTCTGGGGCAGGGTCTGGCCATAGGCCAGCAGCCCGTGGTTGCGCAAAATCACCGCGGGCTTGCCGCGGATGTTGTTGACCAGGCGCGGGCCTTCTTCGGCATGCACGGTGATGCCCTCGAAGTCGTGGTAGCCGACCATGTTGTGCAGCTGCGCAGTGTAGAAGTTGGTCTGCTGCAGCCCGCCTTGCAGGCAGGCCACGGCCACGCCGGCGGTGGTGTGGGTGTGCATCACGCAGTGGGCCTCGGCCAGCCCTTCGTGGATGGCGCCGTGCACCACGAAGCCCGCCGGGTTGACGGGGTAGGTTGAGCCGTCGAGCGCCCGGCCCTGCAGGTCGATCTTGACCAGGTTGCTGGCCGTGACCTCGCTGTAGTGCAGGCCGAAAGGGTTGATCAGGAACTGCTTCTCGCCCCCGCTCACGCTGTCGGGCAGGCGCAGCGTGATGTGGTTGTAGATCATCTCCGTCCAGCCCAGCAGCGCGAATACCCGGTAGCAGGCCGCCAACTGTTGGCGTTGGGCCCACTCATCCGGGTGCATGCCCGCGGGTGGGGCTGGCGGCGGCAGTCGTTGGGGCTGGAGGGGCAGGGTCATGGTCAGTTTCCTCAAGGGGCCCCCAGTCGGGGGCGCGGTGGGACGCTCTAGGCGTCGGCACTGAAGCCGATGGTTTTCACCAGCGGACCCCAGCGTTCGAAGTCGGTTTTCAACAGGGCGGCCAGCTCGACGGGGGTGGAGGACTTGGCCTCCAGTCCCATGGCGCCCAGGCCGTCCACCACCTCGGGCGTGGCCAGGGCGGCGCGCAGTGCGGTGTTCAGGCGCTGTACCAGTTCACGCGGGGCCTTGGCTGGCAGGTAGAAGCCGAACCACTCGCCAAACACCATGTCCTTCAGGCCTTGTTCGGCCATGGTCTGGGTGTTGGGCGTGAACTTGCTGCGCTGTGCGCCGGTGGAGGCCAGCAGGCGGCACTTGCCCGCTGCCACGTGCTGCGAGAACTCGCCCAGTGGGCCCGACACCGCGGGCAACTGGCCGCCGATCATGTCGAGAATGGCGGGCTGGGTGCCGCGGAAGGCGATGTGCTTGAGGTCGATGCCTGCGTGGTGGCCCAGGAGCGAACCCACGAAGTGCGGCACCGAGCCGGCGGCCGGGGAACCGAAGTTGGCCTCTTTGGGGTTGGCCTTGCACCAGGCCAGGAACTCGGGCACGGTCTTCACGCTGGCCGGCACCGAGGGGCCCACGGCAAAGCCAAAGTCAAACACGCAGGCCAGCGACACCGGACTCAGGTCGGCCACCGGGTCGTAGGCCAGCTTCTTGTAGATGTGCGGGTAGATGCCCAGCATCGACATCGGGGTCTGCAGCAGGGTCTGGCCGTCGGGGTTTTGCGACTTGACGAACTGGATCGCGATCTGCCCGCCCGCACCCGTCTTGTTCTCGACATAGGCCGTCTTGGTGTAGCCCGTGCCGGGCAGCTTGTCGGCCACCCGCCGGCACAGGGTGTCCGAGGTGCCACCCGCCGCAAAGCCGGTGATGATCTTCATTGATTCGAAGGCGTTGGTCTGGGCCAGCGCAGACTGGCCCAGGGCGGCCAGCAAGGCGCCGGCGCCGGTGCTTTGCAGCCATTGGCGGCGGTTCGGGTGCAGGGGGTCGAAGTGGCTCATGTCAGTCTCCGGAATGTCTGGCTCAGCACGGACGCCCCATTGGCGTCAATGTCTGAGAGCGGATTTTTCCAGCCGTTGAGCGGTATCGCCACCCGTGTTTACCTGCAGTGTTTGGTTTTGCCTCATAACCTTTTTGAGCCGGATCAACCCGCGTTCAGGTGCAAACCGTTGTCCATCACCAGCACCTCGCCCGTCATGCCTGGCGCCCGCGCGGCCACGAACCAGGCCAGCGCCGCCACCTCGTCGGGCTGCGACACGCGTTGCAGCACCGAGGCCTGGCGCTGGCGCTGCAGCACATCGGCGTGCTCGGCCTCGCCCAGCACCCGGCTGGGCAGGCCGCCAGCCACAAAGCCCGGGGCGATCGCATTGACGCGGATCGCCGGGGCCAATGCCCGGGCCAGGCCCAGCGTGAGGGTGTTGAGTGCCCCTTTGGTCGCAGCATAGGCCAGTGAAGAGCCCCGCCCCAGCACGCCGCCCACCGACGAGATGTTGACCACGGCCCCCTGGCCCGAAGCAGCCAGCGCATTGCGGCAGGCGCGAGTCATCTGCCAGGGGCCGATCAGGTTCACCTCGTTGAGCCGCTGAAAATCAGGGCCATCCAGCGACTCAAGATCGGCATGGGGCACGAAGCGGGTGACACCGGCGGAATTGACCAGTGCTTGCAGGCCGCCGAAATGCAACTGCATCTGCGCCGCCACGGCCCGGCACTGTGCGTCGTCGCGCACATCCAGCGCCAGGGCCAGCACCCGTGCGCCCAGGGCCTCGCACTCGCGGGCCACGGCCCGCGCCTCGGCGGCCGTGGGCTCGAAGTAGGCCAGGCCCACATCCCAGCCCTGGCGCGAGAACTCGCGTGCACAGGCCGCGCCGATGCCGGTGGCGGCGCCGGTGATCAGGCAGACGGGGCGATTCACTTCAGTCATGCGACACCTTGTTCGATGTGGGAGTCAACCCGCCGCAGGGCCGCCCCAAGGCGGGTTGGGCCCCCTCGGGGGGCAGCGCAGCACACGCAGTGCCAAGCGTGGGGGTCATGTCAACCCGCCGCCGGGCCGCCCCAAGGCGGGTTGGGCCCCCTTGAGGGGCAGCGATACACAGAGTGATGAGCGTGGGGGTCATGTGAATCTGAAGGCGATGGAACCCAGGGGGCCGTAATCGGCATGGAAGGTGTCGCCCGGCAGGGCCGGCGTGGGCCGGGTGAACGAGCCGCCCAGCACCACCTCGCCGGCCTGCAGGCTTTCGCCCCAGGGGGCCAGCTTGTTGGCCAGCCAGGCGACACCCTGGGCCGGGTGGTTCAGCACCGCGGCGGCCACGCCCGATTCCTCGATCACGCCGTTCTTGAACAGTAGGGCACTCACCCAGCGCAGGTCCACCGCGTCGGGGCGCACCGGGCGCCCCCCCAGCACGATGCCGGCATTGGCCGCGTTGTCGGCAATGGTGTCAAACACCTTGCGCGGTGCCTTGGTGTGGCGGTCGAACTGCTCGATGCGGGCGTCGATGATCTCGATGGCGGGCACCACCCAGTCGGTGGCGGCGAGCACGTCGTACAGGGTGACGCCGGGGCCGCGCAGCGGCTTGCCGAGGATGAAGGCCAGTTCCACCTCCACCCGAGGGGCAATGAAGCGCTCGAACGGAATGTCGCTGCCCTCGGCAAAGAACATGTCGTCCAGCAGGGTGCCGTAGTCGGGTTCGGTGATCTGGCTCGAGAGCTGCATGGCGCGCGAGGTCAGGCCGATCTTGTGGCCACGCACGGTGCGGCCTGCGGCGATCTTCTGGCGCACCCATTCGCGCGAGATGGCATAGCCGTCTTCGATGCGCATGTCGGGGTAGCGCTTGGAGAAATGCTCGACCTGCTGGCGGCTTTTCTCGGCCTGGTCCAGCTCGGTGGCCAGGGTGGCGATCTGCTCGGGGGTGAACATGCGGGGTCTCGCTTTCAGGGGGAGGGTGGGGTCAGACTGCCTTGTTGAACAAGGGGTGCAGGTTGCTGTACTTGCCATCAAACGAGGGCGCACCCTCGTCCACCTGCAGGGTGATGCCAATGTGGCGCTGCGCCAGCAGAGGGCCAAAGTGCTGTTTGACCACGCCCAGCAGGGCCTCGCCCACGGCCTGGACCACGGCAGGCGAGCGGCCCGCGCCCATGCGCAGGTTCAGGTAGACAAAGGCATAGTCGCCGCTGCCACCGGCGGCCCGGCCGGCCGCCCCGCCATCGGACACCGCATGGTGCGCGGCCGGGAAGGCCAGCACCCGGGTGCCACCCGGCGGGAACACGGCTTTGCCGGCCTCGTCGCGGTGGGCCAGCATGGTGTCGGCCAGGCTGCGGCACAGGGCGCTGAGGTCGGTCTCGGGCTCGATGTTGGGGGTGTAGAGGATGACGAGGTGGGGCATGTCAATGCAATGAAAAATGTCAGAAAGGGGTCACAGGCGCGGAAAGGCCTGGTAGCCGCTGGCGGCCGAGGCCTGGGCCGCGGGAATGGCATGGCCGTCCTGCGGCGTGATGGGGAACACGGCATTGATCTGGCCCGTGCCCGAGGCACCGAAGTAGGGGGTGATGACCTCGGCCTGGCCCTCATAGGCCGACCAGCCCAGCGCGCCCAGCAGCATGGCGGTGTCGTGCATGAAGCCTTCGCCATGGCCCTTGGTGGCGTACTCGGGCAGCATCTCGCAGAAGGCGGGCCAGTCGCCGCGCTGCCACAGCGCGATCACCTCGTGGTCCATCATCTCCAGGAAGGGGCTCCAGACCTTGAAGGCGAACTGGGGCGCCAGGCCGTTCTGGGCAAAGCGGTGGCTCAGCGAGCCGCTGGCCAGAAAGGCCACCGTGCCGTCGTAGTGCTCCTCCACCGCACGGCGCAGGGCCCAGCCCAGGCGGGCGCTGTCGTTCAGGTAGTGGCCCGTGCACAGCGCCGACACCGACACCACCTTGAAGTGCTGGTCGGGGTTCATGTAGCGCAGCGGCACCAGGGTGCCGTACTCGGGGTTCAGCGTGGTGGCGTCGTGGGCCAGGGTTTCCACGCCCAGCTCATTGCAGGTGCGCGCCATCAGCCGGCCCAGCTCGGGGTTGCCCGGGCATTCAAACGGCAGGTTGCTGATGAAATGCGGCAGCTCGTTGCTGGTATAGACGCCCTTGAAATGCGGGCCACAGTTGATGTGGTAGTTGGCGTTGACCAGCCAGTGGGTGTCGAACACCACCAGGGTGTCCACGCCCAGTTCACGGCAACGTCGGCCGATCTCATGGTGGCCGTCGATGGCGTCTTGCCGCGTGCCGTGGCGCGGGCCCGGCAGCTCGCTCAGGTACAGCGAGGGCACGTGGGTGATCTTGGCGGCCAGTGCGAGTTTGCCCATGGCGGTCTCCTGAGTGTGAGGTCGGTGGGTGGGGTCAGCTCTCGGCGCTGATGTGGGCGCTGCGGATCACCTGCGCATAGCGGGCCACTTCGCTGCGGATGAATTGGCCAAACTGCTCGGGCGTGCCCGCCAGCGAGCGGATGCTGCCCTTGGCAAAGGCCTCGCGCACGGCCGCCGTCTCCAGGGCCTGGCGCAGCGCGGCATTGAGCCGGGCCACCACCGCATCGGGCGTGGCCGTGGGCACCAGCAGGCCGTTCCACGAGTTGGATTCGACTGCCACGCCTTGCTCGGCCAGGGTGGGGATGTCGGGCGCATAGGTTGAGCGCTGTGCCGTGGCCATGCCCACGGCCACCAGTTTGCCGGTCTGCACATGGGCCCTGAACTCGGGCCAGTTGCCGAACATCAGCGTCACCTGGCCGCCCAACAAATCGTTCAGGGCCGGGGCCTGACCCTTGTAGGGGATGTGGGTCAGCTCGATGCCCATCTGTTCACGCAGCATCTCGCCGGCCAGATGGGCCGAGGTACCACTGCCGAACGAGGCGTAGCTGAGCCGTGCACCCGGCTGGCGCGCGGCGGCACGCAGGTCGGCGATGGAGCGGATGCCGCTGTCCGGGTGGCAGGCCAGCACATGCTCCGACAGGCCCATCAAGCCCACCGGGCGCAGGTCGCGCAGGCCGTCGTAGGGCAGGTTCTTCACCAGGGTCTGGTTGACGCAGAAGCTGTTGGCCACGCAGGTCAGGGTCAGCCCGTCGGGCGCCGCCTTGGCCCCGGCGTCCACGCCGATCACCGTGCCCGCCCCGGGCTTGTTGTCCACCACCACCGGCTGGCCCAGCGTGACGGCCATCTGCGTGGCCACCAGGCGCGCCACCAGATCGGTGGTGCCCCCGGGCGGAAACGGCACGATCAGCTTCAGCGGGCGTGCGGGCCAGGCCGGTGACTGGGCCTGAGCCAGGCCGGGCAGCAACGTGGCGCCCAGGGCTTGCAGAACAAGACGACGGTCCATTTCAAACTCCCCAGTGGGGGATGTGGTGGCTACCCAGCGAAACGGCGACGTTTTTGGGC
>NZ_JBWKWP010000021.1:0-99920 GCF_059422285.1 Curvibacter sp. GW821-FHT01G03
GGTGACATCGACGCAGAAGGCCTGCCCAACTTGCAGCGCATTGCAGAGGGGACCGACCTGCTGGTGTTCAACTGCGTGGTGCTGGACCCACCGGGCTCGCCCCCGGTGCTCTACTCCCTGCACACGCCACCGCAAGCCATTGGTGAGCTGGCTGCGGCCAGCGGGGTTGGCCATTTGCTGCTGAGTCATTTGTCGCCTGCCGTGGAGGCCCAGCGGGAGCAGGTCACGGCCTCGATCCGGGCCCACTATGCGCGCGAATTGGCATTCGCCGAAGACGGCTTGCACCGGTTGCCGTGATGCGATCCATCGCTTGGATGGCCTCAGTCCACGGGCCCTCCGGCCGGGTCGAAACGCGCGGGTTCGGCCGACAGGTGTTCACCGACGTCCGCACCACCTCACTGCTGTTGGTGCGCCTACGCCCCTCCACCAGCACGGTTTCGCGCTGGCCCACCGGTGCCGAGGCACTGCCAGCTTCGCAGTAGGGCATCAAATCTTGCGACCGAGTTGCAAGGCTGGACTCAAGGAACCCAAGACTGGATTGCTGTCAATGGACTTCAATCGTTAGCGCAATCGTTCAGACTGAAGCCCAAGCGCGGCGCAGTCATCCGAAGCGTCTGTCTCTTCGCAATTTCTAGATCAGCATCTCGTACTGGGCCTGGACCCGGCAAGAGTGAATCTCGATGGCGGTGCCCTGGCTCTCGGCCATCCCTTGGGGGCCACAGGCGCACGGATCACCGGCAGGGCTGCGGCCCTGCTCAAGCGCGTCGGCGGCCGCTATGCGCTCGCGACCCAGCGCATCGGGGGAGGACAGGGCATCGCCACTCTCTTGAGCGCGCTGTCATAGAACCTGACCCGCCAGCCGAAATACCCCGCCAGACAAGGCGAGCTGGCCCCACGCTTCCGCGCAGCGCTTGAGGAGGCCCGTGGCCGCATCCTTCACCTTGGTCCTGTCGCCGAAGTGTTTGAAGGTGACCAGTCACACGTTCCATAGGCCGGTGTCTTCGAATTTCCAACACCCTCGGCCGCATTGGATTCCTATGCCTCGGAGCGCCACGCTCCGATCAAGGCTGAACGCCTGCATTTCGGCATTGCAGGGCAGCACGTGACGCGGGGGCTGGAGCGCGCTGCGCAGTTTCGCGAGTAGGGGGCAAGGCAAACAACCGAGGGGTCGGCTGCTTATACTTCCGAAGCAAAAAATAGAAATGCCCCGAAAGGGGCATTCAAGAATCGGCGATCTGCGCATTGGCTACAGACCGCCCGATCGCCTATGACTGGTCAACGGGCAGTGCCAGTAGCATGAGACCGCCGTCGAATCTGGGCGAAGCCCAATACACCCATCAAAGCAGTCAATGCCGTGATCGCCCACTCAGACAGTGTTGGTACGCCGAGCGCGTCACTGCTCGGGGGAATGCCTGGGCCACCAGGATCGACGATCACGCTGTTCGCAGTCACATCGCTGTCCCCGACCTGTCCGTCAGTCAATGTCAGGGTGATCGTGTTGCCACTGATGACGTAGTTGGCCTGCGGCAATTTGTACCAATGGTTGATCGAGCATGCAGCTCCTGAACAGTTGAAACCGTCCGGTGACTTGCCCCACTTCCAATACTCAGCATTTGCCGGGATGGCTGAAGGGTAGGTGATGGTCACAGACGCACTGGTGCCAGCCGTGCCGGTAATCAATTGAACATCGAACAGACCCTGCGGGAAGGTGTATCCAGCCGGTGGAGCGGTGCTGGGCGACTTGGGATCACCACTCAGGCGAATGAAGCCAGCCGAATTGTTGGTATCGATCACCCAGCCATTGGCGGAAGTCACCGAAGCACTGCCTTGACCTGTACTCGTGCCTGTATTTTGCAAAGGTGCGGAGCAACTCGCATTGCCGGCCCCACCGTTGCAAGCCCATACCCAGTTACTGCCACTCTGAGACACCGAGGTCGCAGTGCCCAGGGCGCAAAGTACACCGCCACTGGGTTTGAACGGCGTACTCTGACCTTGTGCCGTACCGCATTGGCCCTGCAGGTCGGCACGGGTCACTGTCACTGTGTAACTCTGGGTTGTCGTCCCATCTTGTGCAGTGACAACGATCGTGATCGTGTTGGTGCCGACAACCAATGCGATGTTGCCCGATGCGCTTCCAGAGGTGACTGCCACTGTATTGACAGTGACCGTGGCCGTTGAATCCGCGGTGGTAGGGGTTGCCGTCACGGTTGTTGCCGAATAGGGAACGCTGGCCGTGTAAGTCGTGGTGCCCGACGCAAAAGCAGGGTTCAGGGTGCCACTCGACAGCACCAGGTTGGCCAAGGTCGCTACGCTGGAAAAGGCACGAGTCACAGTCAAGGTGTAGCTCTGAGTCGTCGTTCCATCCTGTGCAGTGACCAGCACGGTGATCGTATTGGTGCCTGCATTGAGGTTGATACTGCCTGAGGCACTGCCCGAGGTGACAGTGGTACCGTTGACCTTCACCGTCGCCCCTGAGTTGGTGACCGTTGGCGTTACGGTGAGGGTAGTGACCGCGTTAGCGACCGAAGCGGTGTAAGTCGTGGTGCCGGATGCAAAACTTGGGCTCAGAGTGCCATTGGAAATCGTCAAGCTGCTCAACGTGGCCACATTGGAGGGTGCACGGGTGACCGTGACCGTGTAACTCTGGGTGGTCGCACCATCTTGAGCGGTGACCAAAACAGTGACTGTATTGGCTCCAACATTCAAGCTGATGCTGCCAGAGGCCACACCCGACGTCGCGGTGGTGCCATTGACCTTGACCGTTGCCGTGCTGTCAGTCACCGTCGGAGTCACGGTGATCGATGCGGTGGCATTGGTCACCGAGGCCGTATAGCTGGTGGTTCCACTGGAGAAGCTGGGGCTCAAGGTGCCGCTTGACAACAGCAGGCTGCTCAAGGTTGCCACGCTGGATTGCGCCCGGGTCACCGTGATTGAGTAGGTGGCCGTGGTCGTTCCGTCTTGCGCAGTCACAAGCACCGTGATGGTGTTGCTGCCTACAGCCAGATTGATGCTGCCCGATGCAGTACCCGACGTTACCGTTGTGCCGTTAACTTTGACAGTTGCGGTGCTATCCGCCACGGTCGGTGTCACGGTGATCGACGAGGTGGAATTCGATACAGAAGCTGTGTAACTTGTGGTCCCGCCGGCGAAACTTGGCGTCAGTGTTCCACTGGACAGCGTCAGTTGCGACAACAGCGCATTGTTCGAGGGGGCGGCACGTGTCACCGTCACTGTGTAAGTGCCTGTTGTCGTGCCATCCTGTGCTGTCACCAAAACGGTGATGGTGTTGCTGCCAACGCTCAGAGAAACACCACCGGAAGCCGCGCCAGAGCTGACGGTGGTGCCATTGACCTTGATCGTCGCATGCGCCTCATTGGCTGTCGGCGTGACCGTGATCGAGGTGGTGGCATTGCCGACACTGGCGGTGTAAGTGCTGGTGCCGCCGGCAAAGGTCGGACTCAGCGCCCCCTGAGACAGGGTCAAGTTAGAAAGAGAGGCGTCTGTTGACGGAGGTGTGGCCGTCAAGCCTACCTGGTACAGATCGGACCTGAGGTAGTTGCCATCGTTGCCAGCCACTGCATACAGCAGCGAGTAACCAGCCCCATCGGCCAAGTAAGTTGGCACAGCCAAAGCTGGGGAGCCAACCCCGGCCAATGTCGGCAAAGTGATGCCCGAATCTGCCGCAGCGACCGTGACAGCCCCGGTGGTTTGGGAAAGCGTTGTCGTGCTGAACCCTCCAGAGCTGTTGAGTACAAAGGCCACTAGGTTGCCACCGTTAACACCCAATGTTGCGAGAAAGGAACCTGTTCCCCCGAGGGTTGGGTTGACATTGCCGTATGCCGTCCCAAAGTTGCTCGGCAGGGTCATGAAGCGCTCGGCGTAGTATGTTTTGTTACCACCGTTGTAGACCGCAATAGTTTGAGCGGTGGTGGTCACCAGAGACCCGTCATTGTTGAAGACAGTGAGTTCGGCAGAGTTGCCATAGCTAGCGTTTCCGTTCAACGACGCAAAGCCACCAGAGAACCCACGAACCACGGTGATGTCACCGCCTTGTCCCTGGCTCCAGTTGACGCGAAGGTAATTCACACCGCTGGCGAAGTTGGCAGCTGTCCCGTTGGCATTGAATTTGAATACGAAGTCCCCAAGCGGCGTGTAGTTGCTGTTCACCCAATCGTACGTCGCAGTACCGAAGACAAAGGTGCCGTCAGACAATGCGGCCAAGCTCGGTGGATTGTTGAAGTAAAGTCGGCCGATGTCGGAATTGCTACTCGGGTTTGGGGCTGCGGAGCTGTTATCACCTGCCGTCGTCTCTGCATTGGCCGTGTAGCTTCCACCAGCGTAATTGAAAGTCAGGATCTGGGCTTTTTGTTGGGGACTCATCGTAACAGCGGCAAAACCGCCACCTGTCAAACCCAGCACCTGGACGCCCCCATTGGGATTGCTGAAACCCAATGTGCCGGGCGAGCGAATGACGCCGCCATTGTTGTCATATATGGCGTAAAAATTGCTTGCGGTCGAGCCCGCCGCATCATCGTACTCAGTCCACGCGGCAACAAAGCCACCATTGACCAAGGCAGCCAAACTCAGATCGGTGATGTGGTTGGTCGAAACGGATTCGTTGATATTGATCGTGGTCTTCAGGTTGTTTGAAGAGTCAACGACCTTCAGGACCCCTGTAAAGCCCGGTCCAGGTGCGTATGTGGTGTAGTCCCCTTTGGACTGAACCTGGTACCCAATGACCTTGTTGCCGTTCGACAAGGCCGCCAAGCCAGCGGGCAAAACCTGAGCGGTGGCCGGCGGGCCGCCGTTCGCCAGCACCAAAGTTCCCGTCGCTTGCGCCAAGCTTGCCGCCCCCAAAAGCACCAGCCAGATCAACCATCTGGCAAGCAGCCCAAATTGTCTCCGTCCGGTCTCCATACCCCACCTCTTTGTAAATTATTGGTAACACATCTTAATCCAAAGAGTCAAAAATGATCGTAGCTCGAACATTGGATCGTTTCGCGCCTTGAGTCGGTGGAGGCAACTGCGGAAATGCGCTGCCGCTGAAAGAGCTGGGAGGCGAACTCATGACCTCTTACCAACACACGCTGACGGGAACATTTCCGCGGGTGCAGGAGAACCGGCCTCAAGCGCTGCGCAGTTCATCAAAAAAACTTTGACAGACACAACGTCTCCAACCTTCACTGACCTGCCCCGTCACTGCCCTAGCGACCTGATGTCAGCGAAGTCCGTCAACCCATTGGTGAGCGACGGATATAAAAAAAATGCGCAGATTCATTGACGAACAGTCAGCTTGATGCCGAACGATCCGCCCTCACTCCACCGTCACGCTCTTGGCCAGGTTGCGCGGCTTGTCCACGTCGGTGCCTCGCGCACAGGCGGTGTGGTAGGCCAGCAGTTGCAAGGGCACCACGTGCAACAGCGGTGACAGGGCGCCGTAGTGCTCGGGCATGCGGATCACGTGCAGGCCTTCGCCGGTTTCGATGCGGGTGTCGGCATCGGCCAGCACGTACAGCACGCCGCCGCGGGCACGCACCTCCTGCAGGTTGCTCTTGAGCTTTTCGAGCAGGGCGTCGTTGGGCGCCACGGTGACCACCGGCATTTCGCTGGTGACCAGGGCCAGCGGGCCGTGCTTGAGTTCGCCGGCGGCGTAGGCCTCGGCGTGGATGTAGGTGATCTCCTTGAGCTTCAAGGCCCCTTCAAGAGCGATGGGGTAGTGCAGGCCCCGGCCCAGGAACAGGGCGTTCTCTTTGCGGGCGAAGTCTTCGGCCCAGCTGATGACCTGGGGCTCGAGCGCCAGCACGGCCTGCAGGGCGGCCGGCAGGTGGCGCATGGCCTTGAGGTGCTCGGCCTCCTGCTCGGGGCTGAGCATGCCGCGGCTTTGCGCCAGCGCCAGGGTGAGCAGGAACAGGCCGGCCAACTGGGTGGTGAAGGCTTTGGTGGAAGCCACGCCGATCTCGACGCCAGCCCGGGTGATGTAGGCCAGTTTGCACTCGCGCACCATGGCACTGGTGGCCACGTTGCAGATGGTCAGGGTGTGCGCCATGCCCAGGCTTTGGGCGTGGCGCAGGGCGGCCAGGGTGTCGGCAGTTTCGCCCGACTGGCTGACGGTGACGACCAGGGTCTTGGGGTTGGGCACCGATTCACGGTAGCGGTACTCGCTGGCGATCTCGACCTGGGTGGGGATCTTGGCGATGGATTCGAGCCAGTACTTGGCGGTGCAGGCGCTGTAGTAGCTGGTGCCGCAGGCCAGGATCAGCACCGAGTCGATCTGCTTGAACACGCGCCAGGCCGCGGCGCCGGTTTCGCCGGGTTGGGCTGGCACGCCGTCGAACAACTCGGGCACGATGCCTTCCACCCCTTCCAGGGTGTCGGCAATGGCGCGGGGCTGTTCGAAGATCTCTTTTTGCATGTAGTGCCGGTAAGGGCCCAGGTCGGCTGCGCCGCTGTGGGCGTGCACCGTGCGCACCGGGCGGGTCACCGGCTTGAGGGCGCCTTGGGCATCACGCCCCAGCACCCAGTAGCGACCCAACTGCACGTCAACCACATCGCCCTCTTCGAGGTACACGATCTGGTCGGTGACGCCGGCCAGGGCCATGGCGTCGCTGGCCAGGAAGTTCTCACCCGCGCCCTCGCCCTCGCTGCGGCCCACCCCCAGGATCAGGGGCGAACCGGCCCGGGCGCCCACCACGCGGTGCGGCTCGTCCTTGTGCAGCACGGCAATCGCGTAGGCACCGTGCAACTGGACCAGGGCGGCCTGCACGGCTTCGAACAGGTCGCCGTCGTACAGGCTGTCGATCAAGTGGGCGATGACTTCGGTGTCGGTCTGGCTGGCAAACACATAGCCGCGGCCCTGCAGTTGCGCCCGCAGCTCGTCGTGGTTCTCGATGATGCCGTTGTGCACCAGGGCCACGCGCGGGGCCCGCCCCTCCTCGGCCCCCTGCCCCTGGCTGAAATGGGGGTGGGCGTTGTGCACCACGGGAGCGCCGTGGGTGGCCCAGCGGGTGTGGGCGATGCCGGTCACGCCCTGCACCTGCTCGGCCTGCACCTGGGCGATCAGCTCGGCCACGCGCGAGGTGCTGCGGGCCCGCTTGAGGCCGTCGGCCCACACCGCGACACCGCAGGAGTCATAGCCGCGGTACTCCAGGCGCTGCAGGCCTTGCACCAGCACAGGAACAATGTTTCGGGTTGAGACGGCGCCAACGATGCCACACATGAGCAAGCTCCCGGAAGGGTTGAAAACGGGTTGCAGAAAAGATTGGATCGAATCTTAGGGAGGACAACGAAAAATATTCAGCGAATTTCTCAACAGAATATGAAATTAAAATTCACTCAAATTCGTTATTGAAATTTTCATTCAAATAACAAACAAATATGGAATCAATCGAACTCGACGACCTCGATCTGCAACTGCTGGATGCCTTGCAACGCGATGCAAGCGCCAGCAACCAGGCCTTGGCCGAGCGGTTGCGGATTTCGCCACCCACCTGCCTGCGCCGGGTGAAACGCCTGCACGAAGCTGGCCTGATCGAGCGACAGGTGGCGCTGCTGCAGCCCGAGCGCCTGGCCCTGGCGCTGGGGCATGGTCTGACCGCCATCGTGGAGGTGACGCTGGACCGCCAGGACGCCGAGCCCCTGGCGGCCTTCGAGGCCCGAGTTGGGGCGGATGAGGCGGTGCAGCAGTGCTACCGGGTGTCGCCGGGCCCGGATTTTGTGCTGGTGGTGGGGGTGGCCGACATGCCGGCCTACCTGGCGCTGACCCAGCGCCTGTTCAACAGCGACACTCACGTGCGCAATGTGAAGACCTTCTTCAGCGTCAAGCGCAGCAAGTTCGAGCCCCGCCTGCCGGTGCCGCTGACCAGGGGCTAGGGCCTGTTGGGCCCGTTCACAGGCCCTAAGCTCAGGCTGCCGGCAGGCGCAAGGTCACGGTGCAGCCCTGGCCGTGCTGGCCCTGCAGGGCCAACTCGCCGCCCAGGCGGTCCACCATGCGGCGCGCCATGGCCAGCCCCAGGCCCAGGCCCTCGAAGTCGCGCACGGTGTGCAGGCGCTGGAACACGCCAAACAACTGGTCGGCGTGCTCAGGCCGAAAGCCGGCGCCGTTGTCTTGCAAGGTGAGTTGAACCTGCGGGCCCTGGCTCTGCACATCAATGGCGATGCGGGCCTCGGGCTGACGGCGGGTGAACTTGACGGCGTTGTCCAACAGCAGGCGCAGCAGGTCGCGCAACTGGGCCAGGTCGGCCTGCACCCGGGGCAGGTCCTGGGCCTCGGGCCACTGCCATTGCACGGCGCGCTCGCCACAGGCGGCCTTGGCCTGGCTCACGACCTCGCTGAGCACATCGGCCAGCGGCACAGGCTGGACATGGAGTTCGGCCGCGCCGATGCGGGCCAGCGCGATCAGGCCATCGATCATCTGACCCAGGTGGCGCGCCGACTGGGTGATGGTGTCGAGGTACTGCACCGCCGAAGGGTCGGCATTGCTGTCCTGCACCAGCTCACGCACCAGTTGGCCATACGACACGATGTGGCGCACCGGGGAACGCAGGTCGTGTGAGATAGCGCGCAAGAAGGCCTGCTGCTGTTCGCGTTGCTCGGCCAGCTCGGCGCGCAGCCGGGCCAGTTCGGCCCCCAGATCCCCATCACGATCCGTGTCGCTTGCCGCCCCCATCACTGGCCACCCTTGGCAGGGCGTTGCCAGTTGGCAATGCTGACCTGGCGGGCCCGGCTCACGCTCAGGGCGCCGGCCGGGGTGTCTTTGGTGAGGGTGGAGCCGCCGCCCACCGTGCCACCAGCGCCCAGGGTGATGGGCGCCACCAGCACGCAGTTGCTGCCCACGTGCACGTCGGCCTCGATCACGGTGCGGTGCTTGTTGGCGCCGTCGTAGTTGGCGGTGATGCTGCCGGCACCATAGTTGACGCGCTCACCCACGGTGGCGTCGCCCAGGTAGGCCAGGTGGTTGGCCTTGGCGCCCGCGGCGAGGGTGGAGTTCTTGACCTCGACAAAATTGCCGATGTGCACCTCGGCCCCCAGCACGGCGCCAGGACGCAGGCGGGCAAACGGCCCGATCAGCGAACCCGGGCCCACCTGAACCCCGGCCTTCTCGCCTTCGATGTGGGTGAAGGGGTGGATCACCGCGCCCGCGGCAATCCGGGCATTGGCGATCACGCAGTGGGCGCCGATGCGCACGCCATCGCCGAGCACCACCTGGCCTTCGAACACGCAGTTGACGTCGATCTCGACGTCGCTACCGCATTGCAGGGTGCCGCGCACATCCAGGCGGGCCGGGTCGGCCAGGCGCACCCCGTCGGCCATCAGGGCGTCGGCACGGCGGGCCTGGCAGGCGCGCTCCAGGGCGGCCAGTTGCTGGGGGCTGTTCACGCCGGCCACCTGCACCTCGTCGGTGGTGGGCAGGCCCAGCACGCCCACGCCGTCAGCCACGGCCATGGCCACGATGTCGGTCAGGTAGTACTCGTGCTGGCTGTTGTCATTGCGCAGACGGCCCAGCCAGGCCTTCAGATGGGCCGCCGGCACGGCCATGATGCCGGTGTAGGTCTCGGCAATGGCCCGCTGGGCTTCGGTGGCGTCCTTGTGCTCGACGATGCCGCGCACGGCATCCCCCTCGCGCAGGATGCGCCCATAGCCGGTGGGATCGTCCAGCACCACGGTGAGCAGGGCCAAGTGCTGGCCGTCGCAGGCCTGCACCAGGGCCTGCACCGTGTCGGCGGCAATCAGGGGCACATCGCCATTGAGGATCAGCACCACACCGTCGTCGGGCAGCAAGGGCACGGCCTGTTGCACCGCATGGCCGGTGCCCAGTTGGGGCATCTGGCGGGCAAACTGCAACTGGCCACCCTGGCGCAGCGGATGCCCGGCCAGGTGGGCCTCGACGGCTTCGGCGCCGTGCCCGGTGATCAACACCACGCGGCGGGGCGACAGCGACTCGACAGTGTCAAGAACATGGCGCACCATGGCCTTGCCCGCGACACGGTGCAACACTTTGGGCAAACTGCTCTTCATTCGCGTGCCCTTGCCCGCAGCCATCACCACCACATCCAGCGCAGATCCAAATCCCGACATGAAACGTCCTCTTGCTTTTGGCGGCCCGGTCACAACAACGCCGGCCATCCTGTCATTGCGCCGGATTATCTCGCTGGCAACGCTGCTCATGGCGGTTTTGTGGCTGAGTGCCTGCAGCGCCGTGAAGCTGAGCTACAACGCCCTGCCCGAGGTGACGTACTGGTGGGCCGATGCGTACGGGGATTTCAATGGTGAACAATCGCTGCGCCTGAAACAGGACCTGGCCGATCTGCAGGCCTGGCACCGCTCGCGGGAGCTGCCGCGCTACCGCGAACTGCTGCAAAACCTGGAACGCCTGACCGGCACCGAGCCCGACGCCACCCAGTTGTGCAGCCTGCTGCCCCCGGCGCGCGAGCGCCTGCAGGCCCTGGCTGAACAAAGCGCCCCCATGATCGCCCGCCAGGCCTTGAGCCTGAGCCCGGCCCAACTGGAGCACATGGCCAAGAAATTCGCCAAGAACGAGGCCAAGCTGCGCAGCGAGTGGGTCGACCTGTCGCCCGGCGAGTTGCTGGACAAGCGCGTCGAGCAGTACACAGACCGGGCCGAGGCGCTGTACGGGCGGCTGAGCCTGCCGCAGCGCCAAAGCCTGCGCGAGGCCTTGCAAGCGTCGCCGTTTGACCCGCGCATTCGCCTGGCCGAGCAGCAGCGGCGCCATCAGGACATGCTGGACACCCTGCGCCGCCTGCGCAGCAACGGCGCCAGCCAAGCCCAGGCCGAACAGGCCTGGCTGGGCTGGCTGGCCCGGGCCTTGAGCCCGCCGGTGCCAGCCCACCGCCTGCAGCAGGAGCACTCGATCGAAGAGGGCTGCCAGATCTACGCGCAATTGCAGCGCCAGGCCACGCCCGAACAACGCGACAAGGCGGCCAAACGCCTGCGTGGCTGGGCCGGCGATGTGCAGGCCTTGTCGCAGCAGCCTTGAGGCCCGCGGTCTCAGAACGTGTTGACGTTCTCAGGCCGGGTGCCGTTGCCGGCCGCCCTGCAGCAACAGCCAGCTCCAGCGTGCGCTGCCCACGGCCAGGCGCCCCAGCGCCCCCACCACGGCGCCACCGGCCTGCCAACCCTGCCACAAGCCCCGGCTCAGGTCGGCCAGGGGCAAGGCGAGGTCGGTGGGCAAGGCGCTGGCCGCCTGCAAACGGCCTGGAGCCTGCGCCACCAGAGGCAGTGCACGGTCCCAGCGGAAGACCACGTCGACCGGCGCCGCCTGGGTCAACTCCTGCGCCAACACAAAGGCCTCCAGCACCACGGTCTGGCCGGGTTCAATCACCAGCCAGTCGCCCGGCATCAGAAAGCGGTCGCCCAGGTCGTTGGCGTGGCCGCGGTGCGGCCCAGTGAAGGTAAGCCACAGGCGGCCCTGGTTCATTTCGATCACGCTGCGCTCGCGCGGGCACAGGGTCAGTGCGCGCCCGGGCAAGATGTTCCAACCGCCGGGGAACGCGCGGCCAGCCGGTGCAAAGGCGGCGGATTGTTGCGATTCCAGAACAGGGCGGGACAGCATGATGAACTCCTTGAGTGAGAAAAAACCGTTGAGGAGCCTTCATGATCGGCGGCAGAATGCAGATGGTCCAATGAATTGCACACCCGCGATTGATACCTCTTTCGCATGAATGAGACGATGCCTGCCGCATGAGCAAAGCCAGCCCTTCCATCACCCATCTGCGCACCCGCCCCGTGGCCGTGGGCCACCTGCGCGCCTTCGAAGCCGTGGCCCGACACCTGAACTTCCGCGCCGCCTCCGAAGAGCTGGCGCTGACGCAGTCGGCCGTCAGCCGCCAGATCCAGTCGCTGGAAGATGAGATCGGCGTGCCCCTGTTCCTGCGCCACACCCGGGCGGTGGAGCTGACCAGTGCCGGCTCGCAGTTGCTGCGCACCCTGCTGCCCACGCTGGAGCGACTGGACAGCACGGTGCGCCAGATCCGCCAGAGTGCAGGACGCAAGAGCGTGGCCATCACCACCTGGGCCTCTTTCGCGTCGATGTGGCTGATCCCGCGGCTGGAGGCCTTTCAGCGCAGCCACCCCGACATCGACATCCGCATCGACGCCACCGACACCGCGGTCGACCTGGAAACGGCCGACATCGACCTGGCCTTGCGCTACAGCCTGCCCGGGGCTTCCGTGCGCGGGGCACAACGCCTGTTTGGCGAACAACTGGCCGTGGTGGCCAGCCCCTGGTTGCTGAAAAGCGGACAGCCCATCCGCAAACCCGCTGACGTGGCCAAGTTCACGCTGATCGAGGCGGGTGACGCCCATCGCACCCAGCACATGGAGTGGCTGTCCTGGCGGCGCTGGTTCGAGACCCAGGGCCTGAGCAATGTCGAGCCCAAGCGCTGGCTGTATTTCAACTACGCCCACCAGATCGTGCAGGCTGCCCTGACCGGCCAGGGTGTGGCCCTGGCACGCATGCCCTTGATTGCCGACAGCCTGGCCTCGGGCGATCTGGTCGAGGTGTTGCCAGGCTTCCGCCTCGATTCGCCACTGGTGTATTGGCTGCTGGTGGGCCCGCGGACGGCCCACCGCCCCGAGGTCAAGGCCTTCAGCGACTGGCTGGTGGACGAGGCCTCACGCACCCGCCACACCGTGGGAGAAGTGCCGGACACCGATCTGTGCGACGACCTGGGCTGAGCCCGGCGGCCGCACGGCCACCACCGCAAGGCCGCCGCACGACGGCCCTTCAGGCCTGCGCTCAGCTCAGCGTCACCCGGGCGAACTTGCGCTTGCCCACCTGCACCACGTAGGTGCCGGCGGCCAGCTTCAGGCCCTTGTCGCTGACCACGCTGGAATCCACACGCACCCCACCGCCATCGATCAGGCGGTTGGCCTCGCTGCCCGAGGGGGCCAGGCCCGCCGCCTTGAGCAGGGCACCGATGCCCATGGGGGCGCCCGACAGGCTGACTTCCGGGATCTCATCGGGCACACCGCCCTTGCTGCGGTTGTTGAAGTCCTGCTCGGCCGCGTCGGCAGCAGCCGCGCTGTGGAAGCGGGCCGTGATCTCCTTGGCCAGGGCCACCTTGGCGTCTTTGGGGTTGCGACCACCCTCCACTTCGGCCTTGAGGGCGGCAATCTCGGCTTCGCTCTTGAACGACAACAGGGTGTACCAGCGCCACATCAGGGTGTCGGAGATCGACAGCACCTTGGCAAACATGGTGTTCGGGTCTTCGCTGATGCCGATGTAGTTGTTCTTGCTCTTGGACATCTTGTCCACGCCGTCCAGGCCTTCGAGCAAGGGCATGGTCAGGATGCACTGGGGCTCTTGCCCGTACTCCTGCTGCAGGTGACGGCCCATCAGCAGGTTGAATTTCTGGTCGGTTCCGCCCAGTTCGAGGTCGCTTTTCAGGGCCACCGAGTCGTAGCCCTGCATCAGGGGGTACAGGAACTCGTGCACGCTGATCGACTGGTTGGTGGTGAAGCGCTTGTGAAAGTCGTCGCGCTCCATCATGCGGGCCACGGTGTACTTGGCCGCCAACTGGATCATGCCCCGTGCGCCCAGGGGATCGCTCCATTCGCTGTTGTAGCGGATCTCGGTCTTGGCCGGGTCGAGCACCAGGCTGGCCTGCTTGTAATAGGTCTCGGCATTGGCCTTGATCTGCTCCGCTGTGAGGGGCGGGCGGGTGCTGTTGCGGCCCGACGGGTCACCGATCATGCTGGTGAAATCACCGATCAAAAAGATGACGGTATGCCCCAGGTCCTGCAGCTGGCGCATTTTGTTGAGCACCACGGTGTGGCCGATGTGGATGTCAGGCGCAGTCGGGTCCAGCCCCAGTTTGATGCGCAAAGGCACGCCGGTGGCTTCGGAACGGGCCAGTTTTTGCACCCAGGCGTCTTGTGGGATGAGTTCGTCGCAGCCCCGCAGGGTCACGGCCAGCGCCTCCCGCACACGGTCGGTGACGGGGTGATTTGTAACAGCAGCAGCTTGATTCATAAGGGTTTTTTCAGATGTCGGGGCGGGGCGGGCAGCTATACTCGTTCGGCTCGCAAAAGTGGATTTTAATTGGCCCGCTTTTTGCGAACAGGTTCAGGCACAGGCCGAACACCTGCCACCGTCGGGAATCGTCAGGAATAGCATCCCATCGTGCCCGACCCACTGCCTTGAAAAGAGGCGGAACGATCCTGGGGATAGATTCTTGAAAAACGGTTTCTTCGCCGCCGGCGAGCTTTTGCTGACACGACTGGCCCACCAGGTCGAACACCACCCCAAACGCATCACCACCTTGGTGGCCGCCCTCTTGCTGGGCGGTGGCGGAGGCGCCTTCGCCGTGGCCTCCATGGCCCCCGACGCGGCCGACCTGCCAGTGCGCCAGATCACCGAAACCGTCCAGCCGATCTCGGTGACCGAGCAGGCTGAGGCACTGGACATCCACCGGTTCAACCTGTTTCGCTCCGACATGGTGCGCCCCACCGACAGCGTGGACACCCTGCTGCAACGCCTGGGCATCAGCGACCCGGTGGCTGCCGCCTTTTTGCGCAATGATGCGCTGGTGCGCATCAGCCTGCTCGGTCGCAATGGTCGCCAGGTGACGGCCGAGGCCAGCGAAGACCACCAATTGGTGCGCCTGGTCGCACGCTGGACGCCTGACGACAGCAACACCTTTCAACGCCTGGTATTTGAAAAGACCCCGCGCGGCAGCTACAGCTCGCACATCGAAACAGCCCCACTGAGCGCCAGCAGCAAGTTGGCCGGCGGCACCATCCGCAGCTCGCTTTTTGCGGCCACTGATGAGGCTGGCATCCCCGACACGGTGGCCACGCAACTGGCAGAAATTTTCTCAGGCGACGTCGATTTTCACCGCAGCCTGCGCAAGGGCGACCGCTTCTCGGTCGTCTACGAAACCCTGGAGGCCGACGGCGAACCCCTGCGCGCTGGCCGTGTGCTGAGCGCCGAGTTCATCAACGATGGCAAGGCCTACCAGGCCATGTGGTTCCAGGAACCCGGTCAAAAGGGCAGTTACTACACGCTGGACGGCAACAGCATGCGCCGCGCCTTCCTGACCTCGCCCGTCGAGTTCTCGCGCGTGACCAGCGGCTTCAAGATGCGCTTCCACCCCATTCTGCAAACCTGGCGCGCCCATCTGGGCACCGATTACGCGGCCCCCACCGGCACCGCCGTGCGTGCCGTGGGTGATGGTGTGGTCGATTTTGCAGGGGTACAGAACGGCTACGGCAATGTGGTGATGCTGAAGCACCGCAACAACCAGATGACGGTGTATGCCCACCTGAGCCGCATCGGCGTGACCCGGGGCCAGACCGTGAGCCAGGGCCAGACCGTGGGGGCCGTGGGCGCCACCGGCTGGGCGACCGGGCCGCACCTGCATTTTGAATTCCGCGTCAATGGCGTGCACCAAGACCCGATGACCATCGCCCACCAGGCCCAAGCGGTTCCGGTCTCCCCGGCAGCCCGCCCCGCCTTCAACCGCCTGGCTTCGGCCATGCGCATCCAGCTCTCGGCTGCGGCGTCGGTGCAACAGGCCAGCGCCGATTGACGGCGGGAGTGCAGGCGCCACGCTGAGCGAAGCGCACAGCCCGCTATCATCGGCCCATGCAAGGCAAGGCAGACCACTACATCGGACTGATGTCCGGCACCTCACTCGATGGGGTGGATGGCGTTCTGTGCCGTTTTGAGGGCGATCAGCCCCAGGTCCTGGCGCATGTGGCCCTGCCCTTCACGGCCGAACTCAAGCGATCGCTGCTGGAACTCAACAGCCCCGGCCCCGACGAGCTGCATCGTGCGGCCATCGCGGCCAATGCCCTCGCCCGCACCTATGTGGTGGTGGTGTCGCGCCTGCTGGCCGAGGCCGTGCTGCCGACCTGGCATGTGGCGGCCATTGGCGCCCACGGGCAGACCGTGCGACACCAGCCCGGCCAGTACGACGGCACCGGCTACACCTTGCAACTCAACAACCCGGCCCTGTTGGCCGAGCACACCGGCATTGATGTGGTAGCCGACTTTCGCATCCGCGATGTGGTGGCCGGCGGGCAAGGTGCGCCGCTGGTGCCCGCGTTTCATGCACGGGTGTTCGGACAGCCTGACCAGACCCAGGCGGTGCTGAACATTGGCGGCATTGCCAATCTGACCGTGATCCCGCCGCAAAGCCAGCCTGCGGCGCCCGTGCTCGGCTTTGACAGCGGGCCCGGCAATGCCTTGATGGACCATTGGTGCCTGCAGCACACCGGCCAGCCCTTCGACCGGGATGGCCAATGGGCCGCTCAAGGCCAGATCCATGCAGCCTTGCTGGCCGACCTGATGCAAGAGCCCTTTCTGCAGCAAGCGCCCCCCAAAAGCACCGGGCGTGATCTGTTCAACCCGGCCTGGCTGGAGCTTCACCTGAAAGCCCACCCGCACCTGAGTGCCACCCAGGTGCAGGCCACTCTCACGGAGTTCACCGCCCTCTCCTGCGCCCAGGCTGTGCAAATGCACGCACCGGACAGCCGTCGCCTGCTGGTGTGTGGCGGCGGGGCATTGAATGGGCATTTGATCAGTCGCCTGCAACATCACCTGCCCGAGGTGAATGTCGAATCCAGCGGTCTGGCCGGCCTGCCTCCGCTGCAGGTCGAGGCTGTCGCCTTCGCCTGGCTGGCACGCCAGGCCCTGCAGCGCCAGCCCGGCAACCTGCCCAGCGTGACCGGTGCCCAGGGGCCGCGCATTCTGGGCGCGCTTTATCCGGCCTGAATCCGGGCCTACACGCCGGCGCCAAACCCCTGCGCTGAATTCCGGCGCAGAGTCCCAGGCCCGCTGCCCCCCCCTGCTGCTCAGGGTTCGTGCGGACCGGCCGCAGAGGCATCGCCCCGCACCAGCCCTGGCTCCAGACCCGAAGGCAATTGCCAGAAGATGGCGGCGGACGCCAAGGTGATGAAGCCCATGGTGACAAAAGTAGCGTGAAACGAGGACAGGGTGTCCAGGTGCGCCGCACTTGCATTGCCGCCAGGGCCCAGCAAGGCCGCAAAGCCCGCCAGCACGGCGCCCGCCACGGCCACCCCCATGCCCATGGCCAGCATCTGCACCATCGACAACAAGCTGTTGCCGCTGCTGGCCTGGGAGCCCTCCAGGTCTTTCAGCGTGAGGGTGTTCATGGCCGTGAACTGGATTGAATTGACCGCACCAAACACAGCCAGTTGCAGCAGTCGCAAGCCCAGGGGCTGGCCCGGACTGATCAGGGCAAAACTCATCATGGCCAGGCCTACCAGTGCCGTGTTGCCCACCAGCACCTTGCGGTAGCCCAGCCGGGTGATCAGGGGGGTGGTGATGCGTTTGACGGCCATGCCGGCCATGGCCACCGGCAGCATCATCAGACCGGCCTCGAAAGGCGAGTAGCCGAGGCTGACCTGGAGCAGCAGGGGCACCAGAAAAGGCATGCACGAACTGCCCAGGCGCGAAAACAGGTTGCCCAGCAAACCAATCGCCAGCGACGCCACGCTGAACAGCTGGGGCGAAAACAGGGGCGCCGGGCTTCGCATGGCGTGCAGCCAATATGCCACCAGGCTGGCCAGCCCGAACACCAGCAGCACCAACACCCCGGCCTGCCCCAGGCCCAGGCCCGACAGCCCATCCAGCGCCAGCGACAGGGTCACCATGCCCGTGGCCAGCCACAGGTAGCCCGACCAGTCGAACCTGGCCACGGTGACTGCAGGACCGCTGCGCATGAAGAAATAAGCCGCCACCGCGCCAATCACCCCGACCGGCAGGTTGATCAGAAAGATCCAATGCCAGGAGGCCACCTCCACCAGCCAGCCCCCGAGGGTGGGTCCGATCAGGGGTCCGATCAGGCCCGGGATGGCGATGAAGCTCATGGCCTGCAGAAAGCGCTCCTTCGGAAAGGTGCGCAGCACAGCCAGTCGCCCCACCGGCAACAGCAGGGCACCGCCCAGGCCCTGCACCACCCGTGAGGCCACCAGCAGTGGCAGGGACGTCGACAGCGCGCACAGCAGGGAGCCCAGGGCAAACAGGGTGATCGCCGCCACGTAGACCCGCCGGGTTCCGAAGCGGTCGGCCACCCAGCCGGAGGCAGGGATCAACATGGCCATGGCCAGCGAGTACGCCACGATCACCGACTGCATGCGCAGCGGGCTTTCGTGCAGGCTTTGCGCCATGGCCGGCAGGGCCGTGTTGACGATGGTGGCGTCCAGCGTCTGCATGAAAAAGCCCAGGGCCACCAGCCACAGCAGGCGTTGCTGGGAACGACTTTCGGGATCGACGACCGTCATGCTTTGAATGATTGAAGGTTGGCTGGACAAGAAAAAACCGCCTCAAGGGCGGTTCTCCAGGAGGGCGGCAGGCGCGCCATCAAACTGAGAAGCTGGAGCCGCAGCCGCAAGTGGTGGTGGCGTTCGGGTTTTTGATCACGAACTGGGCGCCTTGCAGGTCTTCTTTGTAGTCGATTTCGGCCCCCAGCAGGTACTGGTAGCTCATGGCGTCGATCAGCAGCGAAACACCATTTTTGGTCATGGTGGTGTCGTCTTCGTTGGTGATTTCATCAAAGGTGAAACCATACTGAAAGCCCGAGCAGCCGCCGCCCTGCACGAACACGCGCAGCTTCAGGTCGGGGTTGCCCTCTTCAGCGATCAGATCGGCCACCTTGGCGGCAGCGCTGTCTGTGAAAAGAATGGGGGCGGGCATTTCGGTCGGCAGCGACTCGACAACAGCACTCATGGGGTTCTCCGGAAACGGGTTTGGGGCGAATAGTACAAGAATTCGCTCGGGAATTCAGATCAACGGCTATTTGCCGCTAGTGTCAACAGGGGCTTTTCTTCGATCGGAGCCGCCGGGCACAGCATGCCGGCAATCACCGCACCCTGGTGCATCTCAAGTGCCTTGTAATACACATCCCCCTCAATGCGGGCATGGGGCTGCAGTTCCAGCAACTCGCGGGCATGCACAGGCCCCTTGATGCGCCCGTTGATGATCAGGTGATCGGCGTACACCGCGCCCATCACGGTGGCCGTTTCAGAGATCACAAGCAGGCTGGGTTGCGACTCATCGACCCGAATGTCGCCCACCACGTCACCATCCACCCGCAGGCCCTCGGCAAACGTGATGTTGCCGTCGATGCGGCTGCCTTGCGCGATCAGGCTTTTGATGGGCGGTTGCTTCTTTTTCGCGAACATGGGCCGTCCTTTCAGGAAGTGTGCCAGATGGGGGAAAACTCAGAGCTTGAGTGTCTGGACGGCACGCGAACTGCTGCCATCAAAAATGCGTGCCGTGACCTGCTTGACCGACACCTGCGGCGGCAGATCCACCAGGCCCTCGAGTCGCCGATATTGCCTGAATTGCAAGGGCACCGGGCCTTGCGGCAAGGGCTGCTCCCAGGGCTTGCCGGCCAGCGTGCCTGTCAACACCAGTTCCAGCCGGCCCTTGAACTCGGGGCCGCTCTTGACGGGCTGGATCACCAGCACCTGCCAGCGCAACTGCTGGCTGGCCACGATTTCGGCCTGCAGACCGCGAATCGCCACGTCCTCGACGCTGTTAGCCGGGATCAGCTTTTCAAAAAAGCCCAGGTCGTCGCGCAGGCTGCGGTTGTCGAGCTCCAATTGGTGGATCTGCGCCAACAGGCGCTCCTGGGTGGCACGTTCGGCCGTCAGCAAGCTGCCCGAGGTGTTGGCAATGGATTGCGCCTTGTCCCGCTCGTCCTGCATCTGGGCCACCTGCTGACGCAAGGCCGCCAGTTCTTCGCGCGAGTGGCGGTCCAGCCCGGCGATGTTCTTGCCGGTCTCGAACGCCCACAGCGCCACGGCCGCGCAAAAGCCGAACACCAGGGCCAGCAGCACCCAGCGCAAAGGCCAGGGCATGGCACTGCGCACCGCCATGCGGGGCGTGCTGATGGTGAGGCGGCGGCGAAGCAGGCGAAGACGCATGAACAGGCTTGAAACTGGAAAAACCGCGAGCGTAAAACAAAAAAGCCGCAACAAGCAGAACTTGTTGCGGCTTTTTGCAGAGAAGAAAGCGGATTAACGCTTGCTGAACTGCTTGGCGCGGCGAGCAGAGTGCAGACCGACCTTCTTACGTTCGACTTCACGAGCGTCGCGGGTCACGAAGCCGGCTTGGCTCAGTGCGGGCTTCAGCGTCGCGTCGTAATCGATCAAAGCGCGGGTGATGCCGTGACGGGTTGCACCGGCTTGACCGGATTCACCACCACCGTGCACATTGACCTGGATGTCGAAGGTTTCGACATGGCTGGTCAGAACCAGCGGCTGCTTCGCGATCATGATGGAGGTCTCGCGGCCGAAGTAGGCCTGGATGTCCTTACCGTTGATCGTGATCTTGCCGGTGCCTTTTTTCAGAAACACACGGGCGACGCTGGATTTGCGACGGCCGGTGCCATTGTTCCATTCACCAATCATCTCGGCTCCTTACAGTTCCAGCACTTTGGGTTGCTGCGCGGTGTGGGGGTGCTCAGCACCACCGTACACCTTGAGCTTCTTGATCATGGCGTAACCCAGAGGACCCTTGGGCAGCATGCCCTTGACGGCCTTCTCGAGTGCACGGCCAGGATGCTTGGCTTGCAGGTCGCGGAAGTTGGTAGCAGTGATGCCACCGGGGAAGCCGGAGTGACGGTAGTACACCTTGTCCAGGGACTTGGTGCCGGTGACCTTCAATTTGGCGGCGTTGATGATGACGATGAAATCGCCAGTATCGACGTGAGGCGTGTAAATGGCTTTGTGTTTGCCGCGCAGACGGAGGGCAACTTCGCTGGCTACCCGGCCGAGCACCTTGTCGGTGGCGTCAATCACAAACCACTCGTGCTTCACGTCTGCGGGCTTAGCGCTGAACGTAGACATGTATTGCTTTCGAGTTGGTTGCCAGCCGTTGCGAAATCGCGGGCTGGCTACAAAAGGCCCTTTTCCACGGTCGGTGTTTCTCTGCTGGAAACCTCTTAGGTGGGGGGTGTCGGGGGCTTCGCTGCCAAGCTGAAAAAACAGCCTGCCGCAAGCCTCCAACGAACTTCGCCGCGGGGCCTAAAACGCTGCGAAGCCTTCCATTCTACAAAAAGTGCAGTTGGTCGTCTACATGCCTCGCAATGGCCGTGCGAGCGGTGTGCTCACAAACCGCCGCTGCGCTTGACCTTGGGGTCGGTGTAGACCAGCAGATTGGTCGATAGACCCTGCTTCTGCTTTTCCTTTTCAAGCCGATTCGCCTCTGCACTGGCTTGTTCGGCCGCCAATTCGACCACCGAGCCACTGGCCTTCCACATCGAATTCAGGAAGTCGATCAACTTCTTGGAGATGGGCTCTGGTGGCGGGGTCTTGGGCTCCTCGGTCGTGGCCTTTTTCTTGACGGCCGTCCAATCCTTGTTGGGCTGATCGTTGGAAGCAGAAGGTTTATCGGGGCTTGCCGCTTTCTGCCCCGAGACGGTCACGATGGTCGACTCGGTGGGCGCATTCGTCACGGTCGTGGCCGCCGGCTTGGTACTGATGGCCTTGTCCGCGCCTGCCAACGACTGGCCGGCGCCTGAATAGGCCCAGTTCATCGATCGGTCAACAGGAGGGAGTTGCATGGCAGTTCCGGCGGATACAGTTTATTTACATCATGACGGGAAAGGTTTTTAGGCGTCCTCGTACGGTGTAACGGCATTGCGCAGGAAAAGTTGAGGCCCGTTTCAAAAAATTTTCAGTTTTTTTGAGTGCCGCTCCGAAAAACCTTGATCAGCCGACCAAAGCAGCGCGGTAACGCTCGTAACCACGTGCACGAAGTTCGCATGCCGGACAACTGCCGCAACCCCAACCCCAGGCATGGCGGTGCTCACGGTCGCCCAGGTAGCAGGTGTGGGAATGTTCCACAATCAAGTCGACCAGGGCCTGCCCCCCCAGTTGCTCGGCCAAAGCCCAGGTGTCGGCCTTGTCGATCCACATCAGCGGGGTTTCGATCAACAGGCGCCGGTCCATGCCCAGCGACAAGGCCAGTTGCATGGCCTTCATGGTGTCATCCCGGCAGTCGGGGTAACCGGAGTAATCCGTTTCGCACACCCCGGTCACGATGACCTCCAGACCACGCCGGTAGGCCAGCGCGGCGGCCAAGGTCAGAAACAGCAGGTTGCGCCCGGGCACAAAGGTGTTGGGCAAGCCCCCCTGCTCCATCTTGAAAGCCATGTCGCGCGTCAGTGAGGTCTCACTGACCTGACCCAACACCGCCAGGTCGAGCAGGTGGTCCTCACCCAGCTTGGCGGCCCAGGCGGGGTACTGCTGGCGCAGGGCCCCCAGCACCGCCAGGCGCGCGTCCAGCTCAACGCTGTGGCGTTGGCGGTAATCAAAAGCCACTGTTTCAACCCGCTCATAGCGCGACAGGGCGTGGGCCAGACAAGTGGTCGAGTCTTGCCCCCCTGAGAAAAGAACCAGTGCGGATTTGTGCATGGCAATCGAATGGAAGGAGGTTGAAAGAGTCCGATTCAGAGAAAGCGCTCCAACAGCCGGCGCGATCCCCGATCGAGGGCTTGAAGGTCACGGATCTGATAGACGATGCCCTGGCTGCCGGTGATGAGCAGGCGCCCACGGTCCAGACGGCGGATGTCGTCTTCGGTCTTGAGCACAAAATCGGTGCGCCCGCGATCGGTCTCCACCGTCCAGGTACAGGGGGTGGAGAAAGAAGACACGGCCACGAGCCGGCGCAACTCGGGGCTGAACTCGCGACTGGCCAGCTCTTCCTCGATCAGTTGGCGCAACTCGGGCGCCAGGGCCGACAGGCGAGGCACCCAGGCCAGTTCATGGCCCTCGGGGCCCACCAGCGACAACCCTTCATCAGGTGCCGCAATCGGAAAGGCGCGCACGGGGGTCACGCCCAGGTGATCGAGGCCTTCGGCATCGGTCAGCACCAGCCGGCCCAGCGGGTGGCGGCTCAACTTGAAATCAGCTTGGGGGGTCATGGAGGCAGCTCAGGGTTGGCCGGCCGGGTGGGCCGAATGGGCGCTGGGGGTCAGGGTGGCGCCATCGTCGTCCGAGCCGTCCACACGCCGGGCCTGGGCCTCGTACAGACGCCAGTAGGCGCCTTGCTTGGCCATCAGCTCGTCGTGCGGGCCCACTTCGACCACCTGGCCGCGGTCCATCACCACCAGCCTGTCGGCCTTGCGCAGGGTGGAAAGCCGGTGGGCGATGGCGATGGTGGTGCGCCCCTGCACCAGGTTGTCGAGGGCGCGCTGGATTTCCTTCTCGGTTTCGGTGTCCACCGCCGAGGTGGCCTCGTCCAGGATGAGGATGCGTGGATCGATCAGCAAGGCGCGTGCAATCGAGATGCGCTGGCGTTCGCCCCCCGACAGCCCCTGGCCGCGCTCACCCACCAGCGAGTCATAGCCCTGGGGCAGGCGCAGGATGAAGTCGTGTGCGTGCGCGGCCCGTGCGGCCGCCACGATCTCTTCGCGGGTGGCACCCGGTTTGCCGTAGGCGATGTTCTCGGCAATCGTGCCAAAGAACAAAAAGGGCTCTTGCAGCACCAGGCCGATGTTGCTGCGGTAATCCGACACCTTGAAACGGCGCACGTCGGTTCCGTCGAGCTTGATCGCCCCATCGGTCACGTCGTAAAAGCGGCAGATCAGGTTGACCAAGGTGCTTTTGCCTGAGCCGCTGTGCCCCACCAGACCGATCATTTCGCCGGGCTGGATGTCCAGATCCACGCCACGGATCACCGTGCGCGTGCCATAACGGAAGCCGATGCCACTCATTTCAATGCGGCCCAAGACCCGCGGCAGGGGCGCCGGCTGGCTGGGTTCGGGCACGTTCGAGATGTGATCCAGAATGTCAAAAATGCGCTTGGCACCCGCGGCGGCCTTTTGCGTCACCGACACGATGCGGCTCATCGAATCGAGCCGGGTGTAGAAGCGCCCGATGTAGGCAATGAAGGCGGTCAGCACGCCCACCGTGATCTGGCTCCTGGACACCAGCCAGATGCCACAGCCCCACACCACCAGCAGGCCGATCTCGGTCAGCAACGACACCGTGGGCGAGAACAGCGACCAGGTGCGGTTGAGCTTGTCGTTGACCTCCAGGTTATGGCGATTGGCCTGCTTGAAGCGGTCGGCCTCGCGCTGCTCCTGGGCAAAGGCCTTCACCACCCGGATGCCCGGAATGGTATCGGCCAGCACGTTGGTGACCTGCGACCAGACCCGGTCGATTTTCTCGAAGCCGGTACGCAGGCGATCCCGCACGGTGTGGATCAGCCAGGCGATGAAGGGCAACGGCACCAGGGTGACCAAGGCCAGCCAGGGGTTGATCGAGAACAGAATCACCGCGGTCATGGCGATCATCAGCACATCGGTGACGAAATCCAGGGCGTGCAAGGACAGGAAGACGTTGATCCGGTCGGTTTCTGACCCGATGCGGTTCATCAGGTCGCCCGTGCGCTTGCCGCCAAAATAATCGAGCGACAAGCGCAGCAAATGCTCATAAGTGGTGGTGCGCAGGTCGGCCCCGATGCGCTCGGACACCAGCGCCAATATGTAAGTGCGTGCCCAACTCAGGCCCCAGGCCGCCAGCGCCGACAACAACAGCCCGCTCAGGTACAGCAGCACCAGCATGGGGTCGATCTGCTTGCCGTTCTGGAACGGGATCAGGATGTCATCCATCAGCGGAATGGTCAGGTAAGGCGGGATCAGGGTGGCCGCCGTGGAGGCCAACGTCAGCGCAAAACCGGTGAACAGTTGCTTGCGGTAAGGCCGGGCAAACCGCCACAGGCGCAGCAGCACCCAGGTGGAGGTGGTGGCACTCGCTTCGCGCGAACAGGCCGGGCATTCGTCGCTGTCGGCGGGCAAGGGGGCCCCGCACGATGGGCAGGCAGCAGCCTCCTCGGCCTCTTCCGGGGCGGCCCCGGCCAGCACGGCCAGCCGTTGCTCGAACACCTTGATCACGCGCATCGCGTGCACGTCCAGCGCCATCGTGAAGCGCCAGCTGGCCAGCCGCGCCCCCGGGCCCAGCAGCTCCAGTTGGCCCACGCCGGCGTGGTCGCTGTGGCGCAGCATCAGGCCTTCTTGCAAGGGCCAGGACTGCCACTGCCCGGCGCCCGGCGCCCAACTGAGCAGGCGCTGCTCGGTGACCACCAGCAGCCCGTTTGCAAAACAAAGACGCTCGTCCAGGTCAACCGGCAGGGAAGCGAGCACGTTTTCACCACGTGCAAGCTGAGTTTGGGGGTTGATTCTTCCGGGATCCGCCGCTTCGCCAGATGAACCTACAGGATGTGAATGTTGCATTTTGATTCCGTACCGCGCGGCACCGTTCGACCTCCCGCGCTCAAGCAGGAAAAGTCGATTTTCGCCGAAACCGAGGCCATGCGGCAGGCTGCAGGAGAATGCAGCCACGGCCAAGCCCCCAAACTGAGCGCACAATCTCGCCTGACTGCCGGTATGGCGCCAGGCACCGAACCCGACTCGAACATGATCAAAGCCGACGATCTCAAGCTCTTGCGCATCAATTACCTGCGCGGCCCCAACATCTGGACTTACCGCTCCGTGCTGGAAGTCTGGCTGGACCTCGGGGAACTGGAAGACTACCCCTCCAACAAGATCCCCGGCTTCAAAGACCGGCTGGTCGCCCTGCTGCCTGCCTTGATCGAGCACCACTGCGGTGTCGGTGAGCGTGGTGGCTTTCTGCAGCGGCTGGAGGAAGGCACCTGGGCCGGGCACATCCTGGAGCACATCGTCATCGAGCTGCTGAACCTGGCCGGCATGCCGACCGGCTTTGGCCAGACGCGCAGCACCTCACGCCACGGCGTGTACCGCATGGTGTTCCGTGCCCGCGAAGAGCGCGTGGCCCGGGCCGCCCTGGACGAAGGCCACAAACTGCTGATCGCCACCATCCAGGGCGAGTCCTTCGACGTGAAGACCGCCGTGAACCGCGTGCGCACCGAGGTCGACAACTGTTACCTGGGCCCCAGCACCGCCTGCATCGTTGACGCAGCCACCGACCGCCGTATTCCCCACATCCGACTGAACGACGGCAACCTGGTGCAACTGGGCTACGGCGCCAGCCAGCGCCGCATCTGGACAGCCGAGACCGAATTCACCAGCGCCATCGCAGAAGGCATTGCGGGCGACAAAGACCTGACCAAATCACTGCTTAAATCGTGCGGCGTTCCGGTGCCCGAGGGGCAGATCGTCAACAGCCCCGAGGAAGCCTGGGAAGCCGCCCAGGACATCGGCCTGCCGGTGGTGGTCAAACCCTCGGACGCCAACCACGGCCGTGGCGTGACCCTGGACCTGCACGAACAAGCCGACATCGAAGCCGCCTACCACGTGGCCTACCCCGAGGGCAGCGACGTGATGGTGGAACGCTTCATCCCCGGTCACGAACACCGACTGCTGGTGGTGGGCGACCGGGTGGTGGCCGCGGCCCGCGGCGAGATCATCGGCATCACCGGTGATGGTCGCAGCACGGTGCGCCAGCTGATCGACAGCCAGCTCAACTCCGACCCGCGCCGCGGCATCGAAGAAGAGTTTCCGCTGGAGACCATCGTCATCGAAACCAACAACAAGGTGCAGCTTGAAATCCAGCGCCAAGGCCTGACGCCTGAAGCCGTGCCGGCTGCCGGCCGCTTTGTGGTGATCGAGCGCAACGGCAACGTGGCCATCGACTGCACCGACAGCGTGCACCCCGAAGTGGCTCATGCCGCCACCCTGGCCGCCCGGGTCGTGGGCCTGGACATCGCCGGCATCGACATGGTGGCGCAGGACATCTCGCGCCCTCTGAACGACCAGGGCGGCGCCATCGTCGAGGTCAACGCCGGCCCCGGCCTGTTGATGCACCTGAAGCCCGCCGAGGGCTCGCCCCGCCCGGTGGGCCGCGCCATCGTCGACCACCTGTTCCCCGAAACCGAGGGCGACAACGCCCCCGGCCGCATCCCGGTGGTGGGCGTGGCAGGCACCCGCGACACCCACAAGATCGCCCGCATGGTGGCCTGGCTGGCCCATTTGAGCGGCCGCCAGACCGGTCTGGCCTGCAGAGACGGCCTGTTCCTGGACCGCCGCCGTGTCGAATCGGTGAATTGCGCCCACTGGGAGGCCGGCCACCGCCTGCTGATGAACCACTCGGTGCAAGCCACCGTGATCGAAAACGGTGCTGAAACCATCCTGCGTGATGGCCTGCCCTACGACCGCTGCCAGGTGGGCGTGGTGACCGACCTCGAAGGCTTTGAGGCCCTCAGCCACTACGACGTGCACGAGCCCGACCAGATGGTGCGCGTGATGCGCACCCAGGTGGACGTGGTACTGCCCGACGGCGTGGCCGTGCTCAACACCGCCGACTCCCGCGTCAGCGACATGGCCTCGCTGTGCGATGGTTCGGTGGTGCTGTACGGCCTGCAGGCCGGCATCCCTGCCATCGAAGCCCACCGCGCAAGCCAGGGCCGCGCCGTCTACCTGAAGCAAGGTTACGTGGTACTGGCCGAAGGCAGCCACGAAAAGGTGCTGTCCGACCTGGGCGACATCCGCGAGCGCCAGAACACCGCTTTCCCCATGACCGAAGAGGCCCTGCTGGCCGCCGTGGCCACAGCCTGGGCCCTGGAGATCTCGCCCGACCTGATCGCCGCCGGCATCGAGACCTTCGATCCCGATCCGCAACCGGTCCGCCCGGCCGGCAGCACCGCCTTTTTCCGCTGAACAACGGCCCCCCTGCGCCCCTGAACACCCAAGAGAAACAGATGGAAGTCTCACGCATCCGGGCCCTGCGCGGCCCCAACATCTGGAGCCGCCACACCGCCATTGAGGCTGTGGTGGAATGTGCCCCCGCCGAGCGCTCGATTGCCGCCCTGGAAGGCTTCGAAGCCCGTATCCGAGCCCTCTTCCCGGGCCTGGGGCCGCTGCGCCATGACAGCAACGAAGGCCCGGTCTCGCTGGCCCACGTGCTCGAAGCCGCCGGCCTGGCCCTGCAATCACAGGCCGGCTGCCCGGTCACCTACAGCCGCACCAGCACGACCTCCGAAGCCGGCATCTACCAGGTGGTGATCGAGTACAGCGAAGAAGCCGTCGGCCGCCAGGCCTTCGACTTGTCGCTGGCCCTGATCCAGGCAGCGCAGAACAACGCGGCCTTCGACATCGATGAGGCCATCGCCAAGCTGCGTGAAACCGATGAAGACGAGCGCCTGGGCCCCAGCACAGGCTCGATCGTCGAAGCCGCCGTCAAACGGGGCATCCCCTACCGCCGCCTGACCTCGGGCAGCCTGGTGCAGTTTGGCTGGGGCTCGCGCCAGCGCCGCATCCAGGCCGCCGAAGTGGACACCACCAGCGCTGTGGCCGAATCCATCGCGCAAGACAAAGACCTGACCAAGATGCTGCTGCGCGCCGCCGGCGTGCCCGTGCCGCTGGGCCGCCCCGCGACCAGCCCCGACGATGCCTGGGCCGCAGCGCTGGAGATCGGCCTGCCCGTGGTGCTCAAGCCGCAGGATGGCAACCAGGGCAAGGGCGTCACCGTCAACATCGTCGACCGCGCCCACCTGGACCTGGCCTACAAGGCCGCCGCCGACATCGGCGAAGTGCTGGTCGAGAAATACCTGCCCGGCAATGACTTCCGCCTGCTGGTGGTGGGCGATCGCCTGGTCGCTGCGGCCCGCCGCGACCCGCCCCAGGTGATCGGCGACGGCGTGCACACCGTGCGCCAACTGGTCGACATCGTGAACGCCGACCCGCGCCGCGGCGTGGGCCACGCCACCTCGCTGACCAAGATCCGCTTTGACGACATTGCCATCGCCCGGCTGGCCCTGCAAGACCTGAAGCCTGAATCCGTGCCGCCCAAGGGCCAGCGCGTGATCCTGCGCAACAACGCCAACCTGAGCACCGGCGGCACCGCCACCGACGTGACCGACGACGTGCACCCTGAAGTGGCCGCCCGTGCGGTGGCCGCAGCCCAGATGGTGGGCATGCACATCTGCGGCGTCGACGTGGTCTGCGAAAGCGTGCTGCGTCCGCTCGAAGAGCAGCACGGCGGCATCGTCGAAGTCAACGCCGCCCCCGGCCTGCGCATGCACCTGATGCCCTCCTTTGGCAAGGGCCGCCAGGTGGGCGAGGCCATGGTCTCGCACCTGTACAACAGCGGAGAAAACGGCCGCATCCCGGTGGTGGCCGTCACCGGCACCAATGGCAAGACCACCACCGCCCGCCTGATCACGCACCTGTTCAGCGCCAGCGGCCTGCGCGTCGGCATGACCAACACCGACGGCGTGTACGTGAACGGCCGCCAGATCGACAGCGGCGACTGCAGCGGCCCCAAGAGCGCCCGCAACGTGCTGCTGCACCCCGATGTGGATGCGGCCGTGTTCGAGACCGCGCGCGGCGGCATCCTGCGCGAAGGCCTGGGCTTTGACCGCTGCCAGGTGGCTGTGGTCACCAATGTGGGCGCCGGCGACCACCTGGGCATGAACTACATCGACACGGTGGAAGACCTGGCCGTGGTCAAGCGCGTGATCGTGCAGAACGTGGCCCCCCAGGGTTACGCCGTGCTCAATGCCGTCGATCCCATGGTCGCCGCCATGGCCGAAAGCTGCCCAGGCCAGGTGATCTACTTTGCCCGAGACCGCAACCACCCCGTCATGGCCACCCACCGGGCCCAGGGCAAGCGCACCGTCTATGTGGACGGCGACGCCATCGTGGTGGCCGAAGGCACCTGGCGCGAGCACATCCTGCTGCGCGACGTGCCCATCACCCGCAACGGCACCATCGGCTTCCAGGTCGACAACGTGATGGCCGCCGTGGCCGCCGCCTGGGGCGTGGGCCTGAGCTGGGACACCATCCGCAGCGGCGTGGCCAGCTTTGTCAACGACAGCGACAACGCCCCCGGCCGCTTCAATGTGATGGACTTCCGCGGCGCCACCGTGATTGCCGACTACGGCCACAACCCCGACGCCATGCGCGCCCTGGTCTCGGCCGTCGAGGCCATGCCGGCCCAACGCCGCGCCGTGGTCATCAGCGGTGCCGGTGACCGGCGCGACGAAGACATCACCGAACAGACCGCCATCCTGGGCCAGGCCTTTGATGACGTGGTGCTGTACGAAGACGCCTGCCAGCGCGGCCGCGCCGACGGCGAGGTGATGGCCCTGCTGCGTCAAGGCCTGGCCGGCGCCACCCGCACCCGCCATGTCGAAGAGATCCAGGGCGAGTTCAAGGCCATCGACGTGGCCCTGGACCGCCTGCAACCCGGCGACCTGTGCCTGGTTCTGGTGGATCAGGTGGAAGAGGCGCTGGCGCACCTGGCGAAGCGAGTGGCGGAGGGGTGATCTGGCCCCTCATAGCGGTTGCCGGTCACGGCGTGGCAGGGCCAGCCCTCGGATCAAGCCCAGAGGGCCAGGACGCAATCCTGCGCCGCCTCCGCCACACATGGCAGCACCCATCCCTCAGCCTTCTCCTCCCGGCTGAGGCCCGGCCATTCAATGCGGTAACGCACCTCACCCGCCACCAGCCGGCACATGCAGGTGCGGCATGTGCCGTTGCGGCATGAACTGAGCAACTCGATGCCGGCGCGCTCGGCCGATTCAAGCAGTGATTCACCCTCAGCCGCCGTCCACTCCGCATCCAGATCAGGACAGCGGATGCGCCACTCGGTCATGGCTCAGACCACCATCGGTGTCACTGCGCCATCCATGGCCAGGATGGCGCCGGTGACGTAACTGGCCTTGGGCGAGGCCAGAAACACCACGGCGTTGGCAATTTCGTCCGGGGTGGCCAGTCGCCCCAGGGGCAGCTTGGCGCGGGAGCGTTCCAGGGCCTCTTCCGGGCTGATGCCTTGCAGACGGGCCTCGGCATTCAGGCCTTCACGCAGGCGTTCGGTCAGGGTGGCGCCGGGGTTGACCGCGTTCACTCGCACGCCCCGCGGGCCATAGGCGGCTGCCAGTCCGGCGCTGACCAGCATCAGCGCGGCATTGGCCGCACCGCCGGGCAGGTGGATGGGGCTGGCCACCTTGCCGCCCGCGCCCACCACGTTGACGATCACGCCCCGCCCGCGCTGGCCCATGCGCTTGATGGTGGGGTCAATCATGTGCAGATAGCTGAAGTACTTGGCCTGCATGGCGTCGTGCCAGGCCTGGGGGGTCAGCTCATCGGGTGGGGTGCGGCGGGCGGCGCCGGCTGAATTGACCAGCACATCGACCGGGCCAAAGCCTGCCTCAGCAGCGTCCAGGGCCCCCAAGGCGGCGGCGGCATCGCACAGATCGGCCGCCACCGTGGCCACACGCTGCGCATCGCCGCCCAAGGCCTCCAAAGCCTGCGCCAGCGTCTGCGGGTTGCGAGCGACCAGCGTCACACGGGCCCCTTCGGCCAGAAAACCCTTGGCGCAGGCCAGGCCAATGCCTTTGCTGCCACCGGTGACCAACACATGTTGCGCGTCCAAGCCGAGTTCCATGCTCATCTCCAGAGTTGTCAAGAAATGCGGGCAGACTAACGCAATCGCCGCCCTTGGGCGCAACCTCAGGAGAAAACCCCATGCCCGATTCCGCCCCCCCCGCCATCCGGACGGCCCTTCAACGCCTGAGCGCCGGGCTGGGGCTTGCCCTGCTCGCCCTGAGCACCCACGCCAGCCCCGATCTGGTCGGCGACGTCAGCACGGCCTTCAAGCTGATCGGCCCCAACCACAAGATCGTGGTTGAAGCCTATGACGACCCCCAGGTGGAGGGCGTGACTTGCTTTGTGTCTCGCGCCCGCACCGGCGGCCTGTCGGGGGCTTTTGGCCTGGCCGAAGACAAGGCCGAGGCCTCGATCGCCTGCCGGCAGGTGGGTCCGATCACGTTCAAGAAGCCCTTGCCGCGAGAAGACGAGGTGTTCTCGGAGCGCATGTCCATTCTGTTCAAGCGCCTGCGCGTGGTGCGCATGGTGGACATCAAACGCAACACCCTGGTCTACCTGACCTACTCGGATCGCCTGGTCGAAGGCTCGCCCCAGAACAGCCTGACGGCGGTGCCGGTGGATCGGGCCCAAGCCATTCCGCTGAAGTAAGCCATCAAGCCTTCATTGCAGCGCGGTGCCGGCGCGCCGGCACCAGGCGCAGCATCTCTTCGCGCAGCAGCGCCACCATCTCGGTGGCGGCGGGGCTCAGGGCCCGGCCGCGGCGCGTGACCAAGCCGATGGGGCGGCGGATATCGGGCCGACACAGGCGCCGCTTCACCACCCCGGGCAAGGGGGCCACGGCCGCCGCCCATTCGGGCAGGGCCGCCACGCCCAGACCGGCCGCCACCATGGCCTGGATGGTGGCCAGGTGCTCCACCTCGTAGCGCGGCGCAAAACGCAGGCGGTGCTCCAACAGGGCGGCGTCAGCATATTGGCGCACGCTGGTGGGCTGGGGCATGGAGATGTGCACCAGGTCGGCCACCTCGGCCCAACCCAAGGCCTGCCGACTGTTGGCCAAGGCATGCTGCGCGGGCAACAGCAGCACAAAGCCGTCCGAGGCCAAGGGCTGGTCATCCAGATCGGCGTAGGCCGGGTTGGCGGCCGTGAGCGCAAAGTCCACCTCGCCGCGACGCACCAGATCAAAGGCCGGGCCCGACAAGGTATCGATCACCGACAGCCGGATGCCCGGGTACTGGGCTGCCAGCCGGGCCATGGCGGCGGGCACCACCGTGGCCGCCAGCGAGGGCAAGGCCGCCAGCGTGACTTGCCCCACCTGCAATTCGGCCACGCTGCGCACCGCCCGCACGGCCTCATCAGTCTGGGCGCGCAGCACCTTCACCTGCTCAAAAAACACCTGCCCGGCCAGGGTGAGCTGCACGCTGCGCGTGGTGCGATCGAACAGCCGCGTGCCCAGAGACTCTTCCAGCCGGGTCAGCACGCCCGACACCGCCGACTGCGACAGGTGCACCTGATCGGCGGTGCGCCGAAAGCTCAGGGTTTGTCCCAGGGCGAGAAAGACGTCGAGCTCACGGGTGGACCAATTGATCTGCATAGCCGATCAGTTTATTGAAAAAATCGTCTGGACGGTGCAATGCCCTCTTCCTAGACTGCGCTGACTTTCTCAATTCAGCGGCGCAACCTCAGCCCCTAGACACCATGAACCCTGACTTGCTTTTACCTGCCCACCCCCGCCACACCCATGCCGTGGTGGTCGGCGCCGGCACCATGGGCGCCGATGTGGCCACCGTGCTGGCCCGGGGCGGCTGCCGCGTCACCGTGAGCGACCCCAACCTCGTCCAGCGGCAGGCCCTGGCCCAACGGGTGCGACAAGGCCTGCAGGCCCTGGAGCTGGGCCACCGCGTCGAACGCGTGCAGGCCGTGGCCAGCCTGCAGGACGTGGATTGGCATGACGTGGTGCTGGTCATCGAATGCATTCCCGAAAAGCTGGACCTGAAACAGGCCCTGTTCGCCGAACTGGTGCAGCGCGCCCCCGCCCACGCGGTGCTGACCAGCAACAGCTCCAGCTTCCCCATCAGCGCCATTGCGGCAGGGCTGCCCACGGCCGAGCGCATGCTGGGCCTGCATTTCTTCATGCCAGCCCACCTGGTGCCCTTGGTCGAGGTGGTGCATGGCCCGACCACCGACGAGGCCCAGGCCACCCGTCTGTGCCAGTTCATGCGTGGCTGTGGCAGCGTGCCGGTGCGGGTGCGCAAGGACAAGCCGGGCTTTCTGGCCAACCGCCTGCAGCACGCGCTGGCCCGCGAGGCCTTTGCCATGATCGACGAGGGCGTGGCCACGCCGGAGGACGTGGACGCCGCCGTGCGCTTTGGCTTCGGCTTTCGCTACCTGGCGGCCGGCCCGGTGCTGCAACGCGACCATGCCGGGCTGGACGTGCACTGCGCCGCCGCGGCCACCATGTACCCCTCGCTGACCGCCAACACCGAGCCAGCCCGGGTGCTGCGCGAGCAGGTGGCCGCCGGCCGCCTGGGCATGAAAGCCGGGGCTGGCTTCTACGAATGGCCCGAAGAGCGGCGACTGGCCGAACGCCAGCGCTATGACACCTTGCTGCAGCAAGGCCTCGCCCTGCTGGCGTCCGAATTGCCGCCTATCGAGCGCGACTGAGCCCACACCACGCACTCCCAGCCCTGACCGGAGAACCCCATGCCCAGCACGCCACTGATCATCACCTCGGCCCCCAACGGGGCCTACAAACTGCACAGCGACCACCCCGCCGTGCCGCTGACCCCCTCCGCCCTGGCGGTCACCGCACGCCAGTGCCTGGATGCCGGTGCGGCCATGCTGCACCTGCACATCCGCGACGCCCAGGGTCACCACAGCCTGGACGTGGAAGGCTACCGCGATGCCCTGAGCGCCGTGCGCGCCGCCGTGGGCGACCAGATGGTGCTGCAGGTCACCAGCGAGGCCGCCCGGGTCTACCACGCCCCGGCCCAGATCGCCATGGTGCGCGAGCTGCGGCCCGAGGCCGTGTCCGTAGGCTTGCGCGAGGTCGATCAGCCCGAGATCGGTGAGCAAGGCCTGGCCGACTTCTTCAGCTGGCTGGCCAGCGAGCGTGTGATGACGCAGGTGATTCTTTATGACAATGCCGACCTGTTGCGCTGGCAATCGCTGCGCGAACGCGGTGTGGTGCCCGAGGCGCCCTGGTTCCTGCTGTTTGTGCTGGGGCGCTACACCGCAGGGCAAACCTCCAGCCCACGCGACCTGGTGCCTTTTGTGCACGCCCACACCGGGCCCGAGCCCTGGGCCGTGTGCGCCTTTGGGGCCACCGAACACGCCTGCGTGACCGCCGCCGCCGCCCTGGGCGGGCATGTTCGAGTGGGCTTCGAGAACAACCTGCAGCTCAAGGATGGCAGCCGGGCCCCGCACAACGCGGCCCTGGTGGCCCAGGCGGCCGAAGCGGCCGCCAGCCTGGGCCGCCCGCTGGCCACGGCACGCCACATTCGCGAACTGTTCGCAGGCTGAGCCCCCACAAGACCAAGACCGGAGACAAACAACATGCAACGCCAACAATTCACTCGGGCCCTCGGCGGCCTGGCCCTGGCCGCCCTGGCCACGCTGTTCAGCACAGGCACCCAGGCCCAGGAGCCCTGGCCCAACAAGACCATCCGCTTTGTGGTGCCCTACCCGCCCGGCGGCCCCACCGATCTGATGGCGCGCCTGCTGCAAGGCGAGATGCAAACCCGCCTGGGTGTGTCGGTGATCGTCGACAACAAGAGCGGCGCCGGCGGCAACCTGGGCAGCGCTGAAGTGGCCAAGCAAGCGCCCGCCGACGGCTACACCCTGCTGCTGGCGGCCAGCGGCCCCATGGCGGTCAACCCGACGCTGTACCGCAACATGCCATTCAACCCGCTGGCCGACCTGGCGCCGGTGATCCAGCTGTCGGCCTTCCCGCTGGTGTTGGAGGTCAACCCCAAGACGGGCATCAAATCGGTCAAGGAATTGATCGCCGCGCTCAAAAGCAAACGCGCCACCGAGCTGGCCTTTGCCTCGGCCGGCAACGGCACGCCCCAGCACCTGGCCGGCGAATTGTTCAACACCCAGATCGACACCAAGATGCCGCACATCCCCTACCGCGGCGCGGGCCCGGCCTTGAACGACCTGTTGGGCGGCCAGGTGAACGTGATGTTCGACATCCTGGGCAGCTCACTGCCCTACATCCAATCGGGCAAACTCACCGCGCTGGCCGTCACCACCCCCAAGCGCGTGCCCACCCTGCCCGATGTGCCCACCATGGCCGAAGCCGGCATGCCCGGCTACGAAATGACGGGCTGGCACGGCATCGCGGTGCGGGCCGGCACGCCGCCTGCCGTGATCGACAAGCTCAACAGCACCCTGAACGCGATCTTCAACCAGCCCGAGTTCCGCAAGAAGTGGGAGGCCATCGGTACGCCGGTCGTGGCCGGCAGCGCCGCACAGTTTGGCGAACTGATCAAGAAGGAGTCGGTGCGCCTGGGCAAGCTGGTGAAAGATTCGGGGGCGACGGTGGACTGAGGCTTGGCCCACAAAAAAGCCCCGGGGCCTGCGCGCCGGGGCTTTTCTCTGAGGAGCCGCTTCAGAGCTTGAAGGCCACCACCTCTTGGCGTTGCTCGCCCAGGCCGCTGATGCCCAGGGTCATGACATCGCCCTTCTTCAGGAACACCGGTGCCGGCTGGCCGTCCTTCTTGACACCCATGCCCACGCCGGGCGGGGTGCCGGTGGTGACGATGTCGCCCGGCTCCAGGGTCACGAACTGGCTCAGGTAGCTGATGATCTTGGCCACGCTGAAGATCATGGTCTTGGTGCTGCCGCTTTGCATGCGCTGGCCGTTCAGGTCCAGCCAAAGATCCAGGCGCTGCGGATTGGGCACTTCGTCGCGGGTCACCAGCCAGGGGCCGACGGGGCCAAAGGTGTCGCAGCCCTTGCCCTTGTCCCAGGTACCGCCACGCTCGATCTGGAACTCGCGCTCGCTCACATCGTTGACCAACACGTAGCCGGCCACATGGTTCAGGGCCTCTTTTTGCGACACATGGCGCGCCTGCTTGCCGATCACCACACCCAGCTCCACCTCCCAATCGGTCTTCTTGGAGCCCTTGGGCAACATCACAGGGTCATTGGGGCCTTGCAGGCAGCTGATGGCCTTGGTGAACACCACGGGCTCCTTGGGCACCGGCAGGCCAGCTTCGGCCGCATGGTCGGCGTAGTTCAAGCCAATCGCAATGAACTTGCGCACGCCGGCCACCGGCGTGCCAAAACGCGGCTTGCCACGCACCAACGGCAACTTGTCAGCCTTGACCTTGGCCAGCTTGGCCAGGGCGGCGTCGCTGAGTTGATCGGGCCCCAGGTCCTTGAGCACGCCGCTCAGGTCGCGTAGTTTGCCGTCGGCGTCAATCAGGCCGGGTTTTTCTTTGCCGGGGTTGCCGTAGCGTACGAGTTTCATGAAATTCTTTCAGTTTGGACGGAATACAAGCCCAGTGAGCACGCAAAATTACAAGCGAGCCGTTTATACCAAGCAATGACCGCAATATGCTTGACTCGAGCGCCAAGTGATTTCACGCACAAGGCCCCGACAAGGTGCGCATCCTGCACATGCAAGAGAATGCACACCCCATTCATTCCCATCTGTTCAGGCGATCCAAGAAGACATGATTCACTCATCTCAACGGCAATGCGGATCCTGCACCAGTTGCTGTGAAGGTTGGTTGACGGGAAGCATCCAGGGCCATGCGATGCAACCAGGAACACCTTGCCACTTCCTGTGCGAAAAGCAATGCAGCATCTACTCGGACCGCCCCGAGCATCCATGCCGACAATTCGAGTGTGGCTGGTTGATGCACGACAGTCCCTTTGGCGAGGATGATCGCCCTGACAAATTGGGGGTCATCATCGTGCCCATACTCTGGCGAGGCCAGAGAGCTTGGATTCTGGTGCCGGCCGGACGCGATCCCGACGAGGCCTTGATGGAGCGAATGCGTCAGCACAGCCAATCGAATGGCGAACCTCACATGATCAAAAAGCCAGGCCGCTTGCTCTGCTACGGCGTCCCGGATTTTCAACAGGACATGCTCGCTATGGCAGAACAAGGCAAGAGCCCCTGGTGATTGGAAAAAATCGGGAGATCGTCCGGGTCAGCCTCTGCAGTCGTTAGGTGCCGAGCCCTGGGCACCCCTGAGGCGAGTTCAGAGGGCTCACGATCGTTGATTGAAGTAGACGCAATCAATCAATAGACTATCTCCAACTTCAAGTCATCCGCCCACAAGGCACCCGGCCCCTCAAGCATGTAACCAAATCGCAGCACATAGGTATTCGGCGGGATGGAAATCTCGATGGAATGCTTAGCCCATGGGGCAGTCCCTCGAACCTTGCTTTCATTCATGTGATTCCAGGCCAAGATGTCACCGCCGCCTCCATTGGCCTGAAGAATCAAGGCACCACCGACTTCGGTGGCATCCTGACTGCGCAGGAAGCCACTGAGCACCGCCTTCTTCCCCACCCAACAAGACTTGATGACGATGGTCTGTTGCAAGGATCCAAAGTCCTCATCACCCACCCGCTTCATCTTGGCGCTGACGGGCGGGGAATACGGCTCCTGGGTATCCCTCTCGAAAACATAGTGACCCGGATGCACATGCTCAATGGGCTGCCAATCCCGGATACCAGAGGGAGGACCCACTTCATCAAATGAAGCATTCTTGATCGACACCGTTTCGCGAGTTCCTGAGGCCCCTGCCACACAGGGTTGAATCTGCGCCAAAACGGCCTGGCTGGTGAGCAGGAAGGCCAGTGAAAAAAGCGTGCGGTTGAAAAAAGTCATGATAAAAATCATCCAAAAATACAAGCGGTATGGACCTGAGGCCATACCGCAAAACTCGCTTGGTCTAAATCGTACGGCCCTGGGTCAGGGTCCGAGTGGCAACAAGAGGTCCAAAGCGCCTTCCAACTGCTCCGACGGCAATCGCTTGAAGCCCGTGCGCGCATAGCGCTGCAGACGCCCTTGGACGAAAGCCGTCAGCATCGCGGCCTGGGCTTGTGAGCGCACCGAAGGCTTGGACGAGCCCACTGCCTCGGCCTGCGGGCGCAGGCATTGGCGAAAGGTCAGCTCCAGCCGCTCAAAAAACTGGTTCATGCGCTGCTGCAAGCGCTCGTGCTCCAGCACCAAGGCATCTCCGCACATCACGCGCACCATGCCCGGGTTCTTTTCGGCAAACTGCACCAGCAGGTACATCACCCGGGTGGCCTGGCGGCGTCCCAGGGTGGCTGGATCGGGGTTGGCGCTGGCTTCGCGTTCGATCATCTGCTTGGAGAGCGAAAACACGGTCTGCTCGATGAAGTCGATCAGGCCTTCGAACATCTGGGCCTTGCTGGCAAAGTGGCGGTACAGGGCCGCCTCGCTGACCCCGATGCGGGCCGCCAGCGCCGCCGTGGTGATGCGCTCGGCACCGGGCTGCTCCAGCATGCTGGCCAGGGTCTGCAGGATCTGCACCCGGCGCTCGCCGGGGCGCGGTCGTTTGCGGGTGGCCGGGACATCGGGCTCGCTGCCGACCGGAGGGGCGTCGGTTTCGGGTGCGGCAGGGAGTTCGTGCGGTTCAGTCATCGGCATGGAAGATGGGCTCGAACGATTCTCGCACACCGGCCCAACGCGACCGCTAGGCCGTCTGGGCCGGCAGCACCAGCCTGACCAGCAGACCACACTGCCCCGGGCCGCTCAACAGCTCCAGGCTGCTGTGGTGCACGCGGGCGATTTCATGGGCGATGGCCAGCCCCAGCCCACTGCCCTCGCCCTGGGTGCCGGGCACGCGGTAAAAGCGCTCGGTGACCCGGTGGCGTTCAGCCGGCGCAATGCCCGGCCCATCGTCCTCCACGGCCAGATAGGGCAACGATGAGTCCCCCACCTCCAGCAGGCCGCAGCGGATGGTCACACTGCCACCGCGCGGGGTGTAGCGGATGGCGTTGTCGATCAGATTGCCCAGCAACTCGCGCAGCAGCCACTCATGCCCTGTCGTGTGAGCCGGCTGGGCTGCCAGCCCCAGGTCCAGGCCGCGCGCCGTGGCGGTGTCCAGATGGGCTTCCAGCAACGACTCACACAGGGCCAGCAGGTCCACCCGCTGCATGGGTTGAGCCTCCATGGCGCGCGCATCGGCACGCGACAGGGCCAACAACTGGTTGGCCAACTGGGAGGTGCGCCGCGTGGCCTGGCGCAGCTTGTCGAGCTGCTCGGCATTCAGGGTGATGCTGGCGGGAGTCGAATCGGCTGCAGCCCCGCTGAGCCGCAAGCGCTGCTTCGTTTGCAGCACCTGGGCCCAGGCCTCCACTTGAGCCTGCAGGCCCGCCAGCGGGGTGCGCAATTGGTGAGCGGCATCGGCAATGAAGCGCCGCTGACTGGCCGACTGCGCATTCACCAGATCAAACAGCCGGTTGAGCGAGGCCACCAGCGGCCGGACCTCGGCCGGAGAAGCTTCGACGTCAATGGCACTCAAATCTTGGGGCGATCGCTTGCTGACCGCCTCTGTGAGTTCCGTCAGGGGCCGCAAGGCGCGGCCCACGGCCCAGCTCACGGCCAGGGCGGCCGCCACCATCAGCACGCCATTGGGCAGCAGCACACGCAACAAGGCACTGAGCCACTGCTGGCGGGGATCTGAGCCATCGGCCAATTGCACCATCAGATCGCCTGCGCGGGTGTGCATCCGCTGCGAAACAATACGGTAGGTGACGCCGTCGTACTCGGTGCTGTGAAACTCGGGTTCGGCAGTGGCCACAACGGCACTGGGCAGCCACAGGTCGCCATGCAGCAGGTGGCCTTCCAGGTCATTGATGCTGTAACCGGCCAAGCCGCCACGGCTCTTGAGGAAATCCTCCACCGGCGGCGCCAGCAGCAGCACCGGCGGGTCGCCCGTTTGCACCCCCGGCGCCAACACCGAGTCAGCCAGCAAAGGCACGTAGCGCAGCAATTGCCGGTCGTGCTGCACTGCCGCGCTGTCGGCCGAGCGGTAATCCACCCAGACGTTGACCAGGCCCAGGACAAACAATGGCCCCAGCAGCAGCACCAGCAACCGGTTGCGCAAGCCTGAGGCCATGGGGCTCAGACTTCCTGCTGTTCAAGCCGGTAGCCAAAGCCCCGGATCGAGCGCAGCGCCAGACCATGCGGCTCCAGCTTGCTGCGCAGGCGCGAAATGTAGACCTCGACGGCATTGGGCGTGATTTCCTTGTCCCACCCGGTCAACGCTGCCAGCAGCTTGTCTTTGCTGGCGGGCTTGGGGGCGTTGATGAGCAAGTACTCCATCACCGTCCACTCACGCGGGCCCAGTTCGATCACTTGCTGCCTGACCTGGCCTTCCACCACGCTGCGCACCGTGGCTCGGCGACTGGCCGTGTCCATTTCAAGCGGGCCGAAGCTCAGCACCGCCGAGGTCGCGGCCTGCGAGCGGCGCAGCAATGCGCGCAACCGAGCCAGCAACTCTGGCAGTTCAAAGGGCTTGACCATGTAGTCGTCGGCCCCCAGGTCCAGGCCCTGTACCCGGTCTTGCAGCGCGTCGCGGGCGGTCAGGATCAACACGGGCATGGTCCGGCTGGCCACGTCCGACAGGCGCAGACGCCGAGTCAGGTCCAGGCCGCTCATGCCCGGCAAACCGATGTCGATGATGGCGGCGTCAAAGGTTTCGTCGCGCAGCACTTCTTCGGCCCGCTCACCACTGCCCACCCAGTCGACGGCATAGCCAGCGTCCGTCAGGCCCAGCTTGATGCCGCTGGCCACCATCACATCGTCTTCGACCAGCAACAGTCTCATGGCGATGCCATCCTCAACACAAGGGGGGATGCGCCGCTCAATGCGAGCGGATCATGGTGCCGTAGGCCTGATCGGTCAGGATTTCAAGCAGCATGGCGTGCGGCACGCGGCCATCGATGATGTGCACGGCATTGACGCCGCTTTTGGCAGCATCCAGGGCCCCCGCGATCTTGGGCAGCATGCCACCCGAGATGGTGCCGTCGGCAAACAACTCATCGATGCGCTTGGCCGTCAGATCGGTCAGCAGTTGACCCGACTTGTCGAGCACGCCGGGCGTGTTGGTCAGCAGCACCAGCTTTTCGGCCTTGAGCACCGTGGCCAGCTTGCTGGCCACCACGTCGGCATTGATGTTGTAGCTTTCGTTGTCCTCGCCAAACCCGATCGGGCTGATGACGGGGATGAAGGCATCGTCCTGCAAGGCCTTGACCACGCTGGGGTCGATCGAAACGATGTCGCCCACCTGGCCCACGTCGTACTCTTTGCTGGGGTCTTGGTTGTCGAGCATCTTGAGTTTCTGGGCGCGGATCATGCCGCCATCCCGGCCGGTCAGGCCCACGGCCTTGCCGCCGGCCTGGTTGATCAGCCCCACGATGTCCTGCTGCACCTCGCCGGCCAGCACCCACTCGACCACCTCCATGGTCTCGGCATCGGTCACCCGCATGCCCTGGATGAACTCGCCCTTCTTGCCCAGGCGGTTCAGGGCCGTCTCGATCTGCGGGCCGCCGCCATGCACCACCACCGGGTTCATGCCGACCAACTTGAGCAGCACCACGTCTTCGGCAAAGTCAGCCTGCAGGGCCGGGTCGGTCATGGCATTGCCACCGTACTTGATGACCAGCGTCTTGCCGTGGAACTTGCGGATGTAGGGCAGCGCCTGGGCCAGGATCTCGGCCTTGTCGCGCGGGGCAATGGATTGGAGTTCGGTCATGGTCTGAACAGGATGAAGGTGAAAACGCTGGCGGCCGGGGCAGGCCTGCAGGTTGGCGATAGACGCTGGCGCACAAGCACCCCAGCGACACAGGCGAATTGTGCCGCATATGGCGCGCAGCTCAGCGCCGCAACCAGCCCGGCACCTTGAAACGAACAATGGCCAGATAAGCCAGGACGTAGGTCACGACGAAGAGACCGCAGAAGAACATCAGCACGAGGGTGTTCTGCCAGAACAGCACTGCCGGGAACACGGTCAGGGCGGTGAAACCCCAGAGATAGGGTGAAGTGCGGTTGTTGCGAATCAACAGTTGACGGGCCTGGTCATCATGAAAGACCTTGCGCACCAGGCGGCGAAAAATCAGCTGATGAAAATGCAAGGCGTCGGCCATCCCAGGAGAAACACCTCGGGCTGACTTTCGGTATATCGAAAATAGAGTTTCGCCAACGGGGTAGATGAGCAACAAGAGGGGAAACCAGGGCGATATCGAGGGATTGCGCTGCACCAGCAAAATTGCCCCCACGGCGACCACCCCTCCCCAGAGATAGGCACCGGCATCCCCTGCAAAGATCAGCCCTCGGGGGTAATTCCAGAACAGGAATCCTGCCGTGGCACCAACCAAGGCCATCATCAGTGCACACATGGTGCGGTCCCCCACCTGCAGTGCCACATGCGCCATGGCAAGGCAGATCAGCATGGCCACCGTGCCCGCCAGACCGTTGTAGCCATCGATGATGTTGAAGGCATGGGGCAGGCCCGCAACAGCGACCAATGCCAATGCAATACCCAGCCAGGGCCATTGACTCAAGGCAAGATCGAACCATGCGATGTCAAGCCGTGTGATGGACAGATCCAGCAAACCACAGGCCAAGGCTGCCGATACCAGTGTTGCCAACAAGCGCCAACCCACCGAAAGACGTTGCGTCACATCTTCAAGCAAGCCCACCCACAATGCCGGCATCAAGGCAACGACCCACCCTAGCACCCAAGGCAAACTGATACGTAGATTCAGATTGATCACGACGCCATCGACCGCGGCGCATATCAACCAAGCCCCCACCAATCCCGCAGAAATCGCCAAACCACCGAGTCGTGGCACTTGCCCCGTATGGAACCGCTGAGGCTTGTCGGACGCATAGCTCACGCCCAGTTGCGCTCGCGAACGCACAAGCAAGACTCCAACCACCAGGGCGAGTACAAAGGCAATCGAAGTGAGGATGATCATGTGTCAAGCAATGTGATCCGACAGGTCGTCCGAATCACGTGACGCCCCAGACCACCTCAGCAGTCACCCATCATGCGACGGACGAGCGAAGGCGCTCCTGCTCCTGTGCGGCTCGCTGCAATTGACCGAAATGTTCGCGGGCAAACAACTGAGCATAGGCAATGGGCAAAGCGCCCTCATCGCGCAATTTGACCAACTGCTGAGGCTTCAGGGTCGACAGTTTGGCCTCGTCCAATCGGTACAGACCTTCCACCACCTGCGTTTCACCGTTGTGGTTGGTCGCCAGTTGCCAGGGCACGATCAAACCGGCAGCGACCAAGGCGTTGATGGCACGTTGGGTCTGGGCCCGGCTGCGCATCACCTCGGTGAGGTAGTCCACAGCCTTCTGGGTCTCAGGACTGAGCTTGCCTTGAGCGTCGAAGTAAGGCGCCCCATCCATGGACGTCACAATGTGCTCGCCCTCGGTGGTGGAGTACAGGGTGTACTCCCCCTTGTCAGACTGCAGCAGGGTGAAAGGATAGCCCCGCAGCAAGGCCGGAATGTAACCTCCCAGCCATTGGCCCTGAGGGCCCACCAGCAGGTTGGTGCCGGGCTGCAGCGACATCACGGCCATCAGTTGAAACGAGTCGGTCACCTTGGCAAACACCAGGGGAAGGTGCGCAGCAGCCTTGAGCAGTTCACCAGCCACGACAGGCACAAAGTGAAGGTCTGCAGCATACAAGTAGTTTCCTGGATGCTTCCAGTATTTGCCTGCGTAGTCTTCGGGAGAGACGGCTTGAAGTGCCTGCATGAATTAACCTTATATGTCAGCATGGGGCCTGGCAGGCTCTTTTTGGAGAGAACAGGGTTAAGAACCCGACCAGAACTCGAATCAGGCATTCTAACTGGCAGACCACCTGCCCCCCAGAACACGCACCACGCCTGCATCCGGGGGACCGGGTTGTGCATTACCCCTTCCTCGGACACCGCGCCGGCATGGGCAATGACGGTTGTGCGGCTCACCCGAGCCCACTTGCCAGGTGCACGGACAGCATGCACTCAGACCCATCCAGCATGGATGGCGGGCCAGGCTGCCCATGCCCGGCAACTGCCGTCAACTCCGTGCACAACAGTGATAATTGGGCGATGCCTCAACCCCGCCCCAACCTTCATGTTTATGCCAGAGAACTGCCTCAGAACGAACGCGATTCATTGACCGTTCTTTGTCAGTTGGTTGCGACGGGGGCCAGCGTACTGGACCTGGGTTGTGGTGGCGGCGCACTCGGGCGTCACCTGAGCGAACGACAGAACTGCCAAGTGGATGGTGTGACCTTCAACCCTCGGGAAGCTGATCTGGCTCGGCCGTTTTACCGCCGAGTGGAAGTTGCCGACCTGGATGATTGCGACCTGTTGACCCTCTTCAATGGGCAAACCTACGACTACGTCATCTGCGCGGACGTGCTGGAACATCTGAAGCACCCAGAACGTGTGCTTGCCGCGTGCCGGCGCTTGCTGGGCGTCCAGGGAGAACTGCTGGTCTCCGTCCCCAACGTCGGCTATGTCGGTTTGGTGGCCGATTTGCTGCAGGGCCAGTTCAAATACCGGGACGAAGGCCTGTTGGACCGGACCCACCTGAGGTTCTTCACCCGCCAATCGCTGTTCGACTTCCTGAGCCATGCAAATTGGGGCCTTCTGAGCCTTGAAACCGTAGAACGCCCACTGGCCGAGTCGGAGTTCGTCACCCGTTTTGACGACCTGCCCCCCAACGTCGCCCGCTTCCTGCTTTCGACTCCTGACGCCCTGAGCTATCAATTCATCGCCCGGGCCCGCCCTGGAGTGAGGGCAGAGTTCATTCCGGCGCTTAACCAGCTTGGCACCGCCAGTTTCACAGCCTATGCCTACTGGGCAGAACTAGGCCACTACAGCGAATCATGCAAAGTCATGTCCCGTGGATCGATTGGGCAAGCCCGGCAAACCCTGCGCTTTGCCCTGCCTCCGGCCATTGCGGCAGAGCGCCTGCGCTTGGACCCTGCGGACCGGCCTGGCTTCTTGCACCTGTTCGCGGCACGGCTGCTGTCGTCGCAAGGCCAGTTGCTCTGGGATTGGGCCATCGAACGGGACGGTCTGCTTCCGCTGCAAGGAATGCCATCGCAACAAATGCTGCTGCGCGGCCCAGGCCTGGGCTCGCCCGGTGCCATGGTGCTGCTGTGTGGGGATGATCCCTGGCTGGAGCTTCCGGTGAGCCCAATGCTGCCACATGCCGCAGGTGGATGGCTGGAAGTTGATCTGGGCTGGCCCATGTCGCCAGACTACCTGGCCCTGGCAGACAGCGTTCGAGAGCTGGAGCTTCGTTTCAATCAGGCCCAGACCTGGGCGCAGACCACCGCAACGGTGGCGACGCTGCACGAGAACGTCAAACAACTGCAAGATCGGGTGGACTCACTACTGGGGTTGAAAGAACAATTGCAGCGCGAACTGCAATCCTTGCGCGGCGCCACGCCCGCGCCCGATCCAGCAGGTGCCGAAGAGGTAGCCTCTCCTCTGCCCGCGGCACAGCCCCAGGAACCTGTCAGCCCGCAGACCGGCCCCACTCCCGCAGTGTCTGCACCGCCAAGCACGGTGGACATCATTGTTCCGGTCTACCGCGGCCTGTTCGACACCCAGCGCTGTATCAGCTCGGTACTCAACAGCGCCCAGCAACAGGACTGGCGTCTCGTGGTGATCAACGATTGCAGCCCGGAGCCCGAGGTGACCCATTGGCTGCGCGAGCTGAGCCAGCATGAACCACGTGTGACCCTCCTGGAAAACGAGCTCAACCTGGGCTTTGTGGCCACGGTCAACCGAGGCATGGCCCTGAGTGACCGCCACGATGTGGTGCTGCTCAACAGCGACACCGAGGTGGCCAACGACTGGCTGGATCGATTGGTGCATGCGGCCCATCACAACGGCCGGGTTGGCACGGTGACGCCCTTTTCAAACAACGCCACGATCTGCAGCTACCCTGCTTTTTGCCAGGCCAATGCGCTGCCATCCGGCCACAGCACCGGAAGCCTGGATGCACTTTTTGCCCAGTCCAATGCGCGGCAAGTGGTGGATATTCCCACCGGCGTCGGCTTTTGCATGTACATCCGCCGAGACTGCCTGGATCAGGTGGGCCTGTTCGATGTGGCGTCGTTTGGCAAAGGTTATGGCGAAGAAAACGATTTCTGCCGCCGAGCCCATGCGGCAGGTTGGCGCAATCTGCACGCGCTGGACACCTTTGTGCTGCACGCTGGTGGCGTGAGTTTTGGCGCCTCCAAGAATGCCCGCGAACTGGCCGCTATGGAAACCATGCGCCGCATCCACCCCGATTATGAAAGTGTGGTACAGGAGTTCATCCAGCGCGATCCGGCGCGTGCCGCCCGCGTTGCGGTAGAACTGCGGCGGCTGCACGCTGGCGACAAGACCAGTGTGCTGCTGGTCTCACACGACCGCGGCGGTGGCACCCTGCGCCACATCAGGGAACTCGCTGACCACATGGCGGACCAAGCCATGTTCCATCTGCTGACACCAGCCGCTGATGATCAGGTGAAGCTGTCCGTGAGCTACCCGGCAGAATCGTTGACGCTTTGGTTTCGGCTGCCGGATCAGACACCCGAACTGCACCGGGCACTGCGCAGCCTCAACGTGGGCCACGTGCATTTCCACCACCTGCTGGGCCAACGACCCGAAGTCTGGCAACTGCCTGAAGCATTGGGCACCGCTTTCGATTTCACGGCGCACGACTACTACGCGATGTGTCCACAGATTTCGCTCACGGACGCAAGCCACAACTATTGCGGCGAAAAGGGTTTGAGCCAATGCCACGAGTGTCTGCGCCAGACACCCGCCCCGGGCAATCCGACTATCGAGCTCTGGCACATGTACCACGGCGACATGCTGGCTCGCGCCCGCTATGTGCTGACCCCAAGCCAAGACGCCAGCCGACGCCTTGTGCGTTTTGCACCCAATGCCAATGTCCGCTTTGCACCGCACACCGATATCCAGCATCCCCATGCACTACCGGTGCCTGCCCCGCTAGCAAGGGACCCAGAACAACCCTTGCGCATCGTGGTCATTGGCGCGCTCAGTGCCATCAAGGGCGCCGATCTGCTTGAAGCCGTGGCCCTGGCCGCGGCACAGGCGCAGGTGCCTTTGGAGTTTCACCTGGTTGGCTACGCCTATCGCGCCCTGAAGACCCAACCGCGAAGCAAGCTCACGATCCATGGCCCCTACGATGAACAAGAGTTGCCGGAGTTGCTTGAATGGCTGCAACCCGAGCTCGCATGGTTCACCGCCCGCTGGCCCGAAACCTACAGCTACACCCTCAGCGCCTGCCTGGACGCTGGCCTGCCCGTCGTCGCCCCAACGCTGGGAGCGTTCACTGAACGACTCGCAGGTCGAGCATGGACCTGGTTGCGCCCCTGGCAAACTGTTGCAATAGACTGGATGCTGTTTTTCGACTCGATCCGCATCCAGCACTTCAACACCTTGCGGCCACCGCCTCCGGCCGACAACGCTGAAGCCCCATCCGTCTTCGATATGCAGACCCGCGCTTGGCATTACGCCTCCGACTATCTGCGCGGTGTGAAGGCCCCGGTGGGTGGCGCTGTCATGGCGGTGGACGAACTGCTGGGGTTTTCGAGCCCTGGCGGAGCCCCCAAGATCAAGCCCGTCGAGGAGGTGCCTGATTCGCACGTGCAAACGGCCCCCCCGCCAGAAGCGCCTTTGCAAACCCAGGCAGACCCGGCCTCGGCACCCCGGCCGGAAACCACCCTGCCGGGCTCCCGCCTTGCCCGCATCCAGTCGGTGCCCGGTGTGCGTTGGGTGGCCCACAGGGTGCCCGGCCGGGTGCGCCGTGTCATCAAACGTTGGCTCGGTTGAAGCCTCAGGCGGTGTAGCGGCGGCGCAGACGCAAAAACGGCTTTTCGATGAGGGCCATGCTCAAAGCCCCCATGGGGATGGCCAGCAAAAAGAAAGCCGTTCCCCAGGCCCAGGCGGCCCCGAAGCTTTGCATGGGCATCACCCGCTGATGAACCCATTCGGCCGCGGCAAATACCCAGAACGGATGCAGCAGGTAGATGGAATAAGAGTAGCTGCCCACCTTGGCCAGGCCACCTGACCAGCCCTGGTCCTTGAAACTGAAGGATTGGTCGTACCAGGCAATCAGAAGGGCATAGGCCAGAGCCTCAAGGGTGGGCAGGAACACCCAGACCACCGTTTTGGCAGGGTAGCCGCCAAAGCCATAGAAGCCGCCGGCCCGGTCAAACCATGCATAGAACGCGGTGAACACTGCCATGGCCCCCAAGGCCAGGGCATGCCGCCCCTTGAACCAGGGCGCGATACCCGCAAACACCATGCCCGCCAGAAACTGATCCATGCGGCCGACCAGCGTCAGGTAGGCCAAAGACTGAACCTCGCCCTCGTGCCAGAACCAGACGGCCCGGAACATCAAGGCCGCCAAGATCAGCATGGGCAGGCTCCAGACGGATCGCCGCATCAACAACAGCAACAAAGGCAGCAACAGATAGAAGTGGAACTCCACCGTGATAGACCACCCTCCATTGGGCAGGCTGGGGCGCCACCACCCCCAAAGCACCTGTTGTACGAACTGATGCTGAGCCTGCGGGTCTGCGCCCTGCAGGACCAGTAAGCCACCGGCCAGCAACACCACGAAGACCAGCAGGGGCAACAGGCGCAGGCAGCGGTTGTAGAAAAACAGGCTCAGGCGGATCGACCGCCCTGCCAGCAGACGGGCAAACAGATAACCGCTGAGCACCATGAACAAGGCCACCCCGGTGTGGCCCTCGTCGAGCAAGGCCAGGGGATAGAACGCAGGAGCCCCCTCAAACGGGATCGGAATGCCTTGGCGGCCATGCGCAAAGTGCCAGATGAACACCAGGTAGGCGGCCAAGGCCCGCAAATGGTCCAGCCCGACATAGTGCGCACCCGAACTCGATCTCATGGACAACTCTTGCGCAAGTGCACCGCTCCGCCTGATTGGCTGGCCCGCGTGTCAGCCACGGAAGAAGCGAGGCGCCTCGCTCCAGAAATGCCATGCGGGCGGCTGCTCGCGGATATAGCCGTCGAGCCAAGCAAAGACATCCTGACTCAAGGACTGAAGATCCGTCGGCACCCCCATCGCTTTGAAATGCAGAAAGCGCTGACCGTTGTTCAGGTCAATGCCCGTGATGAACAGCGTGACAGGCAGCTTCTTCTGTACCGCCAAACGAAGTAAACCTTTGGGAACCGAGGCCTTGGCCCCCAGCAACTGCACCTCCAGGGAGCCATCCACGGCATCGGCGGGCACGTCAACCACGGCCATGATCTGGCGCTGATCGGCCAGCGCATCAAGCACCGGTCGCAAGCTGGCGGCCGTATCAATCGTGGGGCCCCGCAATTCGCGCGCGATCTGGGCCGTGCGTGCCTTCGCATAGGCATGCATGATGGGTCGACCAGCAAAGTGTGCACTCTGCAATGAAGCAACCAGCATGTGCGCCTGCATGCCGTTCGCGGCGGCATGACGCAAAGCCCACATGCCCGCCCCCCAATGGAAGGTGCACAACACCCCTGCCCGCCCGGCCTCTGGCCAAGCCCCTTGCACACGCAGGTGGCGCTGCATCCAGCGGCGGCTGCGGCTGCGGGCCAGGTAGAAGTCGGCATGGTCGATCAGGGTGACCAACCTGCGGGCACGCACCCACTGCCGCTGGGCTGGCTCGTCGGCCCCGGCCCAGCCACGCTCGCGCGCCTGGTGCAAGGCGGCCGTGGCGGCCTCGCGATAAAACCAATCCCAGCGCACCAGGCGCTGGAAGATCCGGAAACACAGTGGCCAGGGCAGCACAGCTGCCAAACCGGGCACCAACACCAACTCCAGCAGGTCTCGGGCCTGCAGACGCCACCAATCCAGCCTGGATCTCACGATGTGGCCCAATGGTGTGGCAGACGCACCAGACCAGGAACGACGCTGGGATACACCAACCTGAAGTACAGGTGCTGGTACCACTGCTCGTACACCACCAAACCCGCCTCATCGAACAGGTAAGCACTCAACACATACTCGCCCGAATGCAGGGGCAGGTCTGGAAAAGTGACGGTCGCGCGCCACAGCCCCTCACCCTCAGACACAGGCTCGACACCGTCGGTCTGGGTGGTGACCGAGGTGATGCCCGTGCCACGGGCTTGCTCCAGCATCACGCCGATATGGGGCCGTTCACCTGGGGCCACCCTTGCTCGTACGGTGACCACCAGATCGGGGTGCGTCAACAGGGGCGGCGTTGAAGCATCGAGATGAGCCACCTCAAGCGATAGGATTTCGGCACGAATGCCATCGGCCCGCTGCCGCGGCAACGCTGACGCGCCGCCCTCGACTGCACCATGATCGGACAACGCGCCTTTGTTGCTGGCCGGCTTGGCCTGATCTTCCTGCCGACGCAATTCGCTTTCATACGCGCTCAACACCGATTCGGTGTCGCCGAACGCGACCACTTGGCCCTTGTCCAACCACAAGGCCTTATCGCACAGCCGCCGTATGTGATACATGCTGTGCGAACAGAACAGAATGGTGCAGCCGTTTTGCCTGAAGGCCTCGATGCGTTCAATGCACTTCTTCTGGAAGTTCTGGTCACCCACGGCCAGTGCCTCGTCAATGATCAGCACATCGGGCTCAACCGCCGTGATCAGCGCAAACGCCAAGCGCACCACCATGCCCGACGAGTACGATTTGACAGGCCGGTCTATCGCCTCGCCCAGCTCCGAAAACTCGATGATGCTGTCGGCCAGCGCAGCCAGCTCAGCCTCTGAAATACCGATCAGGCGGCCACCAAAAAACAGATTCTCTCGGCCTGTGAAATCGGGGTGAAAGCCGGCGCCCAACTCCAGGATCGCGGTGACGCGCCCTTGACGCTGCAAGCGCCCTTCCGATGGGCGAAGCGTACCGGCAATCAGCTTGAGCAATGAGCTTTTACCAGCCCCGTTGTTGCCTACCACGCCCATGCATTGGCCACGCTGCAGGCTGAAATTCACATCTCGCAGCACCCAATGGCTGCGGTAATGACGCCCGCCCAGCACGAGCGACTTGAGGCGTGCTCTGGGGCTGTCATACAAGCGGTATTCTTTGCCCACGGCTTGCAGACTCAGAACCGGCTCATGGCTCGTCGGCCAAGACGGGCTGACAGGGCGAACGAGTCCTCCGCGGGTCTGAATGGGTCTGGAATCTGTCATAGCCAATCCACCAGTTGATCACGACAGCGCTGCAAAGACAGGCCCAACAACAGGGAAACCCCCGCCACCCAGGCCAGCGCAGCGCACCACACGGCCAGATCCGGCCAATGGCCCTGCAGCAGAATGGCCTGGTAGCCCAGCACGAAGGCCGTCATGGGGTTGATCCACAGCACCCATTGCCAGTTTTCGGGAAACTGCGAGACCGGAAACAAAACCGGCGACAGAAAAATGCCCAGCGACAGCGTGAAACCCACAATCTGCGTGGTGTCGCGCAAGGCGGCCGCAAACACGGCAAACAGGTAGGCCAGCACAAACGACAACAGCAATTGCAAGGCCAACAAAGGCAGCATCGCCAACAAGGCTGGGCTGCCATGATGATATGGAATGTAAGCTACGGTGAGCAACAGCAGCAACGGCCCGTAGGTCAGGGTGCTGGCCAGTACCGAACGCGCCGGAAACAACACCAGCGGCAAGGCGTTCTTCTGCAACAAGCCCCCGGCATCGAGCAGGCTGTTCATGCCCCGCCCCAAGGTATCGCAAAAGGCCATCCAGGGCAAAGCGCCCACGATCAGATAGGCCCCCACGGCCCGCACCGGGGCCTTCTCGCCCAAACGGGCGGCAAACACCACGTCAAACACCAGGTAGTACGCAGCAACGGTCAGAAGCGGCTGCGCAAACGACCACAAGGCACCCGCAGCGGTGCCGGCGTAGCGCGCGGACACCTCCCGGCGCGTCAAGGTCCAAAGCAAGGCGCGAGCCCGAATCAACTCGCGCACATCGTCAAGCAAGGTAGAAATCACGTTATTGGAACCCAAGGCATGACAAAGCCCGTGCAGGCCGGTCTAGACTTGCACGGGCAAAGAGCACGGGCTTATTTTTGAGAGTTGGCAAAGGCTTCGACATTGGGCAGCTTGATCTTGCCCAGATCGCCGATGCGCTTGGCTTCCTTCTTGCGGCCTTCGTCGATCACGCCTTTTTGAACTTCGGCGATCAGATCGTCCTTGACCTCTTCAAAGGGCTTGACGCCAGCGGGCTTGTGTTCGGTCAGCATCAGGATGTGGTAGCCGAACTGCGACTCAACAACATCGCTGAGGTCACCCGGGTTCTTGAGGGCAAAAGCAGCATCCTCAAAAGGCTTGACCATCTTGCCACGGCCAAACAGGCCCAGGTCACCGCCGCGGGCTGCGCTGCCCGGGTCATCAGACTTGGCCTTGGCCAGGTCGGCAAAGTTGGCACCGCCCTTGAGTTCGGCCAGGATGGCCTCGGCCTTGGCCTTGTCGGCTGCGTGGTCGTCGCCAAACTTCACCAGAATGTGGCTGGCCTTGACCAACTCAGCCACTTCGTATTTCTTGCTGTTGGCCTTGTACGAGGCCAGGGCCTGCTTTTCAGCCTCGGCGGCGGGCAAGGCATTGTGGCGGTCCAGGTGGACGATGGCGTAATCCATGAAGGTCTTTTCGCGCCCCAAGGCCAATGCCTTTCGGGTGTCTTCATCTTTTTCAGCCCCGGCCTTGATGGCATCGGCGGCCAACACCTTGCGAGTGAAGATGTTCAAGGCGATCTGCCCAACCGTCTCGGGCTTGGACAAGGCCGTTTTGCGTTGCTCAGGCGGTGCCGTCATGGTTTCAACCAAGACGTCTTGATCGGTCACCTGCACACCACCCCCTTCCAGCAACACCACGGGCTTGTGATCTTCAGCCAGGGCAGAAACGCTGCACAACAGGGCTGCCGACAGGCTCAAGGCCCAAACAGAGATCGAATGCTGAACAAAAGTCTTCTTCATGGGATTCAAACTTAAAAAATGACAAAGAGGATTGGAAGCGAAAGAAACGCTTCTGTTCCCACTCATTCTTTGAATTTCAAAAAAAAAGCGGGGGTTGAAGCCCCCGCTTTGTTTGGTCATCAAACACCTGCGAAGGTGTTTGAAACAAGTGATTACTTGTTCACGCGGTGACCGAACAGCAGACCGAAGTTGCCGGACACGCCAGCAGACACGGCACCGTTCACAGCCTTTTCAGCGCTGTAGCCAATGACCGGCAGACCAAAACCAGCACCAGCAGTCAGCGAGGTAGCAGTTTGCAGAGCGAAGGTACCGCCAGCAGCCGTAGCGATAGCACCAGCGGTGCCGATGCGCATCCAGCCGTCGGTAGCCGGCAGCGAAGCGATGTTGTTACGAGCAACCGAAGCACCCAGCACGCTGGAGCCAGTGTTGTTGAAGGTCACAACAGAGGTTTCGCCGCAGAACTGAACCACGGTCGGGGTGCCAGGCGACACCACGAAGCCACCAGTAGCAGCTTGCTCTTCTTGACCGTAAGCAGTCAGCGGGTTCACGGTATCAGCCAGCACGCAGATTTGCTTGCCAGAAACCACGGTGTTCTTCGGGCTGAAGAACGGGTAGTCGGTGCCAGCCACAACAGTCACGGCAGCACCGGTGCTGCTCGAGATGAAGGTGGTAGCAACGGCTGTGGAAGCGCTAGCGTAGTTAGTGAACACGCGGCCATCACCAGTCGCAGCAGCGTAGGCGTAGTTGAAGGCGGTGTTGTAACGGCGGGTCGGCGACGAGAACACCCAGTCGGTAGCTGCGTTGATCAGCGGGTTGGTCAGGTATTCGTTAGAAACCGACGAAACCGACAGAGCACCAGTCAGGCCAACAGCTTGAACCAGAGGAGAGATCAGGTTGCCAGCGCCGTCAGCAACGTTAGCCAGGCCAGTGTAAGGAGTCGACAGATCAGGCTGGTCATAGTAGGCAGCAGCGATCAGCGGAGCGCCAACAACATTCTTCAAACCAGTGGAATCAGCAGCCAGCGACGTACGCAGCAGAGGATCAGCGGTCAGAGCGTCCACACCCACGGCAGCGGTTGCAGTGGCTGCAGCCAACGAAGTCACCTTGCTGGTGGTCAGGGGGTTAGCAGTCTGGGGGAAGAACACCAGGTTACCAACACCACCCGAAGCAACCAGAGCCGTAGCGGTACCGCTATAGGTCGTGGTGTTAGGCACATTGATAATGGTCCAGTCAGCGAACAGACCGCCCGAAGGGTAGGTCAGACCCAAAGTTTGAGCCGAGCTAGCCAGGGTGGCGGCATCAGCAGGACCAGTCACGCCGGTACCTGCAGCAGAGCCAGTGCCACCGCCAACGATGGCGGAGCCAGCGGCGTTGGTTGCATAGCCCGACGGATCGGTAGCCAGAAGACCCAGAGCGGATTCAGCGCAGGTCGGCACGCCAGAGGAGTGCTTGATCGCGGCGAACAGCGGGTTGGTGGTCAGAGCCAGGTTGCCCGGGCCGGCGATCTGGTCAGAGGTAGAACCCTTCGGCACGTCGGCCATGTTCAGGATTTCAATGTAACCTTCGCGGGTTTCATTGGCCAACTGAGCAGCGGTGTACGAAGCCGGCAGACGGCCGGTGGGGAAGGCGGTGCCCGACACGACGGCGGGGCGGGTGCACGACTTGTCGTTGGTGGTCAGCACCGAACGGCCGTCAGCACCTTGGCTCACGTTGGCGGTCCAGACGTCGCCGGGCGACATGTAGATCTGGAAGTCAAACACGTCGTCAGAGTTGGAAGCGCCGCGGAAGCGAACCTTCACAGCCTTGCCGTTCTTTTGGTCGGTGTTGACGATGTTCAGCAGAGTGGCATTGCCATTCTGGGTGGTGAAATAAGGCACCAACAGGATGTGACCTGTGCCGTCTGTGCTTTGCTTCAGGGAAGTAGCACCACCGGCAGAGGGAGTGAACACAGCAGCAGAAGCGCCGCCAGCAACACCCACGCCACCAATGATGGCAGCGATGCTCAGGGAAAGAATCCTTTTATTCATGAAAACTCCAGTTAAGAGAAGAAATGTTGGTAAGCGCAACTACCAAAATTGATTACGCCTCGCCATCCTAGCACATGCATAAAACGGGTTGCACCTGTAGAACCTAAGCAAACCCGCACTGTTGAGTAAAAGCAACAAGTTGGGTCAGTTCGTGGGTGCGCCTCCTTTGCAGTCCTTGTTATGACCTCTGTGAGCCCGGTTTATTTCTGTATGAAGTGGCGCCATTGCCCCTCTTCCAGCAGCCAAGTCTCATTGAAGTACGTGCTGATATTACCGCCAAAACGGCTACCCAGCGGGGGTTTGGATTCAAGATGTATGCGGGCATCACACTTTTCAGGAATGCACGTCACCTCGATAGCCTCACCTTTGATCCACAGACCATTGGCGATGCGGCTGCGGTAGGTGTCGTACGGAGTGATGCTTCGATACCCTTCGGTCAGCATGGCATAGGCTTTCTCGAGGTCGCCCTTGACCAGCAGCTGCCAGCGCTCGTCGGCCCGCTGCTTGACGATCTCTTCAGGCGTGAGCTTGGGTTGACTGGCGCAGCCTGCCAAGGCCAGGGTGGCCACGGCCAGCGCGGCCAAGGCTGCACACGAGGTTTTGACGGAGAAACGGCTGGGGAATTCAAATGCCTTCATCATGACTTTCTGTTTAAACGCAAATCGGCGCATTTCAATCACTTCAAGGTAGAAACACTGGGGGGCGTTGGCACCCGGTTGGGCGACATAGACCCGGTCCCAAATTGGATATTGCTGAGTGTCAGGCCGCGCATTTTGTCACGCAGCTCGTCGCTCACGTCACGGATCTCTTGATCCGAGCGCACCACTTTGGGCGTGATCACCACCAAGAGTTCCGTTCGGTTGCTGCCCACGTTCTTGGCACCGAACAAGGCCCCCACCACCGGAATCGAACTCAAAATCGGCAAACCAGCGCTGCTGTTGGACTTGTTTTCGCGGATCATGCCACCCAGCACAATGGTTTCGCCCGAGCGCACCGCCACCTTGCTGGAGACTTGGCGCTGGGTGAAGGGGTATTGCCCCGTGACCGCGTCGGGCACGGCGGCCACATCGGTCACGTTCTGGTTGAGTTCCATGGTGACCATGTTGCCGGCATTGACCGAGGGGGTGACCATGAGGTTGACACCCGTGTCCTTGTATTGCACGTTGCTGGTGACCACCCCGGTGCTGGTGACCGAGCTGCCACCCGAAATCGGCTGTTGTGTGCCCACCGTGATGTTGGCGGTGTAATTGTCAACCACCATCAGCGAGGGGCTGGACAACACGTTGATGCTGGTTTCAGACGCCAGGGCGTTCAATACCGCCTGAATGCTGCCGGCCGAGTTCTTGAGGGTGTAGGTAAAGCCCTGCGCCACACTGGAGATGACGCCCGTCGAGTTGGTCGTCAAAACCCCGGCGCCCGTGCGGCCATTGGACAGGCCGTTGTTGAATGCCCACTGCAAACCATACGACAGGCTGCCCGTGAGCGACACCTCGACAATGGTGGCTTCGATCAGCACCTGGGTGGCGGGCACATCCAGCCGCTTGAGGGCGGCCTCGATCTTGTTGAAATCAGCCCGGTTGGCGTAGACCAGGATGGCGTTGTTGGCGCTGTCGGCAATCATGCGCACGCTGGGCCCCAGGTTGTAGCCCGTGACGTTGGCGGCATTGTTGCTTGCCGCCGTGGCCGTGGTCGATCGGTTTCCCCCCAGGGCGCTGCTGCCCAGGCCACCCGAACTTGAGCCACCGAGGCTGCTGGAGCTGCCATAGCCCGAGCTGTTGCCGAAAGCAGAACTGCCCCCCAAGGTGGTCCCTGCTGAACCGCTGGTCAAGCCCGGCGCGACACCTGTGTTGGCGGTGCTGCCGCCACCGCTAGCGCCGAACAGCCCCCCAATGACCGAGGCCAGGTGCTTGGCGTTGCCGTTCTGCACCGGATAGACAAACAACTGTGCTTCGCCGCTGTTGTTGCTGGGCTTGTCAAGGGTGTCGATCCAGTTCTTGGCCTCTTCAAGGTAGGCCGCCCGAGGGGTGACCACCATCACGGCATTGAGCCGCTCCACCGTGAGGATGCGAATGGCACCGAACAGCGGCAGCGACTCATTCACGCCACTGGAGGCGGCAGCCGTTGCATTGCTGCTGGCCCCGAGCCCGCCCGATGCCAGCGCCGTGGCCACACTGCCGGGCGCAGCAGGCGCAGGGGCACCAGATGCGCCGGCGCTGCCACCAGTACCCGCCGAGAGCAGCTTCAGCGCGGCCTCGACCTCTTTGGTCGTGACATATTTAAGAGGAAAGATGCCCACCGACATGCCCTTGAGCAGGTTGACGTCGAAGGTGCGAACCAGGTCCAGCCAACCTTCGGCCTGCGAACGCGAGCCGCCCAAGACCAGCAGGTTGCGCACACTATCCACCCGCAACAGGGCATCTGGCGGCAGCATGGGCTTGAGGATCGCCGCCATTTCGTTGGCGCCGATGTACTGCAAAGGCACCACAATCGCGCCGGTGCCCGGGGGCAAGACCTTGCCGGGCTCCATCTGGCGCACAGCAGGCCCGATGCCCTTGAGCACCTCGGGCTTGCCCACGTGGTAAACACCACGCGGGTCGCGCACCATCTGCAGACCATTGGCCTGCAGCGCGCTTTCCAGCAGAAACACCGCCTGATCGCCCGAGACATCGGTGCGCGTGGCCAGGGTGACCGTGCCCGAAATGGGGGGGTGGATGACGAAGTCGGCGTGCAGCATGTCGCGCATGAGCACATTCACCACGTCTTGCACCGGCGCGTCTTCAAAATTGAACGAGGTGGGCGCCGTGTCAGGCAGGCCTTGCAGGCGTGGCGGCGCCACCACGATGTCCGTGCCCCGCGTGAGCGTGGGTTCGGCGTCTGGAGGCGCCTCCGCTTTGATGGCGGTGCCTGACGGCGACGCAGTGGGCTGGGCTTTGGCCGGCGCGGGCGTAGGCGCAGGGGCAGCCACGGGTGTAGAGGCCGCCGGTGCTGCGGCCTCAGGAGCAGGAGCAGGAGCAGGAGCAGGAGCAGGAGCAGGTGCTGGTGCTGGTGCTGGTGCTGGTGCTGGTGCTGGTGCTGGTGCTGGTGCCGCCTTGGCAGGCCCTGCACCGCCAATTGCAAAAGGATCGGCAGCGCCTGCCGATGCCTTGGCAGCTGCAGGTGCTGCAGCCTTGGCCGGTGCGGGCGTTTTGGCAGGTGCGGGCGCCGGAGCAGCGGCCGGAGACGCCCCGCCACCAATGGCGAAGGGGTCTGCGGCGGCGATGATCACGTCACTGGTTGCGCTGCAGGCCAGTTGGCTGATAGCCAGGGCAACCGCCGTGATGACGAAGTGTTTGTTGTTCATAGTCAGTAAATCGCAATCTCGCAAAAGCAGTTGCACCAGCTTTGCAGGCCGGGCAAGCCAAAAGGGGTACACCCCGCATCCAGCCGAAGCACAGCGGCCGAAGATCGACCCCGGGTTGGGCAGCAGGACGGGCGCATGGACATCAGTAACGCCTTGGTGCCACGGTGAGGCTAAGGGTTCGGAATTCAGTGCCGCGCACAAAAACGACGTCACGGCCCCGCACTTCCTGGATCTTCCATTCGCCAATTGGTTCACCCACTCGCAACCTTCGCACCTTGCCGTTGAGGTTGGCCAGAATGCCCCCGCTCTCGCCCTCTTTGTAAACGCCCACGATCTTGAGATCGGCCAAGGGGTCGACGGGTTTGGGCGGCGGCGGGGGCGGCGGCGGCGGCGGCGGCCGGCGGGTGGACGAGAACAGGGGGCGATCCACAATCACGACAAAGCGGCCCACATCGGCATCGCCACCGGCAGCGCCACGCTGCAGGCTGACCGGATCGAGGGCCAGAGCCTGCGCAGCGGGTGGCGCCCAGACCATGTCGCGCAAGCGGCCGTCCGCGTCCACCCACAGGTAGCCTAGTGCCCCCAGCAGCAGCAGGTTGACGCCCGCCAGCCCATAACCGGCGTAGCGTTTCAACAGGAAACCGGGCTTCATGGATTGGCCCTCAGCACAAAAAAGTTGAGTTGGCCCGTCAATCGCACCGGCGCGTCGGGCTTGGCGTAGCTGAGCACCTGCACGGTCATGCCATCCAGCAGCAAAGCGGGGGCAACCTGTGAGCTGATGGCCACCATGACCGTCTGCAAGGGCACCATCTCGCCTTCAAAGCGCACGGTGATCGGTATGCGGTCGAACTGCTTGTCCTGCTTGGCAGGCAGCACCTGGCTGCTGACCACATCCAGGCCGGATTTGCTGAAAAAGTCGCGGATGCGGCGCTGCGCATCGTTGCCTACCTGGGAGGCATCCTGGCTGGCAGGGTAGACGTACATATTGACCAGTTGCTCGGACTGGTCCACGGCATCTTCGAGTTGCTCGTGCTGTTTTTCCAGCCCCAGCAGGCGGGCATAACGAGGCTCAAGTTGTGACAACTGGGCCTGCCCCCATTGGTGCTTGAACGCCACAAAGGCGGCACACGCCCCCAAAGGCAGCAGGATGAGGAGCAACCAGGCCAACAGGCCGGCCACCCGGTAGGCGCGCGGGTCGAGCTTCATCGACCACCTCCGATCGAGAACGGGTCTTTGGCACCAGACGCCGGGGCCGGTGCAGGCGCAGGCGGGGGCGCCGAAACCGCAGCAGGCGCCGCGGGTGGTGTCGGCAAGACCGCGGGCAGCGGCGGTGGGGGTGCCAGCGGTGCGGCCGACACGTTGCTCTTGGGGCCCATCAAGATCCCGAAGGCCCCGACCGACGCGGCGGCACCCGTGGAGGGTGGCACGCTCGGCGCAGGCGTGGCGGCGATGGGCGCGGTGAGGGCCGGCGCCTTGGCAGTGCCCCCGGCCCCGACGGCAGCCGGGGGCGCTGTCACAGGCCGGCTTTCACGCGGGCGTGGCGCCGGTGGCGGAGGCACCGGGTCGTCAGCGCGCATGGCCTTGGTGTCCAGCGTGAACTCGATATTGAATGCCTCTTTGGTGGAGCCAGGCTGGCGCACAGCTGCCGATGGGGCCTTGACGTCTTTGAACAAGGCTTCAGAACTCAGCTTTTGCATCAAACTCGCAGCATTCGGCGTCAGTCCCAGAATCGTGACCTTGGTTCCTTGCACCTGCAAAGATTGCAGCCAAGTGTCGTCGGGCAGCGCGTCAGTCAACAAGGCGATGACGCGCAAGGGCTCGACCCTGTCTTGCAGGATGCCACTGAGGTCGCGCAAGGTATCGGTGTACTTGACCAGACTTTCCCGCTCAGCCACATAGGGCGCCGCCCGCTTGCCCAGTTGCTGATACTGGTCCAAAGCGGCCAGCGCACGCGATCGAAGTTGGACGGTGGGCGTGACGGCGATCGGAATCAGCCAGAACAGCGCAAGCCCGAACAATGCCACCCGTGCCCATCGACCACGCTGGCGCTGGCGCTGGCGTACGGCTTCGCCAAAGCCATTCAACAGAACGAACTCGGGGGGCTCGGCAGCCGCCCCCGAAGCAGGCTCCAGGGGTACCCATATCTCAGGCAACCGCCCCTCCGGCAACGCTGCCAGCGATTCACAGGAGGCCTGCGACGCCAGGTATCGGGTGATTTGCCGACGCGAACTCAGGGCCAGCACCACATGGCGCTGGCCGCCCAACTCGCCGCGCAGCCGGTAGCCGAACACCAGGTCGGACGCCGAAAAAGGGCTGGACGTGCTGGCCTCCAGAGCCAGGGCCTCGTGCATCTCAGACTCGCCCACCAGGGGCAGGTGCAGTTCACGCGTCAGGCACAGATCGGCCGGGATCTCGAGCGCCAGGTGCGAACCCGACGTTAGCCCTGCAGCAGGGATCAATTCAATCTGCCGGGCATGCGAATCCGGCACCAAGTACTCGCGCCCATCGGTACGCAGCAGGCGTACCGGTACCGGCGGGGTCAGCCAGCCCAGGGCAGGCCAGTCGAACACGCCGCGCAGGGGCTCGACCATGGCCTGGCCCAGCTTGCGCAAATCGAGCCCGAAAAGGCTTAAATCAGTGTTGGTCAACGCCATGAAGACATTCGTAGGAAATCAATAAGAAGGCGGCACAGCACTATCGCGGCACGATCCGTGCATCAGCACTGTAGATCCGCCAGGGCAGGCCATCGCGGGAGGTGGGTGTTAGGGCAACATCACGCGTCACCAGCCACTGCCGCCCCCCGTCCACAGAAATGCTCACCTGTAGACGAAAGCGATTGCTCAACGCCGTGTCTAGAAACGCGGAATTCAAGCGGGTCATGTCGGCGGTCGCGCCCTGCACATCACGGGCCTGGGCCATCTGACGGGCGGCCAAAAGATCACCGCCGCTCAATACAGCCAGCACTTCCGGCGGTGCGGCCAGCGCATTGACCCGACCCGACCCGCGCTTGTCAGCCATCAATAGGCCAGAAATATTAGCATAGAGGTCAAAGCCGATCCCCGGCACCTGTAGCAGGTCTTCGGGGGCGTCAAAACCCACGATCTGCCCGGAGGGGTCGGGTTTGTCGCGTTTTTCAACCGCCCTTTGCGCCAATTCGTCGGCCACACCTGGAGGCACACGACCTGCCACAGAAAACACCTGACTCAACAGAGCAGCCGGCGCCCCATTCACATTGACCAAACCCGTCATGGGCATGACGGCCACCTCCATGGGCAAGCCCTGGAAGACGACCGGCAACACCATGTACCGATTGAAAGATTCTTTTTGAACCTGCATCTTTTGCAGCACGATCTGAATGGCCGCGGCACCCAAGGCCTGGGCCTGAACGGATTGCTTGCTCATACCGACCATGCGTGCGTCCTGCCGGGTGACCTTGACCAGGCCAGCCACGATCAGGCTCAGGGCCGCAACCAGCCACAGCACCGCGATCAAGGCAATTCCATGCGATCGGAGCGATGCCTGCACAGCGCCGGCGCGGCGGTTCGCAAGCACCGTCATTCGTCAACCCCGCCACCGATGGCAAAGCCACCCCCACCGCCAACCGCCGTACTCGGCACGGCGCGCATCGGGATGATCAGATCAGGCCAATACAACTCACTGGTCTGGACACGCAGACGCACCCGAGCCGGCAGCTGGTTCTGGCGGTTCAACACGGCATTCGGACTGCTCATCAACCAGGCCGACTGCCAGGCGCCCGGGGCCAGGCGCAGGTCTTCGTATTCGATCGAGAATGCCTGCAGATGATCCACCAGCACCCGGCCTTCGGCCTGAGACCAATCCGGAAAATCCTGTCCAGGCACCCAGGGCGTGTAACGCAGGGTCAAAGCGGCGCCCTCGTTCCCACCGCCTTCAACGGCAAGGCGAAAAAAATAACGTCCGCCAATTCCAAAGCGGGCCGGCATGATGCCGATCCATGCCATGGCGTCCGCGGTACCGACGAAGTAATAGGGGCTTTGATCAGCAGCGCCGCCCGGGGGTCGCTTACGCATCACGACACGCCCCAGCGACGACCGCAAAAATGAGGTCGCCGACCGGAAATCGTCCAAGCGGCTTGATCGGGCATCGATCCGATTTTCAGTTTGTGCCATGGTGCGCAAAGCCGAACTCATGGCCAGCATCACCAGTGACAGCAAAGACATGGCCACCAACAACTCCACCAAGGTGAAGCCGCGCGACGACCTGGATGAAGGCCCAGAGAACCCGGCAGACATGCCCATGTCAGCCACCTCCCGGAAGAGTCGGCTTGAGCTGAGGCAGGAGGGTGACTGTTTCAAGGCTGCGGCTCCGATCGCCATCGGCCCAACTCACCGTCAAGAACACCTGGTGCAAGGGCGCCACACGGGTGTCGTTCAGAGACTCAGGCCAGGGTTGAGAATCCACACGCCAATTGAAGCCACCGCTGACACCCGCCTCATGCCACCCCTCGGGGGGCACGGCATCCCGCCAAGCCAGCAGGGACTCCATCACCACCACGGCACGCTGCTGCAACTCGACATCAGCACTGCCGCGAGCCGCCCCGCCGCTGGCGCGGTACAACAACCCCATCGACATGCCCATGATGGCCAAAGCGACCAACAGCTCAAGCAGAGAGAAGCCTCTGCTGTGCCGCCGCCGCAAGCGATTGCGACGGTCGCTCATGGGTTCAGCGCTTCGGCATGGACACGACCCGACATCCAGTCCACCCGCAGGCGCGTCCCTACGCCCGGCGAGCGCAGGACATCAATGCTGCCGCCGGTAGCGCCGCCATCCGGAAGAAACAGGATGGCTGCGACCTGGCCCGGGATAAGCTCGCTACCCGCCACCGTGGCTTGGATCTGGATAGAGTCCGGTATGGACCGGGCAGGATGCCCGTCGGTGCCGTACATGCGTTTTTGCAGATCCACACGAAAGCGGGTACCGACGCCGGTCAACTGGGCTTCATTGCGAGCCGCGCGCATGTCTGAAACCATCGAACGCAGGACATCCCGGTACTGAGCACCATCACGCATCTTGCCAAAAGCAAACGGCACCACCGACACGATCAAGGCCATGATGGCAAACACCACCAGCAATTCGATCAGCGTGAACCCCTGCTGAGGCCCACAACCCGTGCCATGCCGACGCCGCCCCATGGCCGAATCACTTGGCGTTCTTGATGTCGGCGTTCTCACCCTCACCGCCCGCAGCACCATCGGCGCCATAGGACAGTAAATCGACGTTGCCTCCGCTCAAAGCGTACTTGTAAGGCTTGCCCCAGGGGTCATTGGGCACGCCGCCCTTCAAGTAGGGGCCATTCCAGCCGTTGGCAGAGGCCGGCTTGGTCACCAGGGCGTCAAGACCTTCTTCTGTGGTGGGGAAACGGCCGACATCCAGCTTGAACAACTCCAGCGACTTCTCCAGATCGGCGATCTGCACCCCTGCCGTTTTGGACTTGGCGCCGCCCAGTTGATTCAGCACCTTGGGCCCGACCAGACCGGCCAGCAGGGTCAGGATGGCCAGCACCACCAGCAATTCGATGAGGGTAAAGCCCTTGGCACGACGAATCGAGGGCTGACGACGATTGAACAACATATGAATTCCTCAAGCAGAAACGATTAAACAGCCAGGTCGTTGATCGACAGAATGCCCAGCAAGATGGAGACGATGATCGACGCGATCATCAGGCCCAGCACCACAATGAGCAGCGGCTCGACCAGGGTCAGAGCGCGCTTGATGCCGACCTCGACCTCCCGATTCAGGATATTGGCCAGCTCCAGCATCATGGGTCCGACGCGACCGGTCTCTTCACCAACTCGGATCAGATTGATGGCCAGAGGTTCAAAGATTCCGGAGGCTGAAATGGCATCAACCATCTTGCCACCCTCTTTGACCATGGGCCCGACCCTGGAGAGGGCTTGCCGCAACACCCCGTTGGTGACCGTTTCGGTCGCGATGTGCAGGGCCGTCAACATGGGCACACCATTGCCCAGCAGGGTACCCAAGGAACGGGCAAACAGGGTCAGCTCATACTTGAGCATCAGGCGCCCGATCAAAGGGGCTCGCAAAAGCCGGCTCTGCCACCACTGGCGCCCTGCAGGAGAACGAATCCAGCGCGACACCAACCAAGCCAGCAAGGCTGCCCCCCCAGCCAAAAACACGCCATAGTCGGTAAAGCCTTTGCCGACATTCATCACGATTCGCGTCGGTAAGGGCAAGGCATCACCCATGTCGTTGAACAACTTTTCAAATTGGGGCACCACAAAACCCAGCATGGCGATCAAGGACAACACCGCCACACCCAGCAGGATGGCCGGGTAAATGGTGGCAGACACCACGTTTTCACGCAGGGCCCGCAAGCGCTCCATGTGCTCGACCAAACGCTCCAACACGGCCGACATCTGGCCACTGACCTCGCCTGACCGGATCATGTTGATGTAGAAGTCACCAAACAGCTGGCGATTCTTGGCCAGGGCCTTGCTGAAGGCGGTTCCACCCTTGACATCTTCGAGCAGCCCCTGGGTCAACGCGGCCACCGAAGGCTTGTGGCTCATGCCGATCAGCACACGCAAGGCATTGTCCAAAGCCAATCCAGCACGCAACATGATGGACAACTCTGATGTCAAAAGCAGCACGTCCGATTGATTCACCGGCCCTCGGCCCATGCGCTGAGGCGCCTGAGCCACCAAGCCGCCCTGGCCTGCATCGGCATCCCCTACCCCAGCCTCGCGGATGCTGAGCGGTGTGAGTTGGCGCAAGCGAAGTGCCTTTTGCACGGCAGCGACGCTGGCAGCTTCAAGGCGCCCGTCCTGCATCTTGCCGCCCGCATCGGCGGCACGCCAGACGAACTCAGGCATCGCCCTGGTCCTCCGTCACGCGCAACAATTCGTCCAGACTGGTCACGCCAGCGGCCACTTTGCGCAGACCGTCATCATGCAAGGTCAACATACCTGACTGGATGGCCAATGCATGCAACTGACTGGCATCCTGCCCTGCCACAATGGCCCGACGCATAAGTTCATCAAGCACCAGCAGTTCGTGAATGCCAGTGCGGCCCTGATAGCCAGAACCGCGGCAGTGTTCACAGCCCACGGCCTTGTAGATCGGCTGGCCCGGCTGGCAGAAGCGGCCCAGACCAGAGCTGGCCAGCACTTCGGGCGAAGGGGTTTCGGGCTGCTTGCAATGCTGGCACAGGGTTCTGACCAGTCGCTGGGCCAACACGCCATTGACCGAGGAGGTGATCAGATAGCCTTCAACTCCCATGTCCTTGAGGCGAATCACCGCACCAGCGGCGGTATTGGTGTGCAGCGTTGACAGCACCAGGTGCCCCGTGAGGGCCGACTGCACAGCGATCTGCGCGGTTTCGCCATCTCGCATTTCACCGATCATGATGATGTCCGGGTCTTGCCGAAGAATGGAACGCAAAGCGCTGGCGAAAGTCAGGTTGATCTGGGGGTGAACCTGAATCTGGTTGATGCCCTCCAGTTGGTACTCCACTGGGTCTTCAACCGTGATGATCTTTTGGGTTTCCGAGTCCAGTTTGGACAGTGCAGCATAGAGCGTGGTGGTCTTACCGGAACCGGTCGGGCCGGTCACAAGCAGGATCCCATGCGGTTTGGCCAGCAGTGCATTGAAACGTGCCAGGGTATCGCCAGCAAAGCCCATGCTCTCCAGGCTGAAGCGCACACTGGCGCGGTCCAGTACCCGCATCACCACGCTCTCGCCGTGCACGGTGGGCACGGTCGACACGCGCAAATCGAGTTCACGACCTTTGACACGGGTCTTGATCCGACCATCCTGCGGCAAACGACGCTCAGCGATGTCCAAATGGGCCAAGAGCTTGACGCGCGAATTCACCGCCGCACTCAGCTTAGGAGGCACAGTGTCCCCGGAATGGATCACGCCATCCACGCGGTAGCGCACATGCAACCCGTCGTCAAAAGGCTCCAGGTGAATGTCCGAGGCGCGCAGGTCGATCACCCGCCCCACAATGCTGTTGACCAAGCGAATGACAGGAGCCTCGCTGGCCAGGTCTTTCAGGTGTTCGACAAAATCACCGCCCAAGCCCTCGTCCTCAAAGCCATCGGCGTCTTCTGGAGGCGCTTCCGGCTGCGTCAGCGTTTTCTCGATGTCACTCTCCAGGCTGAGAAAGGGCCGGATGGTCAAACCCGTGGCCAAACGCAAGGCCTTCAAGATGAACGCGTCTTGTGGCACTGCCATGGCCACGTCCAAATGCTCGCCCTCATGCCGGAGGGGATAGACTTGATGAGTGACGAGGAACTCGGGCAGCAGGCCCTCGATTTCGAGCGGCACGTCGGGAAAGTCATGAGCCAGTGCCACCGGCAAACCCAACTGGCGCGCCAGCGCCTGGACGACGTCTGATTCGGACACCAGCCCGAGGCGAACCACCACCCGCCCCAACAAATCGCCCAACTCTTGCTGGGCAGACAGCGCACGCTCCAGGTCACGGGCGGTCAACTTGCCTGCATCGACCAGCAAAGCACCCAGCAGAGGCCGCGCGGGCACACTGTCGGTGTCTGCGACGGAGTCAGAGAAGTTGGGATCGACGTGCATTCGGAATCAGATGGAGTAAGGGTGAGAAGACCGACGCGTCAGAGGCAAGAGCCAAGCGGACAATGAACAAGCCATGGCACGACGAGCCATTCCAGACGCGCAATTCTGCACCATAAGCGCAGTGTCGCCCGCGAGGTACACGGAAAGGAGCCCGGCCACAGAGGCTCTCGACCGGCCGAATGGACGCAACCCAACACAGCCTGTGCTCATCCGCCTCGGCAATTCCTTGTAACACTGGTGACCCGAAAGATATGCGGATCAAGGCGAGGACGAACTGGTCCCTTCAAGAAAACCCACAAGCGCCACCTCGAAGCCTGGCAGCCGCGGAATACTGCATTGACCGTTTTTCCAGCATTCAAACCAGCCTCATACAGGCGCCACAAGTTACAGCATATCGAACACAGGCAGGTGTACCATCCCCAGAAAAAATGACTTTGCGCCACGCCCGGGGAGGACTCAGCAGAATGGAAGCGACACACAGAAACAACTTCGACTTCTTGAGGCTTGTGGCGGCCTCCTTGGTCTTATTCAGTCACGAGTTCAGTTTCACCGGAGGAACTGAGACAACCCTTCTTCCAGGGTTGACCGGCGGAAAGATGGGCGTCTATATCTTTTTCACCATCAGTGGATACTTAGTCACTGAAAGCTGGACCCGCGACCCACACCTTATCAGGTTTGTCCTGAAAAGAATTTTGAGAATATGGCCTGGCCTGATCGCCACCACTTTTCTGGCCACCTTCATCATCGGCCCCTGGGTGACCCAACTCAGCCTCAAGGACTATTTCACAGATCCTCTATTCTTTCGATACTTCAATACCCTGAGACTGGAAATTTCTTTTTTTCTACCAGGCGTTTTCGAGAAAAGCATCTACCCAAAATCCGTCAATGGCTCACTATGGACCATTCCAATCGAGGTCATTTGCTACCTCATTCTGCTCGCATTCGGCGCATGCAGAATCACGAAGATAAGCACGCTCTTCATATTTCTCAATATTTTCATTGGCTTTCTCTCCTTCAATCTACACCTCGTTACACAAGACTACTTCAACCTCGTCGATCTGGGTTTGTTTTTCTTCTATGGGGTATGTCTTTCAACCGGATCAAGATATTGGAAAAATGCACCAAAATCCATCTTGGCAGCATGCCTCATTACTTCATCAGCTTATTATTATTTTGGCTTGTACCCGCTCACCATCTGGATGACCCTCCCTTACCTGGTTATCCTGATTGGAACAAGCAGCACCCCCTGGATCAGAAATGCTGGAAAATATGGTGACTTCTCATACGGGATCTACATCTATGCCTTTCCCATTCAGCAGACAGTCGCTCACTTTCTAGGCAACGCTATGGGCTTTGCGTCCCAGCTCACCTTGTCATATGCCGTCACGCTGGTGCTGTCCTGCCTCTCCTGGCATTTCATTGAACGCCCGGCACTGCGGCTGAAACCTCATCCAAGCCCGCCAGGCCCATCCCTCGCCTCCGACACACCAGGCGGCCCTGTGGTTGACACCCCCAATCTCCTCAGAAAATAGACGGTCCTCCAGCCCCATAAAAAGTTGACGCCCGATCGCACAGCACCAATGCACTCATGAATCCCCATAAACTCTCAATCAACATCTTCTTGCCGATCATGGCGGCCGCCTTTCTGAGTGTCACCAGTGCCGGAATGGTGCGAAAAGCCTGGCCGAGCCTGCAAAAGCCGGCCTTGATGATTGCGCCCATGATCGGAGATCTAGATCCGTGCCTGTTGGGCATCAACACGCACCCCAAGCAGCCGCCGGTGCCCGCCACGTGCCTTGGCGACCGAGGATCGGCAGCTCCGCTGATCGCATCGACCCTCGAGGCCTTGGGGCCTCTGAAAAATCCGGACCTGGAACTGGGCTATACGCTGAAAGTGCCGTTGCTGGCCCTGTTGCAGAAAACTACGAAAGGGTGGGAGGTCAACCAGGCAGCGGTGCAAAGAGTGGTCCGAACCGTGGAAATGTCCAGATACCCCGCCATCGTCTACCTCTACTCCAATCATTTCACGACTCCGGCAGCCATTGAAACGGAATTGGCCGCAGACAGCCGAAACATGGCCACAACCCAGCAGGGTACGCTGCCAACCGACGACTACTACGGGGCCCCTCTGTATCCTTGGTCCATCGGCAGCACTGATACGCCGATCACCCACATGCGTGAACTGGTGATACAGGCATTGAGTCAGACATTGTGTCAACAACCGCATCAGGTGCTCAACAAAATCCGTGGCATCACCTTACTGGGAGAAACCCACCAGATGTACCCTAAATTTCAAAGTGGAATGGGGTACGAGTCGAAATATCAGATCACAGACTATCGCCCGGAATCAGTCAAATCATTCCAGGCATTTCTCAAAACCAGATTCATCCATATCACAAATCTAAACAAGGCAATTCACTCCGAATTTCAGGACTGGACCGAAATTACCCCTCCAGGCTCGGATGATCAACACGCGCGAGATGAACAAGCCGATCATTACCTAGATCCTTATGCACACGGCATTGTGCCAATCTCGGGCTGGATAATGCCCGTCGAAACAGATGAGCGATGGCCGACAAAAATATCCATCTATGTGGATGGCCGATACCAAGGAGATGCCCAAACAGGGCTGGGACGTCAGGATGTTGCCGAGGCCTTACCCGAACTGGGCACAGCCAATGTCGGATGGCGCTACGACCTGATATTCTCAAAAATGCAACCCGGAGCCCATCAGGTCGATGCCTACGTGAAGGACCGGAACGATAAGCTTATTCACATAGGTTCCCGACATTTCAAGATCGTGTCACAGTCGGGCTTGCCTGAGGTGTCACCACCAGGCTTTCAACTGCCCGCGGCCACGGAGGCCGAAAGCTCGCTTAAGCACTACATGGACTCTCCGCAGAACGATCAGCGGCTTTTCTACAACCCACTGGCGGCACTTTGGCATGAATTCCGCAACCAGCAGGTCACGGCGTATATCGCACATTTCAAGCATTTGGTTCAGACCACGTGCCTCGCGCACCGCCCCCTCTACACCCATCAATTGTTTCCATATAGCAACCCGAGTTGGGACCCCAACAGATTCAGCGTCGACGATAGTCTTCAACCCTCCAAAGATTTGCACCTGGGCATCAGCCTTTACGGTGAAGCTAGCTATGGACGCAGTTTCTTAGACTGGCTGAAACGCCACCCCCAAAGCACCTACGGGATCACCGAATTCCACCCGTTGAAGGCCATGGATGCGCCAGCACTCAGCCACGCTCTATCCCAGCATTTTTCTGGGGGTGCACGATTTATTTCCATGTTCATGGAAATACGGACTGCCGATCGACAGATCGTGGAAACACCTTACTTGTTCGGCATCGACCCTGACAACAAGGCCTACGGCTCAGACAAACTGTACCAATCATTGAAAGACGTGATTGCCAGTCCCCATGGGTTGATCGACGTCGCCCAACCATCGCGGGATCGACGCCGATGAGACGCGGGGCAGCGAGGTGTGCTCGTCAGTGCAGATTCATGGCCTCATGCGAACTGTTATGGGTTCCGAACATGACCCGGCAGCAGGTAACATCGCACCCCCATGCAAGCAGGTATCCATGAGCAGTGAGTTGAACGCCGGCAGCCCCACCGTCGAAGGGCTCACCCTCACCCTCTCCATCATCAGTCACCAACACGACGCCTGCCTGCACACCCTGTTGAATCAACTGTGCGCCACGTCAGCGAGCGGCCTGAGCCACCTCATCATCACCCACAACGTGCCCGGCGCCCCGCTACCCCAGCCTGCGCAGGGCTGGCCGTTTCGCATCACCGAAATCCACAACCCCGGCCCGAAAGGCTTTGGCGCCAACCACAACGAGGCATTCAAGCGCTGCGACACTGTGTTGTTCGGTATCCTCAACCCCGACCTTGAGGGGCTACCGGCAGAACTATGGCCTACTTTGATGGAGCAGGCCCAGCGCGCGCAAACCGGCCTGGCCTACCCCGTGCTGCTCAACCTAGACGGCTCGGTACAAGACAGCGAACGCGAGGTGCCTACGCCACTGGCCCTGCTCAAGCGCTACACCCATCGCCCGCCCGTGCCGCGGCGCGACTGGGCCAATGCGGCCTGTTGGGTACTGCGCCGCGAGGTGTGGCAGCAGTTGGGTGGCTTTGACGAGGGGTATTTTCTGTACTGCGAAGACGTGGACTTCTGTCTGCGCGTGCAGCTGGCCGGGCTCGAGTTGAGGCGCGCCGATGTTCGCATGACGCACCACGCCCAGCGCACCAGCCACCGCCAGTGGCGCTACGTGAGCCTGCACCTGCGCAGCCTGTGGCGGTTGTGGACCACCCCCACGCTTTACCGCTACCTGTGGCGACTCCGCAAGACCGGTCCGGTGCGCCTGCCGGACATGGGGCGCTGAAGCCCCACCACCACCGATCGAACGGTTTCAACCCTGGCGCCAGGGCAGGCCACGGAAGCGCCAGCCACCCTTGCGACCGCGCTGGCCGTGTTGATCCGGATCGCCTTCAAAGCCTTCCAGGATGTTGTAGGCCTGCAGCCCCAACTCGGTCGCACGTTTGGCCGCCGCCACCGAACGCACGCCGCTGCGGCACAGCAACACCACCTTGCGCCCGGCCGCCGCGGCGAGCACGCCCTCGTCAAAGCCGGGGTTCATGGCCATGCCGGGCCACTGCTTCCAGGCCAGCCCTGTGGCCCCCGGCACAAAACCGACCCATTCGCGCTCGGCATCGGTGCGCACATCCACCAACACCGCCTCGCCCGACTGCACCCACTGCCAGGCCAGCAGGGGCGAGACATCGCCCGCATAGCCGTGTGCCGCACGCACCTCGCCCACCGGGGCCCCTGCGGCATCGTGCCGCAAGCCAGAGCTGAGGTTGGCCGGCACGGCCTCGTCGATGCGGCGCGGCTTGGGCAGTTGCAGGCCCTCCATCACCGCCACGAACTCGGCCAGGCTGCGACCGGCCACGCGGGCGTTGCTGGCTTTTTCAGCACCGATGCTCGACCGCGTGCGGCCCTGGTAATCGTGCCCCGGCCACACGGTGGTGGCGTCGGGCAGGCGAAACAACACCTCGGTCAGGCTGTGGTACAGCGCTTCGGCACTGCCCGACTGGAAATCGGTGCGGCCACAGCCATTGATCAACAACGTGTCCCCCGTGAAGACATGGTCACGCCACACATAGCTCATGCTGCCCGCGGTGTGCCCCGGGGTGTGCAGGGCCAGCAGACTTTCGCCCCCAAAAGCCAGGCTCTGGCCATCGCTGAGTTGGGTGGCCGCCGTGCCGACGCCACAGCCCTGGGGTGCCACGGTGTGGGCGCCGGTGTGCTCGGCCAGTGCGGCGGCACTGGTGATGTGGTCGGCATGGGCATGGGTTTCGATGATCCAGCGCAGGCTCAGGCCCTGGTCGCGCAAGACCTGCAGGTCACGCTCCAACTGCTCTTCGACCGGGTCGATGATCACGGCGTCGCGGGTGACAGGATCGGCCAGCAGGTAGGTGTAGGTGCTGGAGGCGGTATCAAACAACTGAATGGGTTGCATGTCGGTTCCTTGCGGCAAACAGACGGAAAGTGGAAAAAACAGAGAACGAGTCGAACGGCACCCCTGCGCGGCTCAGCCCAGCGGTCGCACGTGCGAGCTCACGAAGTGAGGTCATGCAAACTTGGCCAACAGGCGGCCAATCTGATCAGGGGGCACACGCCCCTGCTCGATCATGCAGGCCACCATGTGGAAGAACGACTTGTCGAGCGCCTTGCGGGCAGCGGCCAGTTGCTGAGCAATCTGTTCGCAATCCACGTCTTCGTCGATCAGGCGCTGCACGCCACGCAACTGGCCTTCCACGCGAGCCAGGCGGGTTTTGAGTGCCTTTTTGTGGGCCGCATCGGCCAGGGGCGATGAAGGGGGCATGGTCAGAACGCCGCATTCGGGCAAAAGTAGTAGCCTACCAATATACTCCGGCAGGTATATAGGAACAAGATTTCATTGCCAGGAACCCCACGATGATTGCACTGCACCCCTACCTTCAGTCGGCTCTGGGCGGCCTGATGATCGGACTGGCCAGTTGGTGGCTGCTGGCTTCATTGGGCCGCATTGCTGGCATCAGCGGCATCGCCGCCGCGCTATTGCCCGGACGCGACGCCCAGCCGGAACGAGCTTGGCAGGCTGCATTCATCGCAGGCCTGGTGCTGGGTGGTGCGCTCTGGGCCCGGTTGATGCCTACCCCCACCACAGCCCTGCGCCCCCTGCCGCTGCTGCTGATAGCCGGGTTTCTGGTCGGACTGGGCACGGTGATGGCCTCGGGCTGCACCAGCGGGCACGGCGTTTGCGGACTGGGCCGACGCTCCGTGCGCTCGCTGGCGGCCACCGCCACCTTCATGGGATCGGGTATGGCCACGGTGGCCATTTTGAAGCTGTTCCAAGCCTGAGGCTTTGCCCATCACCCCGGTGCCCGACATGAACACGCAACCCACACCCGCGACCCCATCCACCACAGACCCCGAACTGTCGCGTCTGCCAGCCCTGCTGACGGCCGCCGCTGCCGGCCTGCTGTTTGCAGCGGGCCTCGCCCTATCTGGCATGACCCAACCCGCCAAGGTGATCGGATTTCTGAACCTGGGCGGTATCGCCAACGGCCAATGGGACCCCAGCCTGGCCTTCGTGATGAGCGGGGCGCTGATCGTCACCCTGATCGCCTTTGCCGTCACGCCCCCCAAGTCGATCCGGCCAGCGCGCCGCCCCTGGTTCGCCGACCGCTTTCAATTGCCCACGAGGCAGGACATCGACACCCCGCTGCTGCTGGGGTCGACCCTGTTTGGCATCGGTTGGGGGCTGGCGGGGTACTGCCCGGGCCCCGCCTTGAGCACCCTGCTGAGCGGAGGGCTGGACACCGCGGTCTTCGTGGCCGCCATGCTGGCCGGGATGGCCGTGGCACGCCGCTGGCTGCGCTGACGCCCCCCCCGGGGGTGACGGAGGTCGGCCGCTGGGGCTGACCCGCAGGTGACCGACAGGCCGCAGCAGCGCCGCTACGCTGCAAGCCCATGTTCCATCTGCACTTACCCACCCCATGAGCACCGCATTCACGCCCGGTCGCAACCGCGTGCTGGCCCACACCGGCGCCCGCGTCCCCATCATCCAGGCCCCCATGGGCTGGATCGCCCGCACCCCGCTGGCCTCGGCCGTGTCGCGCGCCGGCGGCTTGGGGGTGATCGAGACCTCGTCCGGCGAAACCGCCAACTGCCAGCAGGAGATCCGGCAGATGCTGGCTCTGGGCCTGCCCTTCGGCGTCAACCTGCCGATCCGCTTTCTGCAAGACGACGCCATGCTGCGCTTCGTGTGCGACAGCGGGGTGCGCTTTGTCACCACCTCGGCCGGCAGCCCGGCCAAGTTCATCGCCCCCTTGAAGAGCGCGGGCATCACGGTCTACCACGCCGTGCCCACGCTGGACACCGCACTCAAGTGCGTGGACGCCGGCATCGACGGCCTGGTGGTCGAGGGCGCCGAAGGCGGCGGCTTCAAGAACCCTGAAGAGGTGTCGACCCTGGTGCTGCTGCAGGCCATCCGGGCCCGGGTCGATGTGCCACTGGTTGCCGCGGGCGGCATCGTGGACGGGCGCGGCATGGCTGCCGCCTTCGCCCTGGGGGCCGAGGCCATCCAGATGGGGACGCGCTTTGTGTGCTGCACCGAAAGCCCGGTGCATGCCAATTACAAGAACGCCATCGTGGAGTCCCGCGAGACCGGCACCTGGGTGCTCAACAAAAAGGCCTCGCCTTGCATCCGCGCACTCAAGTCCGAACGCACCCGGGTGATCCACGAGGAGGGATTGATGCCCGCCGACACCTTCAAGGGCCTGCAGCAGGTCTATTTTGGGGGCGACATGGAAGCCGCCCCGGCCCTGGCCGGCCAGAGCGTGGGCCTGATCGACGGCGTCAAGACGGCGCAGGAGATCATCGATGAGACCCTGCGCGGCTTCGAAGAGATCACCGCCCGACTGGGCGCCATGAGCCAGCAACGCCACTTCGGCTGAAGCGGGCTGAGACTTTCAGAAACCCCATTCACAGGAGACAAGACCATGAACACCAGCGAACTCTTCTCGCTCAAGGGCCGCACCGCCCTCATCACCGGTGGCTCCCGCGGCATCGGCCGCATGATCGCGGCGGGCTTCATTGCCCAGGGCGCACGCGTCTACATCTCGGCGCGCAAGGCGACGGCCTGCGACGCTACGGCCGCCGAACTGGCCCAGGGCGGGCATTGCGTGTCACTGCCGGCCGATGTGTCCAGCGTGGAAGGCGCCAAGGCCCTGGCCGCCGCCTACGGGCAGCACGAGGGCTCGCTCGACATCCTGGTCAACAACGCCGGCGCCGCCTGGGGAGCCCCGTTTGATGAGTTTCCCGAAAGCGGCTGGGACAAGGTGGTCGACCTGAACTTGAAGGCCCCCTTCTTCCTGACCCAGGCGCTGGCCCCCTTGCTGCGCCAGGCGGCTCAGCAGCACGCGGCCAAGGTGATCAACATCGCCTCGATCGACGGCATCTCGGTCAACCCGCTGGAGACCTACTCCTACGCCGCCAGCAAGTCAGGCCTGATCCACCTGACCCGCCGCATGGCCCTGCGCCTGATCGAGGACAACATCGTGGTCAACGCCATCGCCCCGGGCGCTTTTGCCTCGGAGATGAACCGCGATGCCCGTGACAATGGCGAGGCCGTGTCGGCCCGCATCCCTGCACACCGCATCGGCAGCGACGAGGACATGGCCGCCGCTGCCATCTACCTGGCCTCACGGGCGGGCGACTATGTGGTGGGGCACACCCTCACGGTGGACGGCGGGGTGACGATCGCCCGGGGGTGAGATGGAAGGGCGCCGGACCGGCGCCCCCTGTTCAGGGCTTGACGAACTTCAGCGCGAAGCTGTCCTTGGCTTGTCCATCGAGCGGCACGTTGTGGTCGCGCGGATCGGCGGGGTTGCGCCAGGCATCGCTCTGGGCCTGCAACTTGAAGCCTGCACGCTCCAACTCCTGGCGCAATGCGGCCTCTTCGATGCGATGGAGCGTCGCCGTTTCAGTCGTGCCAGACCCCTCACGGCCGGCATAATCGATGATGACAAACACACCACCGGGCTTGAGTGCATCGAACACAGCCCGATTCATGCGCTCGCGGTCAACACCGCGGTGCACCAGGTCGTGGTAGTTGTAGATCAGGGTCACCAGATCCAGTTTGCCCACCGCCTCTTCGGGCACAGGTGCCTCGAAAGGCTGCACCACAGAAACAATGTGCGCAGTATTTCGCCGCTGTGCACGCAGGGCCAGGGCCTCAGGGGAGGGCAGCCGACCGCCTGGATTGGGCCCAGTCACGAAACCAATGGCGCCCGCCTTGCTAGCCGGAGCCGCCTCCTTCACTGGCGCCACCGCAGCAGGAACCCCAGGCGCACTTTGCCCGAACACCTTACCGGTCGGGCCGGTACCGCGAGCAAGCAGGTCGGTCGAATAGCCCTGGCCAGCACTCAGGTCAAGCACCCACATCCCGGTGCTCACGCCTGAAAAGGCCAGGAGCTGGGCAGGCTTGCGCTGCGCATCCAACTTGCGGTCATCCAAACTGCGGTCGGGCATGGCGATGAGGCGCTCGATCGCCGGGCCATTCAAGGCGGTTCTCGTCGGTTGTGCAGGCCCTGTCGAGGCGCAGGCCACCAGAGCCAGGGCAACGGGTAGCAGAAGTCCCAGGGAAACACGCCGAACAGTCAACATCATGAGAAAGACCTCCAAAGCAAAAATTGACATAGAACACAGCACAGAAATAAAGTTCACGCGCTGACGAAAGACATCAACAGACGAACGATCCACGGTGCCAGCAACGCCGTCACCACGCCGTTAAGGCCCATGGCCAAGGCGGAGAAGGCACCGATCGTCTCATGCACCTGCAAGGCGCGAGCCGTGCCGATGGCATGCGCCGTGATGCCGATGGAGAAACCACGCACGGCCGGGTCATGGGCTCCGATCAGGTTCAACAACGGCCTGGCCATGATGGCGCCGCTGATGCCGGTCACTGCCACCGCCACCGCAGCCAACGACGGGAGCCCCCCGATCTGCTCTGCAGTGGCCATGGCGATGGGCATCGTGGCTGATTTGGGGAGAAGCGACAGCAAGGTCTCCCGGGTGCCGCCCAGGGCCCAGGCGATACCGACAGCCGAAACCATGGCGGTGGCGGATCCTACCAGCAATGCGACCGACAACTCACGCCACATGCGACGCAGCCTTGGGAGCTGCGCAAACAGTGGAACTGCGAGGGCCACTGTCGCGGGGCCGACCATGAAATGAACAAACTTGGCCCCCTCGAAATAGGTGGCGTAGGGTGTTCCTGTCAGGGTCAGAACCCCGATGATGAAGGCCACCGAGGTCAGGACAGGCAGCACAAAGGGATGGTTGCCCAGGCGCCGATAGAGCTGAACAGCGCCAAGGTAGGCCAACAGTGTCAAGGTCAGCCACAGCAAAGGCGACTGCCCCAGAAACACCCAGATCTCAAAAGGACTACCGCGACTCATGACCCATCCCCTTCATCGGGAGAGGCCTGCCCGGTCAGACGAAACATCCAACGCAAGGTCAAGGCTGTCACCACCAGCGTCACGGCCGCGCCGCCAACACCCGCCGCCAGAAACGGCAACCACTCGTGGGCGACTCGGCCAAAGTGCATCATCACGCCGGCCACCGCAGGGATGAACAACAGCATCAGGTGCTGCAACAGCCCGCCAGAGGCCTGGCGCAGCCCTTCGGGCACGGCGCCGCGCCACACCAGCCAGCCGGCCAGGATCAGCATGCCCATCAAGGGCCCCGGCAAGGGCAGGTGCAGCCAGAACACCAGGCCTTCGCCCAGCAACTGCATCAGAAACAAAAGCGTCAGTCCTTGAATCATGGTCGGGTGTCTCCTGTGGGTTCAAGCTGGGGGCCGCCATTGTCACGCAAGGCCGCTTTGGGTGCAGGCGCGGGCGCTGCGCCCACCCTCACCAGCGGGGCAAGGCGCCCAGGCGCAGCTGCTGACGGCGTTCGGCGTGGTCAGGCACCACTGCGGCCACCGTGTCCCAGAAGCGGGGGCTGTGGTCCATCACGCGCAGGTGGGCCAGCTCGTGCACCACCACGTAATCGATCACGGGCAGGCTGAAATGGATCAGGCGCCAGTTGAGGCGAATGCTGCCGTCAATGCGGGCGCTGCCCCAACGGGTGCTGGCATTGCTCAGGGCCAGCTTGTTCCACTGCACGCCCAGTTGGGGCGCGTAATGGTCGAGCCGCTGCGCGAACAAGGCCTTGGCCTCTCGCATCAGGCAGGCCTGAACGGCATCCTTGATCTGGCTGGCTTCCGCCTGAGGCGGCAGGCCCAGGCTCAGCAGGTGGCGCACGCCCTGCTCGGCTGCGGCCTCAGGGGCCAGGCGGTGCAACATGCCACCCGCCAGCGCCCCCGGCTGCAGGCGCACGCGCAGAGGTTCGCCCAGAAACGGCAGCTCGGCCCCATCGGCCCAGGCCACGCTGGCAGAGGCCTGGCGGGATTGGCGTTCGCGCGCCTCGTCGAGCTTGCGCACGATCCAGGCGCTTTTGGTACGCAGAGCAGCATCCACCTCGGCCTGAGACACCCAGCGCGGCGCCCGCACCACCAGGCCCTCGGGCCCGACGACAAAACCGATGCTGCGCCGACGTGCCCGCTCAAAGCGGTAGGCCACCCAGCTGCCTTGCAGTTGCAACTCGCGGTTGGCCTGCGGATGGCGAAAGCTCATGGGTGCGATCACCTCGGTCAGCGGGGCCGCAGGCGGGCCGACTGGACCAGGGGCCGACGGGATGGGGCGCGCTGGCTCGAACAGCTGAGGATCCGGCTTCGGCGTCGGCTTGGGCCGTCGGGGTGGCGCGGCCCTGCGCTTGGGCGGCGCAGAGGGGGCCGCCGGCGTCGGCTCACGCTCGAACAGGTCGAGCGTGAATTGCAGCAGTCGGTTCATGGCCCCCGGCACGCGTGTGCTCAGCCCTGGGCGGGCGGGTAGGCCTCGGGGTCCAGGCGTCGCATTTCAGCCTCGATCCAGGCTTCGACCTCGCGCATCAATTCGTCGGGCTGGCGCCCTGCCGAAGGGATGGGTTTGCCAATCGACACATCCACCACACCCGGGTGCTTGATGAAGGCCTTGCGCGGCCAGCACTTGGCCGAGGTCACGGCAATCGGGATCACCGGCGCGCCCGTCTCGATGGCCAGACGGGTGCCACCGCTCTTGTACTGGCCTTTCTGGCCGCGGGGCGTGCGCGTGCCCTCGGGGAACATGATGATCCAGATGCCCTGCGCGAGCAGGCGCTTGCCCTGCGCCACCACCTTGTTGAAGGCCTGGGCGCGCTGGCTGCGGTCGATGTGGATCATGTCGAGCCGGCCCATGGCCCAGCCGAAGAAAGGCACATACAGCAGCTCTTTCTTGAACACATAGGCCAGCGGGTGCGGCATCAGTGTGGGCATCAGAAAGGTCTCGAAGGTCGACTGGTGCTTGACCAGCAAAATGGCCGGGCTGGTCTCGCCCTGCGGCAGGTTCTCACGCCCGCTCACCCGCACCTCAATGCCCATCAGCACGCGGGCCCCCGCCACGGCCCAGCCCAGCCAGCGCACCGCCATCCACCACAGCGGGGTGCCGCGGCGCCACAGCGAGGCCACCAACATGATCAGGGCCCAGGGCATCACGGTGACCATCATCCACAGGGTGTGCAAAAGGGAGCGCAGCAGGTGCATGGTAGGGCCTTGTTGAAAACAGAGGGCGGCTCAGGCCGCCACGCGCTGGCGCTCGGCATCGCGCGCGATCAGGTGATCGGCAAAGACGCCCACGTCGGCGTGCACGCGGGTGCCTGGCGGAAAAGTGTCGGGCAGGGACCGGTCGCGCCATTCGGCGCCCAGGCCGGTGAGCACCAGGTGCGGTTCGCAACCCGCCGCATACCCGGCCTGCAGATCGCGCAGGCTGTCACCGGCCATGGGCACGCCCTGCAGGCTGATGCCATAGCGATCGGCAATCTGCTCGAACAGCCCGGGAGAAGGCATGCGGCACCGGCACTCCTCGTCGGGCGCATGGGGGCAGAAGAACACCGCCTCGACACGGCCGCCAGCAGCGGCCAACAGCTTGTGCATCTTGGCGTGCATGGCATTGACCTGGGCCATGTCGAACAGGCCGCGTCCCAGGCCGGCCTGGTTGGACACCACCACCACCTGAAAGCCAGCGTGGTTGAGCCGAGCAATCGCCTCCAGCACCCCGGGCAGAGGCAACCACTCCTCCGGGCTCTTCACGAAGTCGTCGCTGCTTTCGTTGATGGTGCCATCGCGGTCGAGAATGACGAGTTTCATGGGGAGCATCCTGGGGGTGGCGTGGGTTTGGCGTGGGGGCTCAGCTGGCCAGACGGGACAGGTCGGCCACGCGGTTCATGGCGTCGTGCAAGGTCTTGAGCAGGCCCAGGCGGTTCAGGCGCAAGTCCAGCTCTTCGGCATTCACCATCACGCCTTCGAAGAAGGCATCGACCGGGGTGCGCAAGGCCGCCAGGGTCTGCAGAGAGGCCGTGTAGTCGCCGGCATCGAACTGGGCCTTGGCCTGCGGTGCAGTGGCTTGCAGGGCCGCGTACAAAGCCTGCTCAGCGGCTTCCTTGAGCAGCACCGGGCTGACGTGGGCATCCACCTCGCCCGCCTTTTTGAGGATGTTGCTGACGCGCTTGTTGGCCGCAGCCAGGGCGGCCGCCTCGGGCAGCTTGGCAAAGGCACGCACGGCCTCCAGGCGCTGGGCCACATCGGACAGGCGCTCAGGGCGCAGCGCCAGCACGGCATCCACCTCCTGGGCACTGAAGCCTTGCTCACGCAGGCTGCCGGCCAAGCGGTCGTAGATGAAGTCGGCCAGAGCGGCGCTGGCATCACTGATCTTGTCGCCAAAGGCGGGCACAGCGCTTTGCAGCAGGGTGCCCAGGGCCAGCGGCAACTGGTTCTCGATCAACAGGCGCACCACGCCCAGGGCATGGCGGCGCAGCGCAAACGGGTCTTTGTCGCCGGTGGGCAGGTTGCCGATGCCGAACATGCCGGTCAAGGTTTCCAGCTTGTCGGCCAAGGCCACCACCACGCCCACGGTGCCGCGCGGCAAGGTGTCGCCCGCGAAGCGGGGCTTGTAGTGGTCTTCGATGGCGTCGGCCACGGCTTCGGGCAGACCGTCGTTGAGGGCGTAGTAACGGCCCATGGTGCCCTGCAGCTCAGGGAACTCGCCCACCATGTCGGTCACCAGATCGGTCTTGGCCAGTTGGGCAGCCAGATCGGCCTGCGCCACCAGGGTGGCGTCACCCAACTGGGCGGCAATCGCCTGAGCAATCGCGCGCACACGCTCCACGCGCTCGCCCTGGGTGCCCAGCTTGTTGTGGTAGACCACCTTGCCCAGACCCTCGACCCGCGAGGCCAGGGTCTTCTTGCGGTCCTGGTCAAAGAAGAACTTGGCATCGGCCAGGCGCGGGCGCACCACGCGCTCGTTGCCGCCGATCACGGCGCTGGCATCGGCCGGGCTGATGTTGCTGACCACCAGGAACTGGTGCGTCAGCTTGCCGGCGGCGTCCAGCAGCGGGAAGTACTTCTGATTGGCCTTCATGGTCAGGATCAGACATTCTTGCGGAACCCCCAGGAACTGGGTTTCGAAGGCGCAGACCAGCACATTGGGGCGTTCGACCAGGGCAGTCACCTCGTCGAGCAGCGCGTCGTCTTCGATGGGGCGCACGCCGTTGCCCACCTGGGCCGCTGCCGCTGCCAGTTGGCTCACGATCTCGGCACGGCGCTCGGCAAAGCTGGCGATCACCGCGCCATCGCGACGCAGGGTGTCGGCGTAGGCGTCGGCGTGTTCGATGGTGACCACGGGCTTGGCGGCCTCGAAACGGTGGCCCAGGGTGGTGTTGCCCGACTTCAGGCCCAGCACCTTGAGCGGCACCACGCTGCTGCCGTGCAGGGCGATCACCCCATGCGCCGGGCGCACAAAATGCACGCTGCTCCAGCCGGGCAGTTCGCAATCGGTCTCCAGCTGGTAGGTCATGACCTTCGGAATCGGCAGCTTGGCCAGCGATTCTTCCAGCGCCTTTTGCAAACCCACATCGAGCGTGGCGCCATTGACCACGCTGTCATAGAACAGGGCTTCGGCCTTGCCGTCCGGGGCGCGCTTGAGGCCGGCCACGGCCGAGGCATCGGCGCCCAGGGCGGCCAGCTTCTTGAGCAGGGCCGGGGTGGGGTTGCCAGCGGCATCCAGCCCCACGCTGACCGGCATCAGCTTTTGCTGCACGGCCCGGTCGGCCGCTTTGGCGGCCACGTGGGTGATGTGCGCCGCCAGGCGACGTGGCGAGGCAAAGGCGGTGGTCACGCTGTCGGCAGCGGCCAGGCCCTGGGCCTTGAGTTGCTCGGCCAGCACGCCGGCAAAGGCCTCGCCCAGCTTCTTAAGTGCCTTCGGGGGCAACTCTTCGACAAACAGTTCTACCAGAAGATTTTGTTGGCTCATGATGTCTTGTACTCCCGCTCAGGCGGCCTTCTTGGCCATCTGTTCAACCCACTCGCGCGGGGCCATGGGGAAACCCAGGCGCTCGCGGCTCTCGTAATAAGCCTGGGCCACAGCGCGGGCCAGGTTGCGGATGCGGCCGATGTAGGCAGCACGCTCGGTGACCGAGATCGCACCCCGGGCATCCAGCAGGTTGAAGGTGTGGGCGGCTTTGAGCACCTGCTCATAGGCCGGCAGCGCCAGTTGCTGCTCCATCAGGTACTTGGCCTGCTTTTCGTGGGCGCCGAAGGCCGTGAACAGAAACTCGGCATCGCTGTGCTCGAAGTTGTAGGTGGACTGCTCCACCTCGTTCTGGTGGTACACATCCCCATAGCTCAAGGTGTCGGTCCACTTGAGGTTGTAGACATTGTCCACGCCCTGCAGGTACATGGCCAGGCGCTCCAGGCCGTAGGTGATCTCACCGGTGATGGGCTTGCAATCAATGCCGCCGACTTGCTGGAAATAGGTGAACTGGGTCACTTCCATGCCGTTGAGCCAGACCTCCCAGCCCAGGCCCCAGGCGCCCAGCGTAGGGTTTTCCCAGTCGTCTTCGACAAAGCGGATGTCGTTCTTCTTGAGGTCGAAGCCCAGTGCCTCCAGGCTGCCCAGGTACAACTCGAGGATGTTGCTCGGGGCCGGCTTGAGCACCACCTGGTATTGATAGTAGTGCTGCAGGCGGTTGGGGTTCTCGCCATAACGGCCGTCCTTGGGGCGGCGGCTGGGCTGCACGTAGGCCGCCTTCCAGGGCTCGGGGCCCAGGGCGCGCAGGAAGGTGGCGGTGTGCGAGGTGCCTGCGCCCACTTCCATGTCGTAGGGCTGCAACAGCGCGCAGCCCTGGGCGTCCCAGTAGGACTGCAGCTTCAGAATGATTTGCTGAAAGGTCAACATGACGTTGGGCCCCGGTGGGCCGGGGTCTGGACAAAAGGGGTGGATGGGGCCGGCGTGGCTGCATGGGAAGCAGGCACTTGCGCAGCAAACCCGTGATTTTACGGCCCACCGGGCCTGCATGCCTGGTGCGACCACGGTGCAGGCCGCGACACAGCGCCGCAGGACGAGCCCTCCAATGTAAAAGGGGTACGAATTGACACCAAGCCCATGCAAAATACCCCCCAGAAGTGAGCAAAGCCGATGCACACATGCCCCGAGGGCCGTCGGACACCTCAACAACACATGGAATCCGACAAGATGAAAGCTAACCTCGTTCGATGGGGCCTGGCCCTGGGCGTCGCCGCCTTGCTGAGTGCCTGCGGTGGCGGCAATGGCAGCGGCGCAGTGGCAGAACGCCAATTGCCCACCACCGCCCTGGGCACCCCGGTGGACAGCTTCACCCCCGCCGCGGCCAAATCTGCAGAGCTGAACAGCGACTACACCCTGAGCACCAACGACCCGGCCCCCAGCTACAAGGTGAGCCTGGGCAGTGCCGGCACCGAGGTCGCCAAACTGCAAACCACTGTTGACATCCGCAGCATCGGACAAGCGCCCCAGATCGGTCTGGGCCGCAAGATTGCCGAACTGGATTCCGCCAGCACCTTTGCCAGCCGCCTGCAATGGACGCCGAACAGCGACGGCAGCCAGCGCGCCGCCATCCGTTTTGTCTCCAGCGGCGCCGCCGGCACCCGGCTGATGCTGGAGGTGGGCCACATCGACGCTCGCACCAAACTGCGCTTTTATGCGCAAGGCGCCAGCACCGCCACTGAAGTCACCGGCACCCAGGTGATCGACGCCTTGGCCGTCAACGAGCTCAGCCAGGCCGGCGCCAGCGGCAACCACCTCTACTTTGCCCCCTATGTGGAAGGCGAAGACCTGACGATGCAGATCGAGCTGCCCGCTGGTGTGGCCACTTCGACACTGCAAATCAATGTGCCGCAGCTGTCGCACCTGTTCCAGTCACCCACGGCCGCCAAACTCACGCTGAAGATCAACAACTCGGGCAGTTGTGAAGTCGACGTGGCCTGCAACAGCGACTGGAGCAGCACCGGTAACAGCGTGGCACGGCTGCTGTTCTCCGATGCCAGCACTGGCAGCAGCTACCTGTGCTCCGGCACCCTGCTGAACGACCGGGCCAGCAGCACCACCCCCTACCTGCTCACCGCCAACCATTGCATCTCGACCCAGACCGTGGCCAGCACCCTGCAAACCTTCTGGTTCTACCGCGCCTCGGCCTGTGGCAGCGGCACGCTTTACAGCGGCAGCAAGACCGTGACCGGCGGCGCCGCCCTGCTCTACACCGACAACAGCAGTGACGCCACCTTCCTGCGCCTGAACAACAGCCCGCCCGCGGGCGTGACCTATTCGGGCTGGTCGCCGAGCCTGCCCGCCGTGGGCACCAGCGTCGGCGGCGTGCACCACCCCGCGGGCGACCTGCAGAAGGTCAGCCTGGGAAGCACCACCGGGTATGCCACCTGCACCCGGGCCGCGGGCTCTGAGACCTTCTCTTGCACCTATACAACGAGCTCCAGCAGCGCCACCACCCACGTCCGGGTTGGCTGGACCAGTGGCGTAACCGAGGGCGGCAGCAGCGGCTCAGGACTGTTCATCACCAGCGGCAGTTCGAAGTACCTGGTGGGCCAGTTGTCCGGCGGCGCCTCCACCTGCGCCAACCCCACGGCCAACGATGTGTATGGCCGCTTTGACATCCCTTACACCACCAGCATCTTCCAATGGCTGGACAACAGCAGCACGACCAGCCGCACACCTGTCTTCCGCTTCTACAACACACAGACCCAGGCCCACTTCTACACAGCCAGCGCCAGCGAACGCGACTATGTGATTGCCACCTACCCGCAGTACAGCTACGAGGGCACCTCTTTTTATGCCTACATGAACAGTGCAGCAGGCTTGAGCCCGGTGTTCCGTTTCTACAATGCCTCGCTGGGCGTGCATTTCTATACCATCAGCGCCGTCGAACGCGCCTATGTAGACCAATCGCTGCCAGCCTACCGCGATGAAGGTACCTTCTGGTACGCCAAGACGTCATCGGATGGCAGCAACAGCGCCCTGTATCGCTTCTACAACAGCACCACAGGCGCGCATTTCTACACCATGAGCAGCGCTGAACGCGATTACGTGATCAGCTCCCAGCCCAAATTTGCGTACGAAGGCATTGCCTACTACCCCTGGGCCACTCAGTAAACGGGCTCGGCAACCGCGCCCGTTTGAGGGCCTACCCGGGCGGCGCGCGGCGCTCGCGCCAACGGGCCCAGGCCAGCGCCCCCAGGCAAATCAACCACAGCGGCGCCAGCCCCAGGCGTGACACCCACCAGGCATAGGGCGTGATGCCCCAACCACCCTGGTCGGCACTCACGCCCCTGCCCTGCACCACGCCTTGCAGCACGCCCCGGCTCACCGGGGGCAACTGGGCCGTCACCCGGCCGCGGTGGTCGATGATGGCGGTGGCGCCGGTGTTGGTGGCCCGCACCATGGGGCGGGCGAACTCCAGTGCCCGCAGGCGGGAGATGTTCAGGTGCTGGTCAATCGCCACGCTGTCGCCAAACCAGCCGATGTTGCTCACGTTGACAAAGACCGTGGGCGCCTGGGTGGGGTCGCGAAAACGCAGGCCCAGCTCTTCGCCAAACAAGTCCTCGTAGCAGATGTTCGGGGCCAGGCGCTGCCCCTGCCAGGACATGGAGGGCTGCCCCACGGTCCCGGCGTTGAAATCGCCCAAGGGCATGTCCATCAGGGCCACAAACCAGTGGAACATCGGCGGGATGAACTCGCCAAACGGCACCAGATGGTGCTTGTCGTAGGCGTACAACCGGGACTCACCAGGCCTCAGGCCCAGCACCGAGTTGGTATACCCCTCGCGCTGGTTGCCCAGGGGCACACCGATCAGGGCCGCCTGGGGCGGCCCGTTCTCTGCAGGCCCAGGCCTCTGAGGCCCCACGCCATACCGCTCCAGCAGGCCCTCCCAATAGCCCGCGGGCAGTTGCTCGGGCAGCAGGGGCAGCGCGGTCTCCGGGGCCACGACCAGCGAGGCCTGATTGGCCATCAACTGCGCACGGTACCAGGCCAGGGCCATGGGCACCCCTGAGCCGGCCTGAAATTTCTCGTCCTGCGGAATGTTGCCCTGCAACAGACTGACTTCCAATGGGGCCGACGAGGCCGCCTGCTCAGGCGCAGGCGCCCAGCAGAGCAGCGCCCCAAGCCCCAGCAGCAGCATCTGCACCGGCCATTTCCGCCGAGGCAGGCTGGCCAGCCCGGCCGCCCAGGCCGTCACCACCGCCCCGGTGCCATACACCCCCACCCAAGGGGCCAGCCAGCGGGCAGCACCGTCTACCTGGGCATAGCCCCCGGCGCCCCAGGGAAAGCCCGTGAACCAATGCCCGCGCAGGAGTTCGGCCAGGGTCCACAAGGCGGCAAACAGGCCCGCCGACGCCAGCGGGCCCAGTGCGAGGCGACGGTGCCAACGCACATAAAGACCTGCCGCGACGGTGTAGTAGCTGCCCAGAAAAGCGGCCAGCCCCAACACGGCCAGCACGGCCAACGGCGCATCCAGCCCGCCATAGACCGCCATCGAGATGTACAACCACCAAAAGGTGCCGGCCAGCCAGCACAGGGCAAACACCCCGCCAAGCCAGGCGCCGTGCCGGGCGCTGGGCGCCCGGTTGAGCAGACCGACCAGGGCCGCCAACGACAGGGCCTGCAAGGTGCCCGAGGCCTGCCCCCCCCAGGGCCAGGCCAGCGACAGGGCTTGCATCAGCCCGGCCAGGCCCGCACAGACCCAGGCGGCCCAGGTCGGCCGCATGCGACCGCTCAAGCCCTTCATGCGGGGCTGGCGCCGTCCGCCTGGGGCGTGACCTTGAACCAGCGCACAGCGCCGCCCTTGGTGTGTTGCACCACGAACTTCAGGCCGGCCAGCTCGAAGTGCTCGCCACGCCGGGGCACATGGCCCAGCTCATGGGCGATCAGGCCGCCGATGGTGTCAAAGTGCTCGTCGGCATCGCGGCTTTCGATCTGCACGCCAAAGGCCTCGGCCACACGCTCGATCGGCGTGTCGCCGCTCACACGGTAGCTGCGATCGGCCAGGCCGAAGATGTCACCTTCGTCTTCGGCGATGTCAAATTCATCCTCGATCTCGCCCACGATCTGCTCCAGCACATCTTCGATGGTGATCAGACCGGCCACCCGGCCGAACTCGTCGATGACGATGGCCAGATGGTTGCGATTGCCGCGAAACTCGCGCAACAAGTCATTGAGACCTTTGCTTTCAGGCACAAAAACGGCCGGCCTGAGCAGCGCCCGGAGGTTGAGTTCAGGGGCCCGCTGCAGCTTGAGCAGGTCTTTGGCCATCAGGATGCCGATGATGTTGTCGGGCTCGCCGCTGTACACCGGGAAACGGGAATGCGCCGTTTCAATCACCTGGTGCAGCAGTTCCTCGTAGGGAGAATCGATGCTGAGCCGGTCCATGCGCGGCGTGGCGAGCATGACATCGCCGGCCGTCAAGTCGGCCATGCGGATCACGCCTTCGAGCATCACGCGCGACTCGGCGCCTATGACCTGGTTGTCCTCGGCATCGGTGAGGGCATCCAGCAATTCGTCACGCGAGTCGGGCCCGGGACGGATGAATTCGGCAACTTTTTGCAGAAAAGAGCGCTTGTCTTCCTTCTCGGAAGCGCGCGCTGGGTGAGGGTCGGACACAGCCTGGTGCGCAAAACGTGCGGTAGTGAGTAAGCCTCAAGGATAGCGGATTGATGTGACAGCCGGCCAACAGGACCGGCCGCCAACCCGTCACTGGGTGAACCTCACTGGGCGGACTGGTGCCGCCCCTGGCGCACGCCGCGGCGGATTTCCTGCACACTGGCCAGCGTTTCACGGAACTGTTTGGCCTGGACCTTGAGCCGGTAATCCAGTTCAGCAAACTGCTGCTCAACAATCTCGGCCACCCTGGAATCCAGGCTGGCAGGTGGCAGCTTGAGGTGGGCCTCGGACTCGGAGCCATCACGCACCACCGTCGCGCCGGCATTGCGGGCGATCTTCAACATGGCTGTGTTCTCGCTCAGGGCGTGGATGAACATCAGGCTCACGCCTTCGTTGCGTGCATGCATCACGGCCCGGTCAAACAAACGCGCACCGAAACCGCGGCCACGGGCTTGCTTGAGCACCGACACCCCAAATTCGGCACAGCTGGCCGACTTGGGATCGGTCGAGAAGGCCAGATGCGCCATGGCGATCAACTCAAGCCGACGGTTGTAAATGCCAAAGATCTCATCACGCTCGAAATCAAGCTGATCCACGTAGCGCTGCACCTGCTCGTCGCTGGCGGCGTAGCCAAAGCGCAGGTAACGGTCTTGCGGCTCCAGGGCCAGCAAGTGGGCCGCAATGCGGGAGCGGTAGCTGGGGCCCAGTGAACGAATGGGCACCAGCACGGGCGACGGGCCCGAGGCTTCGGGGCCCGAAGGTTGGGCCAGGGTGAAATGAAACAGATCACGCCCCGCTTGCAGCGAAGACCGGATCCAGTTGGAAGGGGCTAACATGGGCCAAACTATAAGGGTTTTCCCCTATAACCCAAAATCCACCCCATTCAAGCCCTGCGGGGATGAAGGTTATCCCTCATCCAGCACCGTTCGTCAGACAGGCAAGGCCGTGGTCGCCTTGACGCGGTCCAGCACGAAGCTGGTCTTGCAATCCTGCACGCTGGGGTGCTTGAGCAAGCTTTCGAGCACAAAGCGACGGTAGTGCGCCATGTCGGCCACCACCACCCGCAACAGAAAATCCATCTCGCCCGTGAGCGCCGCGCACTCGACCACCTCAGGCCAAGTCTGCACACTGGCCCGGAACAGGTCCATGGGGTTGCGTTTGTGGCTTTCCGTGTGCTTCTCAAGCCGAACATTGAGGTAGGCCGTCAGCCCCAGCCCCACCGCCTCGGGCTGCACCAGCGCCACATAGCGGTCGATCACACCGCTGTCTTCCAGCCGCCTGACCCGGCGCAACACCGCGCTGGCCGACAAGCCCACGGCCTCGGCGATCTGATCGTAAGTGGCGCGACCATCCGCCTGCAGACTGCGCAAAATCTGCCGATCCAGCTTATCCAATGCTTCCATGGCTTTTATTTTGCAGGATTCTTGCAAATTGACGGATGTCACGGCCAAAGAATGCAGAAAAACTGCTGGGCCCGCCCCCTACAGTCAATCGCTTCAAGACCTCACTCATGGATGGAGACAGACCGATGAATGCCCCCCTGCCCGCCAGCGCCACGTCCACCGTGGCCCCCTTCACCCCTTGGGACAACCCCATGGGCACCGACGGCTTTGAGTTCATTGAATACGCGGCCCCCGATCCGGTGGCCATGGGCCTGGTGTTTGAACGCATGGGCTTTCGCCCGGTGGCTCGGCACCGCCACAAGAACGTGACCCTGTACCGTCAGGGGGAGATCAACTTCATCATCAACGCCGAACCGGATTCGTTTGCCCAGCGCTTTGCGCGGCTGCACGGCCCCAGCGTGTGTGCGATTGCCTTCCGGGTGCAGGACGCCAAGGCCGCCTACGAACGCGCCGTCGGCCTGGGTGCCTGGGGCTATGCCGGCGTGGCAGGCCCGGGCGAGCTGAACATCCCCGCCATCAAGGGCATTGGCGACAGCCTGATCTACCTGGTGGACCGTTGGCGCGGCAAGAACGGCGCCCAGCCAGGCGCCATCGGCAACATCGGCTTCTTTGACGTCGACTTCGAGCCCCTGCCCGGCCTGAGCACCGAAGAAGCCCTGGCCCCCCACGGCGTGGGCCTGACCTACATCGACCACCTGACGCACAACGTGCACCGGGGGCGCATGCATGAATGGGCCGACTTCTATGAGCGCCTGTTCAACTTCCGCGAGGTCAAGTACTTCGACATCGAAGGCCAGGTGACCGGCGTGAAGAGCAAGGCCATGACCAGCCCCTGCGGCAAGATCCGCATCCCGATCAACGAAGAGGGCAAGGACAAGCCTGGCCAGATCCAGGAATACCTGGACATGTACCGCGGCGAAGGCATCCAGCACATCGCCATGGGCTCAGACAACCTCTACGCCACCGTCGATGGCCTGCAGGCCAACCAGGTGCGGCTGCTCGACACCATCGACACGTACTACGAACTGGTGGACAAGCGCATCCCGGGCCACGGCGAAGACTTGGCAGAGCTGCATCAGCGCAAGATCTTGATCGATGGCAAGAAGGACGCCCTGCTGCTGCAGATCTTCAGCGAAAACCAACTGGGCCCGATCTTTTTCGAGTTCATCCAGCGCAAGGGCGATGACGGCTTCGGCAATGGCAATTTCAAGGCCTTGTTCGAATCCATCGAACTCGATCAGATGCGGCGCGGGGTGATCTGAGGCCCCCACGGGCGTGCACTGCGTGTCACTTCCTACCCCCCTGGGGGGCCGCAGGCCGCCTTGGGGCTGCCAGACGCCGGCCTGACAGCTTCGTTTAAAGCTCGCTGAATTCAGAAGGGGGCCTGACGGCCCCTTGGGAATGCCGCCACGCCTCAATCCATCGCTTTGATCAAGGCCATCACCTGGGTGCGCACGCCGGGGTCGGTGGCGAGGGCGACGTGGGGGATGCCGGGCACGAAGTGGGCCTGGGCGCCGGACAGGGTGGCGGTGTGGGCCGGGAAGACGATGTTGTCGCAGTTCGAATAGAAACAACTGAAGGCGGCGGCGCGTTCGGGCGGCTCTTGGGCGGCCAGGGCTTGCAGCCAAGGGCTGGCCCGGCGCATCTGGCGGCCGTTGGCCGTGTGGGCCCAGCGGGCCAGCCAGGTGCCCTGGTGCGGGGTACCCAGGGTGATCACATGGTGCACACGGGCGGCTTCGCCGGGCCCTGCGCTGGCCCGCCACCAGGCGCGGGCCACCAGGCCGCCCATGCTGTGGGCCACGATGACGGGGGCACGGCCTGTGGCCTCGGTGAGGGCCGTCACGGCGCGCTCCACCTGCGCGGCATAAACATCGATCGAGCCGAAGGGGGGCTCCAGGCTGAGTGCCACGAAAGGCCGCCCCACCGCCGTGCAATGCTGCATCCACGGGGTCCAGACACCCCGGTTGCAGAAATAGCCATGGATCAGCAGCACACCGCGCGGCCCGGGCTGGCAAGCGGGCGGAAGCCGATCGCTCAAGGCCTCGGCCTGAAAAGGCTGCCAGAGCCCGAACACGCGGCTGGAGGCCCGCACCTCGGTCACCCAGGCCTGCAGCACCTGCCACCAGGAGGCCCTGGGCGCCGGGTCGCTGCGGTTGACCTGCACCATGATCATGAACTCCAGGCCCAGGGCCAACGGATTCAGCGCCAGCAGCCCCAGCAGGGTGGCGGCGATCGCCCACGGCGATTGAGGCCACCACCACCCAACAGCACAAGCCACCAGCAGGGCGCCCCAGCACAACATCATTCTTTGCAATCTGGCGATCATGGGCGGATCACCCCGGATGGATCTGATTTCATTCACCAATGATGGCACGCAGTGCATTGGGGGGCACAACGGTCTGTAGCTGTCGCCTCAGCGACGACTGAAGCCCCGCCCCTAGGACAAGCCCCGTAGCCACGCTTGCTGCGGTGCAGCCAAAATCGGGCGCCAAGGAGAGACATGATGGACAGAATCTGGTTGCAGCACTACCCGGCCGGCGTGCCCCAAACGATTGACCCCGAGCAATACCGTTCGGTCCCCCACCTGCTGGAGGAATCGTTCCGCAAATTTGCCGACAAGCCGTTTTCGGTTTGCATGGACGTGTGGATGAGCTATGGCGAGCTTGACACCCTGTCGGCGGCATTGGGCGCCTGGCTGCAATCGCGCGGCCTCGAACCCGGGGCTCGGGTGGCCATCATGCTGCCCAACATCCCGCAATTCGCGGTCACCATGGCGGCGGTGCTGCGCGCCGGCTACACCTGCGTCAACGTCAATCCGCTCTACACCGCACGCGAGCTGGAGCACCAGCTCAAGGATTCAGGGGCCAGTGCCATCATCATCCTGGAGAACTTTGCCCACACCCTGCAGGCAGTGATCGACAAGACGCCGATCAAGCAGGTGGTGATGACCTCGATGGGTGACCTGCTGGGCGGCCTCAAGGGCGCTTGGATCACCTTTGCCGTGCGCCACCTGGCCAAGATGGTGCCGCCTTATCAGATCCCGCTGACGCCCGGCCGCAGCGTGGTGGCTTTCAGCCAAGCCCTGGCCGAGGGACGCGGCTTGAAGCTGCAACCTGCCAACAGCAACCTCGACTCGATCGCCTTTCTGCAGTACACCGGCGGCACCACCGGCCTGTCCAAAGGCGCCACCCTGACCCACCGCAACATTGTGGCCGCCACCCTGCAGGCCGATGCCTGGTTCAAACCGGCGCTGGCCCGCATTGGCGACCCGACCCAGATCAACGGCATTGCCGCCCTGCCGCTGTACCACATCTTCGCGCTGACCCTGTGCCTGCTGGCCATCCGCCAAGGCTCGCACCTGACGCTGATTCCCAACCCGCGCGACATCGGCAAATTCATCAAGGAGCTGAAGAAGCGCCCCTTCCACATGCTGCCGGCGGTGAACACGCTGTTCAACGCCCTGCTGCAACACCCCGAGTTCAAGACCCTTGATTTTTCGCACCTGTGCATCTCGCAGGCCGGCGGCATGGCCGCGGCCGAGGGCACGGCCAAGGCCTGGCAGCAAGCCACGGGCTCGGCCATGATCGAAGGTTGGGGCATGAGCGAGACCTGCGCCATCGGCACCAACAACCCAGTCAACAGCACCGTGTTTTCAGGCTCGATCGGCCTGCCCCTGCCCAGCATCGACATTGCCATCAAGGACGACGCCGGCAACACCGTGCCGCAAGGTGAATCGGGCGAGATCTGCATCAAGGGGCCCAATGTGATGACGGGCTACTACCAGCAGCCCGCCGAGAACGCCAAAACCTTCACCAGCGACGGCTTCATGCGCACCGGCGATGTGGGCGTGATGGACGACAAGGGCTACACCCGCATCATCGACCGCAAGAAGGACATGATCCTGGTCAGCGGCTTCAATGTGTTCCCCAACGAACTGGAGCAAGTGATCTCGATGTGCCCCGGCGTGCTTGAATGTGCCGCCATCGGCGTGCCCGACGCCAAGCAGGGCGAATCGATCAAGGTCTTCGTGGTGCGCAGCGACCCGGCGCTGACCGAAGACGATGTGGCCCGCTACTGCCGCGAGAACCTCACCGGCTACAAGCACCCCAAGTACATCGAGTTCCGAACCGAGCTGCCCAAGACCAATGTGGGCAAGATCCTGCGACGCGAGCTGCGCAGCAGCGCTGCGGCCCATTGAGCCCGAGGCATCCCATGGAGGGCCCCACCCTGCCCCCGGGCGTCAGCGTATTCGAGCGCGGCTGGCTGTCGGCCAACAACATCCTGCTTGACGGGCCCGATGGGGCCACCTTGGTCGACACGGGCTACGCCAGCCACAGCGACCAGACGGTGGCCCTAGTCGAATCGACGCTGGGCCCGCGCCCCTTGGTGCAGTTGCTCAACACGCACCTGCACAGCGACCACTGCGGCGGCAATGCAGCGCTGCAGGCCCGATACCCGGGTTTGCAGACCTGGATCCCACCCGGCGAAGCCGAGGCCGTGCGCAGCTGGGACGAAAACCGACTGAGCTACCAGCACACCGGCCAGCAATGCCCGCGCTTCGGCTTTGACGGCCTGCTGCAACCCGATACCGAACGGGTGCTGGGCCTGCAGACCTGGCAGGTGCATGCGGCGCCAGGGCATGACCCGCACTCGGTGATCCTGTTCGAGCCCGCCAGCGCCACCCTGATCTCGGCGGATGCGCTCTGGGAAAACGGCTTTGGCGTGGTCTTCCCCGAACTCGACGGCGTGCCCGCCTTTGACGAAGTGGCCGCCACCCTGGACCTGATCGAGCGCCTGACTCCCCGCACCGTGATACCGGGGCATGGGGCCGTCTTCCACGACGTGACGAGCGCACTGGCCACGGCACGCCGACGGCTGGACGGCTTTGTGCGCACCCCTGAGCGCCACCAGCAATACGCCACCAAGGTGCTGCTGAAGTTCAAGCTGCTCGAGTGGCAGGAGATCAGCCTCACCGAGTTGCGCCAATGGATGGAGCACACCCCCTACATGGCCGAAGCCGCCAGGCACGGTGGGGGCACCTCCGCGCAGGCCTGGCTGTCCGACCTGGTCGACCAACTGGTGGCCTCGGGGGCCGCCCGACTGCAAGGGCAGCAACTGCTCAACGCCTGAGCCAGCGCGCTCAGATGTTGTCCGTCACCACCGGCGTCTTGCTGCCCGCGGCCAGGGTGATGCGGGTGCGCTTGAGCACTGGGCTGTCGGGCACCGTGCCGCTGCTGGTGAGGGGTTTCATCTTGGTGTAGATCACTTGCAGGCTGCTGGCCGTGAGGGTGGCCGAGGCATAGCCCTGGGCGTCGTGATCCACATAGGCGAAGTCGGGGTTGTTGCCTTTGAGCACGGCGTCAAACACGGCGGGCGAGGTGACCAGGGCCGCCAAAGGGGTGGTTCCCGCACCGGCTTTCACATAGCTGTAGAAGCTGGAACTGCTGATGCCGGCGCTCACAAAATCGACCACGGCAGGCGTACCGGTGCTGGTGTCGGGCTTGTCGCGCACCACACCGCACTGGAAGGCGTGCAGGTCACCGGTGATGGCCACCACGTTCTGGATGTTGTTGCTGGTGATGTGGCCCAGCAGATCGGCCTTGTGGCTGGGGTAGCCATCCCAGCCGTCACAGTTCACCACGTACTGGGCGTTGTACGGGGCCGGCGCGCTGGCCCGCAGATCCAGCCAAAGCCGGCTCAGCATCACTTCGTTGCCCCACACCTTCCAGGTGGCACTGGAACTCGACAGGGTCTGCTTCCACCACGCGGTCTGGGGGGTGCCGAGGATGGACGGCACGCGCCCCATCGCCTGGGTCTTGAGCGCCTCGAATTGCTGCAGCACCGGCACCTGCACAAAGTAACGGGCCCCGATCGAGTCGCTGCCATTGATGGGGTCGTGCCCCTGGGCCGCGGCAATGGTGGCCTCGTCCACCACATGGTCGTCCCGGTACAGGCGCTCATCGGTCATCACCAGGTGCATCAGCGTGCCAAAGCGGAAGTCACGGTAGATGCGCAGGTTGTTGAAAGCCGCATTGGCGCTGTCGAAAGACACATCGCCGAAGTCGACCGGCAGGTACTCCACCCAAGCCTGGTTGGCAGCACGGCGGCGGGCCGTCTGCTGCAGGTTGGCGTTGGTGTAGGTCTGGTGGTCCTGCCAGCAGTCGTCACTGAACTCGTGGTCGTCCCAGGTGGCGATCATGGGAAACTTGGCATGGATGGCCTGCAGGCGTGCATCACCGCGGTAGGTCTTGTAGAGGGTGCGGTAGTCGGCCAACGTGGTGGCATACACCGTGCCGTCGCTCAGCTTGGTGCCGTCGGGCAGGCTGATGCGGGCGTGCGCGGGTTCGGCCGCGCCACTCTGGAAGGCGGCCCCCACGGTCTCGTAGATGTAGTCACCCAGGTGCACCACAAAGTCCAGGTCCTCGGCCGCCAACAGGCTCATGGCAGCCCAGTGGTTCACGCTCCAGTCCTGACAGGTGAACCAGGCAAAGCGCAATTGCGCCAGCGTGGCCGTGCTGGCCGGGGCGGTCTTGCCCACGCCCACGGCGCTGACGTCATTGCCGGCCAGGAACCGGTAGTACAGCGGCGTGGCCGCTGGCAGGCCGGTGACCTTGGCGCGCACCGTGTTGTCGTAGGTGGCGCTGGCCACCAGGGGCAGATCGGCCAGCAAGTTGATGAACTGGGCCGACGTAGACACCTGCAGACGCACGTTGATGTCAGCGCCAGCCCCCGTGGCGCGCACGCAGCGGCTCCAGAACACCAGGCTGCTTTCACGCGGGTCGCCGCTGGCCACCCCCTGGGGAAACTGGTAAGTGCCAACCCCTTCACTCCCACCGCCCCCGCCACAGGCGGTCAGGGAGGCGGCAGCCACGGTGAAGAAGGCAGAACGGGACAGGAATTGGCGGCGATCCATGGGAGGTGCTCTTGAAGATGGAATGAGCACGCAGCATGGATGCCTGCGATGACAGGTGCGTGAAACCAGACAGATGGACGGAGGTTCCGCCCCCCGCCAGGGCACGGGCGCGCAGGCCCGCGCTCAGGGCAGATCAGTACTGGGGTCGGGCACGCCTTGGTCACGCGGGCCCACCAGGCCCAGCCGACCTTTCAACGATTGGGGCTGCCCGGTGATCAAGGCGGCGTACACCGTGGTATTGGCCAGAACCTTCTTCACGTAGTCGCGGGTTTCGGTGAAGGGGATGTTCTCGGCCCAGATCGCGGCCTCCAGCATGGGGCCGTTGCGCCAGTTGCGCGGCCGGCCCGGCCCGGCGTTGTAGGCCGCGGCAGCCATGGGCATCGAGCCACCAAAGTCGTCCAGCGCCAGCTTCAGATAGGCCGTGCCGATGGCAATGTTGGTGTCACGGTCAGAGAGCTGGTCGGGGGTGAAGCCCGCCAGGCCGATCTTCTTGGCCGTCCAACGTGCGGTGGCCGGCATGACCTGCATCAATCCCGAGGCGCCCACGCCCGAGCGGGCGTCCATGATGAAGCGGCTTTCCTGGCGGATCAGGCCATACACATAGGCGGGGTCGAGGTTGATCTCGCGCCCGCGCCGCAGCACCTGGTCCCGGAAAGGCATGGGGTAGCGCTGGCTGGCATCGAACACGCTGCGGGTGCGTTCGCTGGTGTTGATGCAGCGGTCCCACACCTCGCGCTGGCAGGCCAGGTCGGCAGCGGCCAGCAGGTCACGCTCGGCCATGCCCCCCGGGCTGTGCAGGTTGGTGCTGTAGTTCCATTCGCGGTTGCCCTCGGAGCGCAGGCCAATGGCGATGGCGTACAGGGCCCGGTTCAAGCCGGCGTTGTTGCGCGCCGCCTCTTTCTCTTCGGGCGACAAGGGCACAGGTGCCGGTGGCAGCACCAGCTTCTGGCCCAGCTCATCGAGCGCCAGTTGCTCGTAGAAGCCACGGGGGCCGGCAATGGCCTGCAGGGGCTGCAAGGCCTCGCGGCGCTCGGCCTCGTTGCGCGCCAGGGCCAGTTGGGCCCGCGCCCGCCAGTAGACCCAGATGCTTTCCTGGCGCGCCTCTTCGCTCATGGCCCGCAAAGCGCCCAGGGCCTGGCGCCACTGGCCGGCCCGCAGCGCGGCGCGCACCTTCCAGCCCAGCAGATCATCGTTGAGGTCGGTGTCGCGGTTCACCTTGCCAAAGTAGCGCGCGGCCGACGGATCGAGCTTGAGCGCAGCCTGCTTGCCGATCACGCCCAGCACCCAGTGCTCTTCTTCGGGCAACAGCTGCACGGCCCAACGGGTTTCCAACAGGGTGGCGGCGGCGTCGGGGTCGCTGAGCGCGATCTTGATCAGGGCCAGCACCACCAGCTCTTGCCGTACCCGGCTCGGGGCCGCGGCACGCTTGGCCAAAAACTTCACCGGGCTGTCGTTGATCAGGCCCAGTTCGGGCAAGACCTCGGGCGCCACCACGCCCACCGCGTTGCGGGCGGCGCGAGGCCGGTTGGCCTCGGTGGCCAGGCGTGCCTTGCGCCAAATATCGAGCGCAGTCAAACGCTTGCCGGCATAGAAGCGGTCCGCTGCCAGGGTGCAGCCATCTTCGGCCTCGCGCAGGCCGTGCCACAGGCGCCGCACCTCTTCGGCCGCACCGGGTGCCGCCACGCCCTTGAGGTAGTCCACCGCCAACGCATAGCAGCGCAGTTCGCGGTCGTCACCCATGCGGTACAGCGGGTATTGCGCCGCAAAGCCCTCCCAGTCGCGCCGTTGGCCCAGCAATTGCAACCAGTCGGCCCGCATGCGGTCTTCCTGGTAAGTGCCGACATAACGCGCCATGAAGGCCTCAACTTCATCGGCGCTGGCCTCGTTCAGACGGGCACGCAGCTCCCAGTAGGCGGCCCAGGGTTCCAGCGCGTGGCCGCGTGCCAACGGCAGCAACTGGGCCAGCTTCTTGCGATCCCCTTTGCGAAAGGCCTGACTCATGTCGACCAGCACGTCATCGGCCCGGTTCTGGCCCGCCATCGAGGCCCCTGCCAGGCCCCCGGTTTGCGCCCAGACCCCAGCGGCTGAACAGCTCAAAACCAGAGACACCAGAAGCGGTGTCAAAATCTTCTTTAGATACATGAGGGAATTATGGACAAGTTAGCGGTTCGCAAGGCACTCATTGAGCAACGACTGAACCTGCCAGACAGGCTACAGCGCGCCGAGTTGCTGCAGCGCGTGATGCGCATCTGGCTGGTTGGTCGCACCGATCAGGTCATTGGGGCCTACTGGCCCATCAAGGGCGAATTCGACCCCCTGCCCGCCTTGCACCGCTGGAAGGAAGACGGCGAACTGCAGGGCGAGCCCCAGCTGCGCCGCATCGGCCTGCCGGTGGTGGACAAGGTGCACAAGACGCTGACCTTCCACGCCTGGTACCCGGGCTGCCCCATGGAAGAAGACGCCTACGGCATTCCCAAGCCGAAGGACACCGAGCTGATCGTGCCCACCCTGCTGTTCGTGCCCTGCGTGGGCTACGGCCCTGGCGGCTACCGCCTGGGCTACGGCGGCGGCTTCTACGACCGCACCCTGGCCGCCCTGGAGCCCCGCCCGGTGACGGTGGGCCTGGGCTACACCCAGGGCTTTCTGCCCGACTTCGAGCCCGAGGCGCATGACCAGCCGCTGGATGCGATCTTGAATGACAACGGGGTGGTTTGGCCGGTGGGGTAAGGGGTTTGCTGCAGGCGCCGTGAGGGATCTTGTGGTGCCGCTGCGCTCTGTTCCTTCTGCTCTTTGTTGAAGGTCGGAGGCCGGGATTGCGCCCCGGCGGGCGCCTCACTTTCTTTGTCTCGCCAAAGAAAGTAAGCAAAGAAAGGCGACCCGACGTGCACGCCCTGCTGCGCAGGGTCCGCTGCGCTGCTCAACTTGGGCGGGGTCTCGCTAAACTCGCTACGCTCAAACAGACGCGAGCCCTTTTTCCGCCCAAGTCTGCGCTGCTCGCCGTGCCCAACGGGAGGTGGGGGTCGGGAACCGACGGCTGCTGCTGCGCAGCGGCGCCTGTTCGTTTCACTCGGAGGGCGCGGCTGCTTCGCAGCGCGGGGCCGCACAGACGCTCTGCCCGACACAACCAACACCGACTCACCAGCGCCGCTGGATGCACAAGGTTCACTGATTTCGCCAGTGCCTTCGCAAGCCCGCCCGCACCCGCCTTT